>NYZB01000001.1 GCA_002687015.1 Deltaproteobacteria bacterium
CGGGAGCGGCCTGGCGGAAGGGTGCATGCGGTGGCGTGGCCGCATACCTGGCTGCTCCAGGAGGGGTGGCGCGCAGGTGGGGGGTTACTCGATCCAGCGGAGCGCCCGGGCTGACCAAGCGAGCTGTGTCCGGCGACCTCGCACCCCCGGAACCACCGCCTCGACGCCCCCGGATCTCCCCGCTGCCGCGCAGACCTCCTACCGGCCCGACAGGTTGCCCTTGACGGGCGCCCCCTCGATGCGGTCCAGGTCGAGGTCCTTGTGGAGCACGCCCGGCGACACGGGCGCGGGTCGGGGCTTCGGGCTCGGCACGGGGGCGGGAGCGGGGGCCTGGCGGGGGGGCGAGATCTCGCGGCGATCCTTGCCGCGGAAGGGCTCGACTCGCGGACGGATGCGCGGCACGAGAGGCAGGCCCCTGGGGAGCGGAGCCGGGAGCTGGAGGCCGGGCCGCACCCGGATGGGCGGCAGTGCGATGCGCTCCGCCTGCAGCGTGGGGCCGGCCCTGTGCCCGCGCACCCAGACCCGCGAATCGGATACCAGCTCGCGCGCTGCCGGTTGGCCAGGCGGGAGGGTCAGGGGCAGGCTGCCGACCCGCAGCTCTCCGCTCGTAGGTCGGCTCACGAAGCCCTCCACCGAGAGGGTCTCCACCTCGGCCCTTCTGGCAAGCTCGACAAGGTCCGGAAGCCCCGCGCGGCCCGGCCAGGCGTCTTCCAGGCGCTCCACGCGCGTCGCGAAGATGCGGCCTTCTCCATCGATGAGTCCACTGACGGCCACGCTCTCGCCGACGGTCAGGCCCGCCGGGTCGAGGAGCATGCCCGTCGACTGGTCGACGAGCGGAGTCCCGTCGAGGAGCGTGACCCAGCGCCCCGCCACGCGGAGCCGGCGCCGCCCGAGATCGACCTCTTCGATCGGTCCGCGCGCAGCCAGCCACACCTGCACCTCGCGGGCCTGAAGCTGCTCGCCTTCGGCCGAGGCCACCACCCACACGACGTGGCCTACGCGCAGCACATCCGCGCTGGTGAGCTCGCCCTGCATCTGGATCGGGAGGTCGGCGGGCAGCAGCACCCGGTGGCCATTGACGCAGATGCTGCCGAACGCCGTGATGGTGCCGAAGAGTCCGGTGCCGCCGAAGCCATCGGGATCGCCGCGCCCCGTGCCGCCCAAGCCATCGGGATCGCTCCGCCCCGTGCCACCGATCCCGTCGCGGTCGCCTCCGAGCCCGGTGCCCCCGAACCCATCGGGTCGGGCCATCGACACCAGCTCCTCCGCCTCGGCGGCGCCGCATCGGTCCTCGGCCGCCCTCGCCGGAGTCACGCAGGCCAGCGCCAGAAGGACCGCCATGGCGTAGATCGCCCAGCGCGCGGGAGCGGCAGCGACTCGACTAGCCATCGGCGGGCTCCTGCGAGTCGTCGTCCTCTTCGCTGCCCCGGAAGAAGTAGAAGCCCAGCGTCATGCGCCGGCCGCCGCCACCCCGGCGTCGGTCGCGCTGCTTGAGTGTGCGCGCCCTTCGGTTCAAGGTCTGGAGGGCCTCCATCCCCACCTTCTCGGCCAGCTCGGCGAGCTCTTCCGTCGAAGCCTCCGAGAGACCGCTGTAGTAGACCGCGCGATCCGGCATGGAGGGTGTGTCGCCGCGCAGGTTGTGGGTCGCGGCGAGCAGATGGTCCCGGGTATTGCGACCGAAGAACCAGGTCTTCTCGTCGAAGCCGCTCTCGGGTACGAAGGCGTCCACCTGCAGGTGAACCCGTCCCTGGTCGTCGAGACGCGCCACACCGAGCCGGAGCCACTCGTCCAGCACGGCACGGGCCCGGATGTCCGTGCTCACCTCGGCGACCAGGGCCTCGAAGGAGGGCTCCCCGGGCGGAGCACGGCGCAGCAGGCTTCGCGGACGCCCCTGCTCGTCCAGGTAGGCCTCCTCGCTGGTCCAGCGGACGGCGATCAGCGCGCCCAGGGGCGCATGGGCCTGGGACGGATCCACGGCGACCGGCTGCTCCTTCAGCCGCTTCACGTCCTTGCGATGGACGCCCGTCAGCAGGCTCAGGCGGGTCGTGGTCTGGGCTCGCCCCTCGAGGGGCAGCTCCCGGTCGGCGACCTCGACGTAGACCTCCTTCAGGAGCCGGGACAACATCGGAAAGGTGAAGCCCTGGTCGAGCAGGAAGCGCACCAGGGGGCGCAGAACCTGACGAAGGGCCGTCAGCACCGCCGGTCGGGGCCCGGGCTGGGGCAGGTCGTTCGGCATGGATGTGGGAAAATCTACCACATAGAGGAGTGGCCGGGAGCCCCGCGAAGTGACGCGGAGTTTCCGCCTGGCTGCCGGTGGCCGGCCCCCGGAAGCCGTCTCCCTCCGTTCGGGGAGACCGCGAGGGCGACGGGGTCTACGAGCGCGGGCGGGTGAGCAGGGCGCCGGCGCCGATCATGGCGAGGGCGGGTGGGGCCCAGCCCGCGGCGACCGGCGAAATCTGACCGCCGAGACCCAGGGAGGCGGCGATGTCCCCGAAGAGGAGGTAGGTCACGCCGACGGCCGCGCAAGACACCAGGTTTCGCGCCGCCGAGGGCGGCCGCCGGGTCCGGACCGCAAGGAGCAGGGCGATGGAGGGAAGCAGAAGACAGGCAAAGGGCTGGGCCAGCTTGCGGTGGAGCTCGATCTGCAGACCGACCACCGAGAAGCCACTCGCCTGGGCCACGGCGATCTCCCCGGCCAGGCTGTCGGCCGAGTGGTGCATCGGGTCGATCTCGGCGCGGCGTGCAGCTCCCAGCGCGTAGCGGAGCGGGGGCTCGACGACGCGCAGCCCCCGTTCCGAGATCAGGATCGCCTCCGCGTCCACCAGCTCCCACACGGAATCGCCCGCGCCGTCGACCTCCCCGTCGATCCGGCGAGCCTCGCGCGCGTGGATTCGAGCGGCCGGCAGGCCCGACGAGCCGAGCTCGTACACGATCAGGTCCGGAACGCGTCCCCCGGCCAGGCCGGCCTGCGAGGCCCGGACCAGCTGACCGCCGGCCCTGTACCAGGCCTGGGTCGCCGAGCCGGTCGCGCGATCCTTGATGCGCTCGACCTTGATGCGATCGGCCCAGGCATTGGTGCGCGTGACGACGGCATCGTTCAGCCAGAAGTCCACCGGCACCACGAGCGCCGACAGCACCAGCACCGGCAACAGCGCGCGCGCCAGCCGGATGCCACTGGCCTGCATGGCCACCAGCTCGTTGCGCAGGGCCAGCAGACTGACGGTGAGGGCGCTGCCCGCGAGCAGACCCATCGGGATCACGCGCGAGATCAGCAGGGGCGCGCGAGCCGAGTAGAAGTGCAGGATCTCCCCCAGCTCGGCGCGGTGCTTCGCGAACCAGTCGAGCCGCTCGAGGACATCGATCAGGAAGTAGGCCAGGAAGAGCGCTGCCATCGAAAGGGCCGCGGACCCGCCGTAGACACCGAGGACGTAGCGGTCCAACACGCCGCGCAGTCCGATCGGCCGAGCGGTCTCGCTGGAACCCTCGGCGCGTCGCAGGGACACGTCCTCGTCGAAGCGGAAGCGGGAGAGACGGAAGAGCAGGAACCCGGCCAGCACGGCGACTACGCAGGGCGCGAGCCAGATCGCAGCGGCCACCGGAACCCCCGGGCTGCGCAGCAGCGCCTCCCCGAGCTGCACGAGCCCGTAGTAGGCACCCGTGAGGAGGAGGCCCGCCACGGCCCCGCTCGACCGCGAGAAGCGCCGGCGGCCCAGGGCCAGGGGAGCCGCCAGGACGCCGAGCACGAGCGCCGCGGAGGGGTGCGCGAGACGGCGGTGGAGCTCGGCGAGGCGTCTGCGCGGACTGCCCACCGGCGGCGCCGTCTCGGAGCTGCGTGCGAGGTCCAGGGTCGAGAGCGCCTGCACGCGATCGCCGGGCAGCTCCTCCGGGGGACCGAGCTCGAGGGTCGTGTCGAAGCTCGCCACCTCGACGTGTTGGCCGCCGGCGTCGGCCGCGGGGCTGCCGAGCAGAGCCGCCTCGTCGAGGTGCAGGTGCAGCGTCTCCGAGGACTCGGCGCTCACGCGTCCGCGCTCTCCGAACACGGCTTCGCCGAGGTCCGGCATCCAGAGGAGCACGCCGTGAAGCTCCGTGCCGTCGGGCGAGACCTCCCGAACCAGGAGCTGCCGATCGGCGAACTCGTTCACGGTGCCCGCCTGGAGCAGCGCGCCAGGGCTGGTCCGCTGGATCCGGTCGAAGGTCTCCTCGAGTGCAGCGCGCGAGGAAGGCGCGGCCCACACCGAGAGAAAGGCCGCCAGGAGCCAACCCAGGACGGCCACCGCCAGCACGGGCCGCACCAGCTGCAGCCGGGCAAAGCCGAGGGTCTCCATCGCCAGGAGCTCGAGATCGGCCTTGAGCCGACCGAGCCCCACGAGCACTCCGATCAGGAGAGCGAAGGGAATCGTCTGCGCCAGGACCGGCACGATCTCGAGAGCCGCGATCGAGCCCACGTCCCCCGGCGCAAGACCCCGGTTCAGGATCCAATCGGCGTACGAGAGCAGGCTCTTGGTCAGGAACGCGACCGAGAGGGCCGCCAGGGCCACCCCCGCCGGCAACGCCACCTCGCGGCGCACGGCCTTGCGAAGCAGTCTCCCCGGATGGGCGGAACTCCGCCGGGGGGGCGCGCCAGAACGCTGTAGTCCGCCGACCATTCCGCTATGGTGCCGGCCGTCGGTCCACGCGGACCCGGCTGGGGAGTGAAGGGTGCAGAGGCCGCGCAAGGCGATCCTGTTGAGCGCCGGAAGGGGGCGCAGACTCGCGCGCGTCACCCACGGCGCTCCGAAGTGCCTGGTACCGGTCCAGGGGCATCGCACCCTCCTCGAACTGCAGCTGCGAGCCCTGGCGCGGTGCGGCTTCGGACACGCGGTCGTGATGGTCGGGTACGGAGCCGAGCGCGTCGAGGCGACCCTGGCCGACCTCGAGCTGCCCGGGCTCGACGTGGCCACCGCCTACAACCCGTTCTCGGAGACCTCGGACAACCTCATGACGGCCTGGCTGGCCCGGCCCCTCATGACCGAGGACTTCCTGCTCCTGAACGGCGACACGCTCTTCGACGACGCGATCCTGAACCGCCTCGTCGCCGAAGCCAGGGGCCCCGTGACGATGGCGATGGCCCGGAAGCGCGCCTACGACGACGACGACATGAAGGTCGTGCTCGACGGGAGCGGGCGGCTGCAGGCCATCGGCAAGGCCCTCCCCGGCCTCTCGCCCGACGGTGAAGCGATCGGCATGACGCTCTTCCGGGGAGAGGGCATCGCGGGCTTCCGCCAGATCCTGGACGAGATTGCGCACTCGAAGGACGCGCAGCGCGCCTGGTACACGGCAGCCCTCGACGGCCTGGCAGACAGGCTGCCGATCCAGCCGGTCGCGACGGGTGAGTCCTGGTGGGCCGAGGTGGATACCGAGCGCGACCTGCTGGCCGTGCGCGACGCCCTCGACTCCCCGAGCCGCCGGGAGGAGATGAGAGAAGGGTCGGCCCAAGTGGCCTCCTTCCTCTAGGCCCTCGCTGCACCGGATCACGCGGCGACTCCTTCGAGCCATGCGAGCCACGCGTCCACCACCGGCTCCCGCGCGAAGTCGAGAGCGCGGCGCCGCAGGGGCGCCCGGTCGGGGGGTGTCTCCAGGGCGGCGTCGATGGCCCCGGCCATGGCCGTCGGGTCTCCGACCGGCACCAGGGCGCCGAGCTTTCCCTCCTCGAGGATCTCGCGCGGACCGCTCGGGCAATCGGTACTCACAACCGGGCAGCCGCAGGCCAGCGCCTGGACCAACGCGCCGGGAAGGCCCTCGTAGGATGAAGAGAGGATGAAGAGCCGGGCGCGCGCGAGCCACGCGAAGGGGTTCTCGACGTATCCGGGCAACGCCACGTCCTCGGCCAGATCGAGCTCTTCGACCATCTGCTCGAGCCGTGCGCGCTCCCGCCCCTCGCCCAGCACCAGCAGACGGACCGGGCGACGGCGGCGCACCTGCACCATGGCGCGAAGCAGCGTCGGAAGGTCCTTCTGGGGCGCGAGCCGCCCGAGCGCCACGCAGACCGGCACGGCGTCGTCGGACAGCCAGGGATGGGGAACCGGCGCCGCAGCACCGAGCTCCACCTCCTCCATGCGAAGGGGGTTCGGCAGCGTGGCGATGGAATCGCGCGGGATTCCGCTGACGCGGGCCAGGTCCTCCGCCACGCCGTCGGACACGGCGGTGATGGCGTCGGCCATCGGATAGCCGCGCCGCACCATCGCCTGGAGCAGAGGACGTCGCCGGAAGGGGAAGCCCGCGTTCTCGATCGCGCGGGAGAGCGCCGTCCGCTGGCTGATCGCGACGCGCACCGGGACGCCGGCCCGCCGGCGCGCCCAGACCAGGGAGAGGTTCACGTAGTGGGAGGCAGCCAGCGCGAGGACCGGTCGCTCGCCACGCAGGTAGGCCGCCAGGGCCCCCGTGCTGGCCAGGCTGCGGCGTCGCTTTCGCGAGCGGATCCAGGGCAGCCGGGCGAGTCGGGAGCCGAGCGCCACCAGGCGGGCTCCCTCGGGCACGGCTTCGAGGAAGGGGCCTTCGGCGCGCGGCACCACCAGATCGACCTCCACGCCCCGCTCCAGCAACCCGCCCGCGAGGGTGAGCATCGTGCGCTGGACGCCGCCGAGGCCGAGACCCGTCAGCACGATCGCGAGGCGCCCACCGCGCACGCGAAGCGGCTCCGTCATGACCGCGGTCGGCGCCACCATGACCCGGTGGATTCCACGGCCATGATGAAGACCCGACGCAGCTCGCCCTCGGGACAGGTGAGCTCGCGAACTCCGTGCCAGGAGTGCCCACGCCGGGCGAAGAGCAGGCTCTGGTTCCCGGTGGCCGGCACGGTCTCGAGCGCGTCGAAGTCCGCGAAGTCGGGGTTGGATCGGTGGCTGTACCGACCGCCGTCGTCGAGGACGCAGGTCTCCCCTCCCCACGCGGGATCCCAGGTGGCCTCGTCGTTGAAGTAGAAGACCTGCGAGCCGAGCTTGCGGGCCGCATCGCAGTGGGGCGAGACCGAGGCGCCGCGCGGTGTGTAGTGCCAGTGGAAGCACAGCTCGAAGGGACGACGACCGAGCCTCTGGCGCAGGAAGCGACGGTAGGCGGGGCTCTCGAGCTCCTCGACCAGCTGGTGCCAGATCGGGTGCACCGGGAGATCCGGCTCGTAGTCCAGGGTGTAGCGGTCGTGACTCTGCTGACCGAAGCGGCGCTTCTTGCCGAAGACCCTGGCGAACGAGTCGGGCGCGGGAAGCCGGGCCTGCAGGGCGCGCCATGCCTCCTGGCGGAGCACGGGACCCGCCCACCAGGGAAAGGGCCGTGTGCGACGGAAGCGACGCGGGTCGAGCGCCTCGAGGGCCGCGCCGTCCAGGAGCTGGAAGCCGTGGCGGGTACCGCTCACGAGTCGCCCACCCCCATCAGGCGCCGCACCCTGGCGGCAATCCCCCGCGCCTCCCGGTGGGGCGTCGCCGCATCGAGGCGCGGCGCATCGTGGAAGAACTCGATCCGGCCGAGCCGGATCAGCTCCTCGTGCAGTCGCCGCAGGTCACGGGTCGGGCGCACCAGGCCCGCGTCCACGAGACGCGCCGACCAACGCGCCAGACCGCGTTGGGGCGCCGCCGTGCCGCGCTCGTTCGGTCGATCGGTGGTCGCGCGCGCCAACAAGCCGTCGACCACGCGCCCCCCGAGACCCACGCCGCCCCCGGCGGCCGGAAGCGGGTAGACGAGCACCGGCCGGTCCGTCGCGCAGGCCTCCGCGAGCATCGACTCGCTCTCGCCGGTCACGACCAGCAGGTCGCACAGGGCGAGGATGCCCAGGTACGGGGTCTCGGGCCCGCCCTCACGCCAGCGAAAGAAGCGGGCCTCGGCGTCGAGGGCGCCGCCCAGGGCCTCCGTGGCCACGCTGCCGGTGCGGGGGCTGGTGGTCACCCACAGCCGTCCACCCAGCTTGGCCGCGAGCCCCGTGAGGTCTCGCCCCAGCTGGCGAGCCTCGCTCTCGCCGAAGCGGAACTTGGCGGTCTCACCACCGACCAGGACTCCGATGCGAGGCCGAAGCGGGTCTCCTTCGAGGGTCTCCTTCCAGCGATCCACCGCGCGCGCGAGCTCGGCGTCGTTGACCCGGGAGACGGGTAGAACCGTCTCGACCCGGCTCGGATGGGGCCAGAGGCGGGCGTGCTTCGGGGTCACGGCCAGATCGAAGAGCCCGGCGGCGGCCCCGCCCTTGCGGCCGAGGTGCACGACGCGAGTCCGTCCCTGGGCGCGCGCCCGGACCCACAGGGCGACGGGCGCAGCCCGACGGCCGGCGGAGATCACCAGATCCGGCCAGGGGGCGTGCAGCTTGGCGGCTTCCCTTCGCGAGAGGCCCAGCCGCGTGGCGCCGCGCAGGCGGGGATGCAGATCCCCCAGGCGACCGAAGCGAAGCCGGTGCACCTGGTGGGACCAGCCGAGGGCCTCGGCCAGCCCGACCGCCTGCGTCTCGTTGCCCGGGCGATCGTCGACGATGACCCAGGTGCGCGGCGACCCGGGACCCAGGAAGCGACCGCCCTCGAGGTGCCGCATCGATCTACTCCCGCGAACGAAGAGCTCCCAGTGCACGTCTTCGTGGTCGCCGGCCACACTCTTGAACCGGTCGATGAACCGGGTCGTCGTCGCCCCTGGCTCCGCCGCCACGAACAGGAAATGCCGCGCCGCCGAAAAGAGCTTGCGAAGCGCCCAGGCCTGATCCGTCTCGGGCAGGGCCTCGAGCCCGCCGGGACAGAGGATGCCGTCCATGGGTTCCGGGTCGGCCGCGAGCAACCAACGCAGCAGCGCGGCGTCCTCGAGCTCGAGCAGCCGATCGCCCGGTGTCAGGCGCGCCAGCATACGCAACGCCTCGCGATCGTTCGCGTCGGGCGCGGGGAGATGGCCCTCTGCCCGGAGACGGCCCATCTCCTCACTGGGGCGACCGTCGTCGAAGCCCTCGAAGCCGGCGGCGTTGGCTCGCTCTTCGCTCCGCTTCCAGAGCTCCGCGGCGGGGCCCTCCCGGTAGGCGAAGTGGTCCGGAAAGGGGCGCCACGGCTGGGTGGAAAGCTTCGTGTAGTGGACGAGCCTGCTGCGGCCATCCTCCCACTCTCCGTCCCGCGCGTTCCACTCCGGCGGGAGGGAGCCGCGCAGACCGCGCTGGGCCGTGGCGCGTTGGATGCTCTTCTTGTCCGTGCGACGGGCCTCCTCGAGGGGCCAGTGCGGCGCCATGCGTTCGCAGTCGATCAGCATCACGGACAGATCCTGGTCCGAGAGCGCCAGGAACCCGTGCTCTCCCATCTCGAGGTCGAAGAGCGCGGCGGGATCGTGCAGGTAGATCTGATCGACGTCGTTGTAGATCGCCCGGCCGGTGCAGCCGGCGAAGTGCGGGATCGCAAAGCGGTAGTTCGTGAAGCGGGTCGTCCAGCCGCGCCGGTCGAAGCCTCGCAGCCCCTCCATGCGGTAGACCTCGTAGCGACGCTGCGGATCGCGGTGCTCGAAGACCGACCAGAGGAAGACCCGCTCGCCACGCCACTGCTCCGGCTGGGTGCCCAGGAAGATGCGGACGGGCGGCCCCGCCACCGGGCCGGGAGTGGTGGGCTCGAAGGCGATGCACTCGGGTTGGCTGCGCCAGGCGTCCTCGCCGGTGCCGGGCTTCAGCCGGCGTTGCCAGCGTTGCCAGGGCCTCATTCGGCCACCTGCTTCACCTGGCCGTTCTCGATCCGGTAGACGCGATCGGCCCGGTTCACGAAGGCCCGCTGGTGGGTCACGGCGAGGATCGTCATCTCCCCCCGCATGCGAACCACCGCTTCGCAGATCCCCTCCTCGGTCTTCGGGTCGAGCGAGGCCGTGGCCTCGTCCAGGATCAGGAAGCTCGGCTCGCGCACCACCGCCCGGGCGATGGCAATGCGTTGGCGCTGGCCGCCCGAGAGGAGCGATCCGCGCTCACCGACCTGCGCGTCGAGGCCCCCCGGAAGCCCTTCCACGAACTCCCGGGCACCTGCCCGCTCGAGGGCGCGCCAGACCTGCGCCTCGTCGAGGTCCGGATCGCCCAGGGTCACGTTGGCGAGCACGCTCTCGTTGAGCAGGAAGAGTTCCTGGGGGACGTAGCCCACCATGCGCCGCCACGCGCGCAGATCGATCTCCTCGAGGGGAACGCCGTCGATGCAGACCCGCCCCCGCGTGGGCTGCACCAGGCCGATCATCAGATCCGCAAGGCTCGTCTTGCCCGCGCCGGACGCGCCGATCACGCTGGTCAGCTCACCGGCCGGGACGAAGAGGTCGGCGCCAGAGAGGACGGGACGGCTGCCGTAGTCGAGCTCGACGCCTTCGAGGGCGATGCCCTCCTCGAGGCTCGGCGCGAGTCCACCGTGGGGCTGCTCGGGCTCGGCCTCCGCACGCTCGATGGTCTCGCGCAGCGAGTGATAGGCGCTCTCCCGCGCGGCCATCGATTGGAATTCCTTCTGTGCCTTGCCGACCGCAGCGAGTGTACGCGCGAAGAGCAGACCCAGCATCAAGAGGGAGGAGAGCGGCATGCCGAAGGCGGAGATCGCCAGGAAGAGCCCGCTGGCCAGCCCTGCGACGATGATCGGCTCCTGGAGCGCCTTCAGGCCCTCCTTGCTGAGCACCTCTCCCCGCAGCGCCCGATCGAGATGCCGCGCCTCGTCCGAGAGCAGCGGCCCCAGCCGCTCCTCCCGGGCCATCGCCCGCAGGGGCTTCACACCGTGGAGGGCGTCGCTCAAATGGGTGACCGAGCTCTTCAGGAGCTCGGTCTGACGGTTTCCGGCGCGCCTCGACGCGCGCACCAGCACGACCAGGGCCCAGCTGCTGACCGCNCCGAGGGCGAGNGCGCCCAGGGTCGCNCGCCAGGACACNAGGAAGGCGACGCCNGTGTAGAGGGTCGCCTGCAGCNCCGCCGCCACGATCATCGAACCGTGCAGGAAGGCCTGGGAGGCGCGCTCGGCCTCGGTGGTGAAGGCGTTGGCGATGCGGCCCACGGGTTGAACGGTGAAGTAGCTCCACCGCGCGTGGAGCAGGGCCCGAACCAGGGAGAGGCGCAGGTCCGTCGCGACCGCGGCCACCGCGTAGCCCACCTGCCGATTCGCAAGCAGGATCAGCAACGCCTTGCCCACCATGCCCGCCACGACCACCGAGAGCAGGACCCCCAGGCTGGGCGCGAGCCCGAGATGGTCGAAGCCGCGCCTCACGGCCTCGGCCAACGCCGAGGGCTCGGCGCCCTCCGCCGCCGGCGCGGCCAGCTCCAGAAGGGGCAGCAGGCTCGTCAGGCCGACGCCTTCGGCGACGCCGGCCAGCAAGAGGCAACCGAGCGTCGCCAGGCTCCGCCGGGGATGGGCGCGCGCAACGTCGAGGAGGATGCGCATCAGGCCGCTCCGCGCGGGTTGCGCAAATCGCGGGCAACCTGCGCGAGACGGAGTGCGTGGAAGGCCAGGGTGGCCACCTGCCAGGCCACGACGACCAGGAGGGCCGGGCCCGGCAGCCCCACGAGCAGGCCGGCCGTGAAGAGGGGCAGGTTGATGTTGCGCCGCGAGATGAAGGTGCGCATGCGCACGTCGACCGGCGCCCAGGCGTGGATGGAGCGCCCACTCGTCATCCGCGTGAAGGCCTCGGTGACGAGACGATCCGCCACGTAGGCGCCCGTCATCCACCAGACGGCATCGAGCCACAGGCCACCGCCGAGCCCCACCGCCCAGGCCAGGTACCACAGGGGCGGATGCACGACGTCGAGGCCGTGATCGAGGACGTGGCCGAGCTTCGAGCTCCTGTAGGTGAGGCGAGCGAGCTTTCCATCGACCGAGTCGAGCACGCTCATCGTGTAGGCGAGGGTCAGGCCGGCGACCCACGCACCCGCCGCGAAGAGTGGAATCGCGGCAAAGGTGATCAGGACGTTGAAGCCCGACACCCAGTTCGGATGGATGCGGCGGCGGGCCAGGGGCTGCAGCATCCGCCAGACCAGGGGCGGGTAGACGTGCTTGGTGAGGAAGTCGGTCGAGCCCTTGTAGTTCGACCGGAACAGGAAGCGCTCGCTGCCATCGCGCTCCGCGTCGTCGGTCACGCGGAAGACGTAGGCGGGGAGATCCCGCCGCAGCTTCTGGATGTGACTCGGTACCGCTCCCAGCGAGCCCGCCGCGAGCGAGCCGCTCCCTACCCATTCGTCGGCGAGCTCCGCCAACGTGGCCGAGGGCGGCGCCTCGCCCGGAGCACCTTCGAGACGCAGGACCGCCGAGGCGCTTCCGCAGCCCGGCTCCGGTGCATCGGCGGACAGGGCCCGAGCCCCTCGCGACGCAGCCAGGTGTCGGATCAGCCGGGGGTCGATGACCGCATCGCCCTCCAGCACGAGCAGGGCCTCGGCTCGGCTCGCGGCGGCGGTCACCCGTTTCGCGAGCGGCGCCTCCCCGGGCTCCGGGACCAGGTCCAAGCGCTCCCACAGATCGTCGGGCAGGACGGCCGACGCGTCGCCCGCCTCGTGAAGCCAGACGCGAACTCCCTCGAGGCCTGCCTCGAGAAGTGCGCGCAGCACGCGCTCGACCAGCGCCATGCCGAAGAGCCGGCGGGCGCACCCGGGCCGTGTGGCATCCACGAGGACGGCAACGGGCCATCGTTCCTGGCCGCTGGTCCCCTCGGGTAGCATTGGCGCAGGATGCTAGCGAAATGCGATGAACCGATCGTGAGGGCGGGGCCGCTCCGAGCCACCCCGAAGCCCCATTGAGCGCCCCCAGCCTGCGGGCCTTCCTCCTGGCCGGCCGCCGCACCGGCGGCGACGCTCTGGCCGAGGCCGCAGGGGTCAGCCACAAGGCGCGCATCCCGGTCGCCGGGGTTCCCATGGTGGTGCGCGTGCTGCGGGCTCTCCGCGGCTCGGGCCGCATCGCCGAGACCTGGCTGTGCATCGACGACCCCGAGCTGACAGGGTGCAGCGAGATCGCCGACGCGCGGGCGCGGGGCGAGCTGCGCCTGGTGGCTCCGGAGCGGGGCCCCAGCGCGAGCGTGGCCTCGATGTTCGGGCAGCTCGAAGGGGCGCAGACCGCTCTGGTCACGACCGCCGATCACCCGCTGCTCGAGCCCGCGATGATCGCCCACTTCGTCGACGAGGCGGCCCGCGTGGATGCGGACGTGGTGGTCGGCGTGGTCGCCGAAGAGACCCTCCGCGCGCGCTACCCCGACGTCCCGCGCACCTTCCTCGGGCCGCGACCCACGCGTGTCACCGGTGCCAACCTGTTCCTGCTGCGCACCCCGCGAGCCGCCCGTGCCGTCGCCTTCTGGCAGGAGATGGACGCGCGCCGCAAGCAGCCATGGCGTCTCGTCTCGCGAATCGGCCTGGGCTCACTGGCGCGCTACGCACTGGGGCGACTCGATCTGGACGAGGCCGTCCGGGACCTCTCCGAACGCGCGGGCGCGCGCGCCGCCCTGCTCGCCCTGCCCTTCCCCGAGTGCGCCCTCGATGTGGATCGCCCGGAGCATCTGAGCCTGATCGAGGAGATCCTGACGACCCGCCGATCCGGGTGAAGCCGGCCCGGATCCGGATCAGCGGTCCGCAGAACGCGCGTCGCCCCCGCCCAGCTGGCACTGCCCTCCGTCGGTGAATCGCGTCCCGTCGGCCGAAAGCACGCGGATCCGACACTCGAAGCCCCCACCGCGGATGCGTCGCAGCAGGTGGTATCGGGCGCGACGCTCGGGCCCCCGGCGACCGAGGGCCGATGCGGACGGGACGCCCACCACCGGGATCGGCCCGTCCGGGCCCGGCGTCTCGCTGAACACGG
Source organism: Deltaproteobacteria bacterium (assembly GCA_002687015.1). GTDB lineage: Bacteria > Myxococcota_A > UBA9160 > UBA9160 > UBA6930. The sequence goes on from NYZB01000001.1 coordinate 13,761, forward strand.
TCTTGTGGACGTGCCCGTGCAGCACCAGCCCGGCGCCGGCTCGGGCCAGCAGATCGCGGAGCGGCTGGGCATCTTCGAGCACGCGCCGCCGCGAGATCCCGCCGGCCCAGGGTGGATGGTGGATCAGCACGACCCGCGCGAGACCCCCACCGGCCAGGCGACGCAGACAGCGCTCGAGGCGCAGCCGAGCGTGCCGCCCGACCCGACCCGTGGCGAAGAGAGGCGGCGTCGCCCGTGCCGAGGACACGCCGACCAGGGCCAGATCGCCCTCCACATCGACGCGCGGCTCGCAGCCGTCGGCCGTAGGGGCGGGGAAGCGTGCCCAGGCCTGGGCGAGGGCGACCGACGAGCCCGGCACGTAGACGTCGTGGTTGCCGGGCACGAGGAAGACGCGCTGGGGCCCCCCGAGCCGATCCAGCCAGCGACCCCCTTCGCGCAGCTCGGCCGGCAGGCCCTGGTTCGTGACGTCTCCGGTGATCAGGACCCGGTCCGGCGCGGCGCGGTCGAGGTCTCGCGCCAGCAGCTCGAGAACCTCGGGGCGATGCTCGTGGCGCCGGCGCAGGTGCCACGAGAGCTTGCCGAGGACCCGCTTGGGGGTGATCTCCCCGCGGGCACTCCAGCGCGGCTCCGTGACGTGGAGGTCGGAGAGATGGGCGACCAGGGTCACGAGACGATCCCCACGGCGGGCAGGCGCGCACTCCCGCGTGCCTTCATCTGCGCACCACGACCCGTATGGTACCGTCCGCGGCTCGTCGTGCAGGGGGAGGGCCGTGAGCGAAGCCGAAGCTGGGGCCGGGGGGACCCAGCCCATGGGTTCCACCGGCATCTGGGTCACGCCTCCGCCGAGTGCGGCGCGCGTGTTCGGCCTGCGGCCGATCGATCGGCTCCGGCGGGCCCTGCCCGGCTGTGCACCCGTCGTGGAGAGCCCGACCGCGCCACCGCCCCATCTGGCGCGGCGCTGGCTGGTGGTGCGCGGTGACGCCGTGCTCGACGGCCGCCTCCTCGAGGCCCTGCTCGCGGCCCGCGACGTCGTGCTCCTGGGTCGCCCGGAGCAGGGTGCGATTCCTCTCGCAGCGCGGGTTCGAGGTGAAGCCCTGGAGGACGCGGGACACTGGGTCCGCGACGGCAAGCCGGCCCCTCCGGGTCCGGTGGCTCCGGCGGGTCCCGACGACCTGGTGCACCCCTACGACGCCGCGCTTCGGAAGCGTCAGCCGGCCCTGCTCGCCGCGCTCACGCCGGAGAACAGCCGCGATGTGGAGTGGGAGCTGTTCCAGGCCTCGTACAAGGGCGTCACCGATTGGGTGACGCGCACCGTCTGGCCGGTTCCCGCCTTCCACGTCGTGCGGACCTGCGCGGGTCTGGGTGTCCAGCCGAACGCGGTAACCCTGCTGAGCTGGCTCCTGGTGCTGGGCGCGACGGCCGCCTTTGCGGGCGGCCTGCTCGGGGCCGGCCTGGCCATGGCCTGGGCGATGACCTTCCTCGATACCGTGGACGGCAAGCTGGCCCGGGTGACCCTGACCTCCAGCCGGGTGGGCCACGTGCTCGATCACGGGCTCGACCTGGTCCACCCACCCTTCTGGTGGTGGGCCTTCGGCGTCGGGCTGGGGGCCTTCGGCGCGGCGGCCGATCCGATCCTCGGCCCCGCGACCTGGGCCTGCGTGGCGGGCTACGGGGTGGGCCGCCTGCTCGAGGGGTTCTTCCTGGCCGGCTTCGGCTTCGAGATCCACTCCTACCGACCCATCGACTCGGTCTTCCGCCAGTTCACGGCGCGACGCAACCCGAATCTGGTGCTGCTCAGCGCGGGCCTCCTCGCCGGGCGGCCCGACCTGGGACTCGTGGCAGTGGCGGGCTGGACCCTATTCTCCATCCTGTTCCACGCCGGGCGGCTCGCCGTCGCCGGGCTGAGGCGAGCCCGGGGCACCCCCGTCACGCCCTGGGAAGAGGAGGTGAGCGTCTCGTGAACCTGGTGCGTCCGCTCCTGGGCTTGCTGGCCCTCCTGGCCTTCGCCCAGCCGGCAGCGCCCGAGGCCCTGGGCGCCGCCCGGGTTCCGGAGGCCGAGCTGGGCTCCGAGTTCTGGAGCGTCGCGGCGCGCTTCGATTCGGGGCACCACCTGGTGCTCGAGCTGTGCATCACGAACGTGGGGTTCGGCGACGGCAACGCCGCCGTGATCGGACACCTGATCGAGCCCGACGGGACCGTGCACGCCTTCGACGGCGCCAGCCGCGATGGCGAGTGGAGCCTCTCCCAGGATCGGCTCCACGTCCGCGTGAAGGGGGTCGAGCTGGACCAGCGGCGTCCGGTCCACCACCTGCGGGTCGACAAGCGGCGCGTGAAGCTCGATCTCGATTTCGAGCCGGGCGGGAGCGACCTCCGACTGGCGGCCTTCGGGGGACCGGACCGCGGCTTCGACCTGCTCGCCCTCGAGGCGCCCGCCCGCGCGATCCTGCAGATGCCGGGCGAGGAGGAGGAGGTGCTGGTCGGCCGGGTCGCGCGAACCCACCGCTGGTCCGAAGGCCTCGAGTCCGGCTTCCTGCTCCGCCGCATCGAGCTCTTCACCCTTCGAGGCGACGTCGAGGCCTACCTGGTCGACGTGCTCGACCCGGACGGCGGATCGCGGAGCTGGCTCACGGTGCAACGCGACGGCGAGGTCTTGCGGTCGCAGCCCGTGGAGGTACAGCCGGTCTGGGGAATCGTCGAAGGGCCTTCGGGCTTCCCGGTGCCGGAGGGGCTGACCGTGACCGGCGAGCAGGTGCGGGGCCACGTGGATCTGCGGCCCTCGCTCGTGCGCTACGACCCGCTGGCCGATCTCCCTGCGGTGGTGCGCTGGGCGATCTCGCCCTTCCTCCGCTGGCGGGCCACCTGGAGCGAGTCGCCCTTCGAGCTCGAGCTCACGGGAGACCCCGGCGGGCCCCTCACCCTGCGCGGACGGGGCCTCGCGAACGTCACCTACTTCAACTCCATCGGAGAGGCACCGGCGGTGGCGGCCCCACCGCCCGCTCTCCCCTGCGGCGCGGACTGCCCGTGACCCTGCCCGGGGAGCGCGAGGCCGTGAGAATCGGCGTCCTGACGAATCTGCGTGCCGGCGGCCGCAACCGGTCGGCCCACAGGGTTCGCAGCGAAGCCGGACGGCACGACGGGGTCCTGCATCGGGAGACCGCAGGCAGTGCGATGGTCCCCGACGCCGTGGCCGAGTTCGCGGACCGGGGTGTGAACCTCCTCGTCGTGAACGGGGGCGACGGTACCCTTCAGCGCGCGCTCACCCAGATCCTCGCGGGCCAGCCGGACTGGCGACCTCGCATCGCGCCGTTGCGCAGCGGCCGGACGAACATGGTGGCGCTCGACCTCGGGGCCTCGCGAGACCCCGCCCAGGCGCTGGCCGGTCTGGTCCGCGCGTCGCGCGAGGGCAGCCTGGAGGCGCGGGTGACACCCCGCCCGGTCCTGCGCCTCGAGTGCATGGACGAGCCCGTCGCGTACGGGATGTTCTTCGGCGCCGGCGCGATCTGCCGCGCCATCGCGCTGACCCATCGCAGCTTTCCGAAGGGCCGCGCCCAGGGCGTCCTGGGCTCCTCCGTCGTCACGGGCACCCTCCTGGCCCAGGTCGTCGGGGGCCGACGCGACGGCGTGCTGACTCCGGACAAGGTCGAGCTCACCCTCGACGGCAGGGGAATCGGCGCCGAGAGCTACGTGGCCGTGCTCGCCACCACCCTGGAGCGGCTCTTCCTGCGCATGCGCCCCTTCTGGGGTGAGGGAGCGGGCCCGGTGCGACTGACCACGCTCGCCTCGGGAACGAAGGGCTTCGGGCGCACCCTGCCGCGGATCCTTCGCGGCCTTCCCCCGGCGGCCGAGACGCCGGGCCTCGACAGCCGCAATGCCGAGGATGTCCGCTTCCGCCTCGACTGCGACATCTCCCTCGACGGCGAGCTCTTCGGCCCGCGACCCGACCGCATCGTGCGGCTCACGGCTCCCGAGCATGTCGAGTTCCTGCGCGCCTGAAACGGGCTCCCGGGCGTCCCCGCGGCCGCTGGCGGCGCGGGCGGCGGCCGAGCTCGCGGGGCCCATACCCGAAGCGGCGCGCCTCCTCGGCGACTCCCTGCTGGCCCGCTTCGGCGACGCGACCGTTGCCGTGCTCTTCTACGGCTCCTGCCTGCGACGGCAGAGCGCCGAGGGCGTGCTCGACTTCTACGTGCTGGTCGACGACTACCGGCATGCCTACGACTCGCGGGGATTGGCGTGGTTGAATCGGATGCTGCCGCCCAACGTGCACTACCAGGAGCAGGACGCAGGGCCCACCCGCCTGCGCGCGAAGGTCGCCGTGCTCTCCCTCGGCGACTTCGAGGAGGCCGTGGCGACGAGCTGGCCCGAGGCGCGGGTCTGGGCCCGCTTTGCCCAGCCCGCGCGGCTGGTCTGGGCGCGTGACGCGGTCGTCCGCGAGCGCGTCGGCGAGGCCGTGGCCGACGCGATGCAGAGCTTCGTCTCCCACGCGCCCGCCTGGTGCGACGAAGCCGACGGCGAGGTGCCCTTCTCTGCCGAGCCGTTCTGGACCCGCGCCTTCGCCGAGACCTACGGCGCCGAGCTGCGCGCGGAGTCCGACGAGACGGTCGCCGCCCTCTACGCGGCCGCGCCGGATCGCTACGGGGCGGTCCTCGACGAGGCGCTGGTCGAGCTCGCAAAGGGCGGCGCCTTCGAGCACCAGCGGACGGAGGGCGGGCACCGGATCCGCCTCGCACCCGGAGCCGGGGCGAGGGCCCGGCGGAGCTGGCATCGGCGACGGCGTGCGGGGAAGGTGGTCGCGACCCTGGGCCTGCTGAAGTGCGTCTTCACCTTCGACGACTGGGCCGGCTACGGCCTGTGGAAGCTCGAACGACACCGCGGCGCACCCATCGAGCTAACCGATCGCCAGCGCCGCCATCCCCTGCTGCTGGGCTGGCCCGTGCTCTTCCGCCTGCTGCGCGAGCGAACCCTGCGCTGAGCGCTATCGCTGGGCGTCCGGGCGTGGGCGACGGGCGGGCTCAGGCGGCCTTCGGCTCGCCCTCGTCGGAGCCGGCAATCAGGGACCCGAGAGCGGCACCGAGACCCCGCACCTCCACCCGACGATAGGGCGAGCTCTCGGGGAGCCGGGCCTTCAGCACGCGATCGACGTGGCCGAGGCTGTGGTAGGGCAGGGTCGGGATCAGGTGGTGCAATGCGTGATAGCGCAGGCCCACCGGTGCCAGCAGCGACATCAGCCAAGCGGGCTGGACCAGGTTGATCGAGTCGAGGAACTCCGCCTCGCGATCTCCCGAGACCCATCCGCTGCGGTAGCGGTGGGCGGCCAGGGTGCGCACCTGGTTGAGCAGCAGGATCGCGCTCGTGACCGCATACCACTGCGCAACCACGATGGTCGAGAGCACACCGGTGCTCCACGCGAGGAAGGCCAACCAGGCCACCAGGCCGCAGCCGAGCTCCCCCCAGGCCCAGCGCGCGCGCTGGCGACCGAGCGGCGCACGGCGCTCGTAGCGGGCGTTGATGACGAGCGTGGAGAGCCGCGCCACGAGGAGCCGGCGGAGCGGCGGTACGAACCAGGAGATCGGTCCGAACACGGCCCAGCGGAGCACCAGGGCTGCGGGTACGACGACCAGCCCGAGGGTACTGAGTACCAGACGCAAGGCGCTCCACTCGGCGAGGGTCTCGTACTCCGGGTCGCGTTCGGTTCCGTAGAGCCGGACGCGGTGATGATCGCCATGGGAGCCCACGTACAAGAGGCTCGGTGCGAGGAAGGGGAAGCCCACGAGCAGGTGCCAGGCGATCTCGAAGCCCGGCAGGGCGCCCCGCTTCAGGTGGGTCAGCTCGTGGATGAAGAGGACGGCGCGGTAGAGCGCAAGCACGGCGACGACACCGGCCAGCAAGGCGCCCACTCCGAAGGGCTCGAGACGGAGCGCCAGCAGGAAGGCGGCCCAGCCCGTCAGCGCGGAAGCCAGCAGGTCTGCCCAGTAGAGCCCAGCCCGCGGCGCGAAGTGGGCGCGGAAGTCCCGGTGAAGCGACGCGATCGTCAGCGCGGCATCCGGCGCAGGGGTGGACGGATCGGGCACGAGCGCAGCATAGGCACCGCCGTTCCGATGCGCCGCTCAGGCCGGCGCTCTCGGGCCCCTCGAAACGGGGCTCCCGGTGCAAGGCGCCGCAGCCGCCCCCGACCCGCTCCTCAGCCGGCGCGCATGTACCAGCCGCCGCTCACGTTCAAGACCTCCCCGGTGATGAAGCTGGACTCTTCGGAGACGAGGAAGGCGACGGCATTGGCGACGTCCTCGGGCTCGCCCAGGCGCCGCATCGGCGTGCGCTCGACCTCGGGCTGGAAGCTCTCCTCGTACTTCGTGACGAACTTCGACTTGATGATGCCTGGTGCGACCGCGTTGCAGCGCACGCCGTGGGGGCCGCCCTCGACGGCGACGCTGCGGGTGAGGGAGTGCAGGGCGGCCTTCGCCGCCGCATAGGGGCCCTCCCGGGCGTTCCCGATGAAGGCGGCGACGGAGGTCACGTTCACGATCGAGCCCCACCCCCTTTCCATCATGCCCGGAAGCACGTGCCGGATCAGCCGGAAGCAGCCGCCGAGATCCGCTTCCATCACCGTGTCCCAGTCTTCGAAGCGGTACCGGCTCACGGGCTCCAGGACGTTCAAGGCGGCATTGTTCACCAGGATGTCGATCGCGCCGAGCTCGCCGACCAGCCGCTCGAGGGCGCCGTCGATCTGCTCGCGAGATCCCACGTCGAGGAGCGCGCCCGCCACGCGGTCTCCGTGTTCCGCGCGCAGCTCCTGCAACAGCTCCGAGGTCCGCCTCTCGTGGACGTCGGTCACCGCCACGGCTGCGCCCTCCCGCAACAGGCGGCGCACCGTTGCCTGGCCGGCCCCGTCTCCCGCCGCACCCGTCACGAGGGCCACCCGACCTGCCAGGCGCTGGCTCACGCGAGGCCCACCGGGCCAGCCCGCATCGGCTCGATGTGCCGGCTGAAGCCGTCGCCCATCTCCCAGTCGCGCTCGCCGCCGTCGAAGAGCGGCGCGTCGATTGCGCTCATGGCGTGGCCCCTCCGTGGTTCCTCGGGGATCCTACCGCGTCACCCCCGCCCTTCCGCTGGCGCTGCCCTCAGCCGGGCGGCCCTTCCGTTGGCGCTGCCCTCAGCCGGGCGGCCCTTCCGTTGGCGTTGCCCTCAGCCGGGCGGCCCTTCCGTTGGCGT
>NYZB01000002.1 GCA_002687015.1 Deltaproteobacteria bacterium
GGTGGAAGCGGGAGACCCATACGAAGGCGCCCCCGAGGGCCGTGCCGAGGTCTCGGACGATCCCATGCGGAGGAGTCCCCTCGAGGGCATTGTCGTGAATGCGCTCGATGAAGTCGTGCAGCAGATCAGCTGAGAGAATCGGAGCGTCCTCCGGGGGCCATGCCGATGAAACGCCCTTGGGGTTCGCTTTGCAAGTCGCAAGGAGGGGTTGAACCTGGGATCTGGATCGCGGCCATGGAGAGCGCAGGTTCGAGGTACAGTCTCTACGCGCCAGGGGAAGCCAAGACCCAACCGCGCGCCACGTAATTCGGATTTCGCGCAGCCCGCGTCACCCGCCTGGGGTACGTACGCTGCCCCATGTGGCACCCGACCAGCTGGAGCCTCCAGCTTGCCTTCAGCTCGAGCTGGCGAACATCCGACGGCGCTGCGTCCTTTCTCCCCATCCTGTCGCCGACGGCCGCAGCAGGCGACTCAGCTGAGCTAGGATCGACGCAACGTTGGGGCACAAGGGGGCGCCCGACCTCGGGGTGCCTGGACATGCCCGAAGAGCGAATCCTGCTTCCGCGACGGCGCCTCGTCGAGCGCCTTGCCGAAGGCGCCGAAGCGGGCCTGGCCCGGATCCACGGACCCCCTGGGAGTGGCAAGTCGACGCTCCTCGACCTCCTGGAGCCCGAGCTCGACGCCCCCATGCTTCGCATCGTTCTGGACGCACGGGCGCAAGACGCCCCGTATCTGCTGCGCTCGTTTCGCGAAGCCCTGAAGCTGCCGATCTCCGGCGCCCAGATCGAACGGGCCCCACCCCTCGACTCGGTTCGGGCGCTCTGTACGGCGATGGCGGATCGCGAAGCGATCGTCCTGGCCCTCGACGACGCCCACCACGTGTCGGAGAGTCCACCGGCCCTCGAAGTCCTGGCAAGCCTGATCGGAACCATGCCTCCGGGATCGGCCATGCTTCTCGTCTCGCGGGGGCCGATCCCGCTGCCCACGGCGACCAGCCTTCGACAGGCGCAGGTGGACATCTCGGCGGCGGAGCTCGCGCTCTCGCAAGACGAGGTCAGCCAGCTCGTTGGGATGCTGGCGCCCCACGTCGGCTTGGGCCCGGAGTTGTCGACGCGTCTGCACGCTGCGACGCGCGGTTGGTTGGCGGCTGTCGTCCTCGCGGCCGTGGCCTTTCGCGATGCCCGGCCCGAGACGCTCGTCCAGGAGTTGGAGGAGGGAAGCGGCACCGTCTCGCGAGTTCTCGCGGACCACCTCCTCGTGGGCCTGGATGATGGGGCGATGCATCGGCTGGAAGAGGCCGCAGCCCTCGAGCCGCATCTCCCAGCGCGCACGGGCTCTCGCTACGTGCTGCGCGAGGGCGATGCCTACCGGCTGGATCTGCGCGGCGGGAGCTGGGACGCCCGTCTCTTCGAGGACGAGGTGACACGCGGTCTGGATGCGCTCGCGGCTGGCGACGAGGAGCAGGGCGCCCCCTTGCTGGATCGCGCACTCGAGCGCTATAGGGGTCCCCTCTTCGCCCAGAGTGGGTACCCGGACATGGCCCACCGCAGGCGCCGGCTACCACGCGGGGATCGGAGAGAACCAGGTGGGTGGCGTGATCCGTGGCACTGGGACGCTGAACGTCGCGAACATCACCTTCACGAACAACGGCACGATCTCGCCTGGAAGCTCGCCGGGCGACCTCACGGTCCTCGGCAACCTCCTGCAGGGCGCCAGCGGGATCCTCGAGTTCGAGATCGGTGGTACCACCACGGGCAGCTTCGATCGGCTGATCATGTCGTCGGGGACCGCGACCCTTGGTGGGACGCTGGTTCTTGCCTTCGTAGGTGGCTTTGCCCCCGGGCTGGGCGATACCTTCGATCTCATCGTCGGCAACGCGTCGGGCGGCTTCGGCGACGTTCAGATCACAGGTCTGGCGCCCGGCTTCCTCTACGACCTGGCGGTCGGACCGGGCGGGCTCACGCTCACGGCCAACAGCGACGGCAGCTTCGTCCCCGAGCCCGCGACGGCCCTCCTCCTGGGGTTCGGGATCCTGGGCCTGATCGCGGCTGGGTGGCGCAGCCGGTCGTTCAGGTCAGTTGGCGGCGAGGCTCCTGCCGTGCTGGAGGCCGAGGCGGGGTAGGCCACTCTCGAGTCGGCCGTCCTCCTAGCTGGCAATCCACATCACCACGATGGTCGGCACCAGCACGATCACCGCGATGATCACGCCGAAGATGATCATCCGGTTCACTTCCTTGTCGAAGGGGGTGATCTCCTCCTCTTCGACGGTCTGCTCCTCACTCTCTTCCGTCATGTCTCTTCCTATCTCGTATTGGGCCCGACTCGCTCGACTCCGCCGCTGATCAGACCGCGCGGAAGGGGAGCTTGACCTTCGATCTACCTCGACTCCACGCTGCGAAAGCTGGGAGTAGACCGGGAAGATAGGCAAACCGCGACTTCGCCCGCCAAGGGCCCGGGCCTGCCGCAGCGGCCCCAGCAGCGCCTGAGGTAGCCTGCCCCTTCGTCGCGCGGGCGCCGCTTCCGGCCGTCTACACGATCCGGTAGTGGCTGGTCTGGGTGTCCTCGACGCCGAGGTCGGCGAAGTTGTCCTCGACACGGGCCTGGATGAACTCGCTCCAGGTGAAGGAGCGGTAGCGCGGGGCCTCGTCACCGAGCTCGGCAATCGGCTGGATCACCTCTTCGAAGGGCGGGTTGTAGAAGAGGGGAATGCTGTACCGGTCCTGGCGGGTCATGGGCTCGACCCGATGCACGCCCGCGCGGTAGCGGTCATTGCTCCAGACCTGGAGCATGTCGCCGATGTTGACCACGACCCGTCCCCTCCTCGGCGGCACGTCGATCCACTTCTTCTCTCGCGAGAGGGCCTGGAGACCGCCGGTCTCATCCTGGAGCAGGAGGGTCAGGATGCCCGGATCGGTGTGATAGCCGAGGGCGGTCTCACCGAGCCTCGGGAGATCGGCGCGCTCTTCGGCGGGCACCGGGTCCTTCACCGGATAGCAGTTGAGCCGCACCGTGCTCGTCAGCGCGCTGCCCAGACGGGCTTCGGCGGCCTCGGGCGGAGTTCGGAGGGCCGCGTGCAGGATCCTCACGGTCTCCTTCGCCAGCTTCGAGAAGGCCCGGAAGAACTCCTCCTGGGTCTCCCGGAAGCCCGGAAGCCCGGCCGGCCAACGGTTCATCCCCTGCCCGAGGGCACCCGTCGGCTCGATGTAGTCGAAGACCTCCTTGCAATCGCGATGGCGCTTGGTGAGCTCCCGATCGTACCAGCCGAGTGGCTGGCTCTCGGTGCGGCGGATCTCTTCCTTGACCCGTGCCGGTGCCGAGAAGAAGCGACGGGCTTCGAGAAAGGTCCGCCCGATCAGCTCCTCGAGTCCGTGGCCCTCGAGCAGGAAGAACCCGTGGTCCCGACAGGCCGCGTCCACGGCTTCGAGCTCCGTGGTGGCGGGCTGGCTGATGTCGATGGTCGGTACCAGGTCCATGCGAGGATCGTCGCACAGGAGCCCCGCCATCGCAGCGCAGCCGGGATCAGGGATCGACGGCGGTGCAGGCGAGTCCGCCGCAGACGTCGGTCACGGCGCCATCACTCTGCAGGAAGTCGGACTTCTGCTGCTTGGCCTTGGCGTCGCGCCGGGGTGTCTCGTGGGGATCCTGGCCGAGCGTGGGATGGATGTTTCCGAGCGGCGGGGTGGCGGTGCCGCTGTCCCATATGACGATCGCCGAGCCGCGGAAGGGATACTCCTCGATGACGGGGATGCCGAAGTAGGGCTCCACCTCGGTCGGACCTGCGGTGGCCCGCGCCGGCAGATGGATGCTGGCGCCGAGGGTACGCGCCTCGACCTCGGCGCTGACCGGGGCCACCTGGTGGTCCCCGTACGCGATGTGCATCAGGATCAGGTGGTCGGGCGTGCCGGGGTAGGGATCCTGGGTGAGGTGTCGTGCGTGTCCGCTGGTCTCGGTGCGGTCCCAGAGCATCTGGATCAGGCCGATGCCGAGCAGCTGGTCGAGCCTCTGGGGGTAGACCCCGGTGAGGATCAGGTTGAAGGGCTCGAAATCGATGCTCCGATGAAGCAGGGTGCTGTAGTTCATGCCCGTCACGCCCAGCACGGTGCGGGTCCAGTCCTGGGCGAATGCGGTGACGGCACCCCCGGCAATCCCCCCCTGGCTGTTGCCGTCGTAGAAGAGCTCGCTCCCGTCGAAGAGCGGGTCTCCGCCTGCAGGACAGGGGTCGCCGGGTGCCGGCGCCCAGGCGACGGCCTGGAACGCGCAGTGTGAGGCGAAGCCCTCTTCGTGGACCAGGAGCCGCGCAAGGAAGAGGGTGTTGAGGAAACCCTGCTGCATCCGATCCGGGACGGTCGGGAAGTTGGAGAAGTCGGGAACGATGGTGAAGATGAAGTGGTTGAAGTCGTCCTCCGCCATTCCGATCCAATCGGTGGCGCAGGAGAGGAAGCCGTGCTCGTCCGCGAAGTCCCGGTTGTGGCTCGAGCGAACCTCACGGCGGCTTCCGAGCAGGCCGTGTCCGTAGATGCTGGGACGGGCGGGGTTGGCGTAGAGCACGCCCCACTCGGTCATCACCGCGGCGTTCGGGACGATGCACCGGAACTTCGCCTCGTAGAACAGGGGGTTCCCCGACGCATCCTCGACCCGCTGCGGCAGGCGGTCCGGGTCGAGCGCCGGGCCACCCGCGACGGGGGCGGGGTGGAGCCGGGCGCCCGGTGCTCCGCCCTTCGTCACGTAGAGCGGCACCTCGATGCGGCCCTCGATCTGGCGGAAGAGCTGGGGATAGGGGTTCTCCGTCACGGAGTCGATGTGGAAGGCCGGGGCTCCGCCGGCCAGGCTCTCGAAGGCCTCGTCGCGCATATGGATCATGCGCTCCGAGAGACTGCGCGTGCTGATCACCGTGAAGTCCCAGGCCAGGTAGAGCTCCGAGCGCTCGACCCCCACGTCGTCCAGCCTCTCGAAGAGCGACTCCATCGCGGCGCGGCGATCCTCGATGATCGGCTGGTAGGTGGGGATCCCATCCCTGTAGATCTGGAAGGAGCGCTCCGGGAGCAGGAGCTCGCCCGCGGCGTCTCGGAGATGGCGAAGCGCGACGATGTAGCGCTCGCCATCGTGGAGGTTGATTCCGGGTCGGATCAGGAGGGTGGGATCCTCGGAAGCCGGGGCTCCCGAGTCGAGCTCGGCCCAGAGCAGCTGGCGTTCACCCGTGCTGGCACGCACCAGCACCACCGCGGTGTCCGGATCGTTCACGGATGCCCCGATGTCGTCGATCGGGGCCGCGCCGCTCGCCGCAAGGTCGAGCCCGGGTACGACGGTCATGATCGAAGGGCCGGGGCTGAAGCCGTCGTTGCGATTGAACTCCGTCGGGTCGACGAGGGTTCCGCCGGCGTTCGCGGGCATGCCCGACATGGGGAAGGAGACGCGGAGCCCGGTATCGGTCGCGGCGTCGGGGCGGGTGAAGTGGTTGCTCGGGAAGGGGAAGAAGCAGCGGTGGCGATCGAAGAAGTCGCACTCCTCCTCTCCGCTGAAATCCAGCCTCGGCTCCCAGGAGAAGGTGGAGCTGACCGTGTCCTCCGGGGCTCCGTCACCGTCCCGGTCGATGCGGGCGACCAGCGTGTTTCGCCCCTCTGCGAGGTCGGCCGGGCCCAGCTGGGTCGTCGCCATCCAGCCGGAGACCTGCACCCGGTTCGCAGCCGGGTCGCTCAGCAGCAGGACCTGTGCGGGCGGAGTGTCGATTCCGGCCAGCAGGGTCACCTCGACCTGGCCCCCCGGAGCGAGGGGCGCGCCGATGGAGATCTCGACCAGGACCTGGCCGCTGCTGGGGACGGCGCTCTCGTGCGCGGGGGAATGGATCTGCGGGGAGCCGGGCTGACAGCCGTTGACGGAGAGAAGCAGGCAGACCGTCAGCGCCAGCGCGATCCCCAGCCAGCGCTTCGACCTGGAAGGGGTCGGCAGGCGGTCTCGCAGGGTCATTCTGGGCATGGCGTCTCCTGGGGAGTGGTCCGGGCCGGCCGGAAATGTCAAGAGCCGCTCGGCGAATTCGCGAGCGGAGCCGCTATTCCCCCTTGAAGACGGGCTTCCGCTTCTCCTTGAAGGCGCGCGGGCCCTCGCGGGCATCCTTCGAGCTCATGACGGCCGCGGAGACCTCGTTCTCGATCGCGAGGCCCTCGTCGAGGGAGAGACCGCTGCTTCGGATCACACCCTCCTTGACCTTGCTCACGGCGTAGGGACCGTTGGCCGCCAGCAACTCGGCGAGCTCCAGGGCCTTCGACATGAGCTCGCTCCGCGGGACCACGTAGTTGAGAAGGCCCATGTCGAGGCACTCCTGGGCGCTGAAGGGCCGGCCCACCATCAGCATCTCCATCATCTTCGCGTAGGGGATCTGTCGGGGGAGACGGGTGATGGAGCCGCCGCCCGGGATCAAGCCCACCTTGACTTCGGGAGTTCCGAAGACGGCGTTGTCCGAAGCCACGCGCAGATCGCAGGCGTTCATCATCTCGGTGCCGCCGCCGAGGGCGTTGCCGTTCACGGCTGCGATGATGGGCTTGTAGATGTCGTAGCCGCGCAGGATGCCGTCGGTGAACTTCCGGGGGTCGGCCATCAAGGCGTGGTCCCACTCGTCCTGGGGCTGCCGCGCGCCGGTCATGAGCGGCATCGTGATCTTGAGGTCACCCCCGGCGCAGAAGTCGAGGTCGCCTGCGCCGGTCAGGATCGCGACGCGAAGCTCCTTCGTCTCAGCAAACTCGTGCCAGGCCTCGCAGAGCTTCAGGATCATCTGAGGGCTGAGCGCATTGCGCGCCTCGGGCCGGTTCATGGTGAGGACCAGGACGCCGTCCGGGCGACGCTCCACCAGGAGGTGATCGTCTTCGATCGCGTCGTTCGAGGGAGTGCTCATCAGAACCAATCCGAGTCGACGTGCACCTGGTCTGCGACCACAGCCATGCACTCGTCGAAGCTACCCCAGGCCAGGGAGTGCTCCTTGGCCCGCAGGGTGTAGAAGTAGAGGTCGTTCTCTTCGATGATGCCGTTTCCGCCGTGCAGCTGGTGGGCGAGCATCGTCACTTCCGGTGCCGCACGCGATGCCGAGGCCTTGGCGTGCGCCACCTGCGCATCGCTGGCGGCCCCGCGGTCGATGGCGTCGAGGGCCTCATAGGCGAGCAATCGGGAGCTCTCGATGCGGATCGCCATGTTGGCGGCGTGGTGCCGCACGGCCTGGAAGCTGCCGATGGGCACGCCGAATTGCTCCCGGATCTTGACGTAGGCGACGGTCATGTCGAGGGCCTGCTGCATGGCGCCCACGATCTGGACGGCCGCCAGGCTGCGGCCGAGCCGAATGGTCTCGGCCATCGCCCCGGGTCCCGCGACCCGGCGTGCCGGAGCCCCCTCGTAGCGCACGTGACAGAGCGGCGTCCTTCCGATCGAGCGGAGCGGAGTGCATTCCGAGCCCTGGGTACGGGTGTCGACCAGGTAGAGCCCATCGCGCGCGGCGGCGACGTGGTGGGTTGCGACCTGGCCGTAGTCGACGAAGGCCTTGGCGCCCGTCAGGGTGCCCTGCTCGGCCCGCACCGTGAGTTCTCCATCGCAGGCCGCGCCTTCCCAGAGGGCCGGAACCGGAAGCGCGTCCCCCGTCAGGATCCCGGCGATCAGCTCGTCGCAGCCTTCGCCGCGCTGGTCGAGGATGCGGCCGATCGCGGCCACTTCGAGGATCGGGACGATCGCAGCTCGCCGGGCGAACTCCTCGACGAGCAGGCCGAGATCGACCAGCGATCCGCCCGCTCCACCTCTCTCTTCCGAGAAGGGCAAGCCGAGCCAGCCCTGCTGGGCGGTCGCCTTCCAGAGCCCCTGATCGTAGCCGCCCTCTCTTTCGAGCTCGCGGATGCGGTCGTAGGGCAGCTCCCCCTCCAGGTAGGAACGCACGGTGTCCCGAAGCAGGCTCTGGGTCTCCGTCAGGTCGAGGTTCATCCTTGCGTCGTCCTCGCAGGGTGTGGGCTAGCGGGAGAGACCGAGAGCGGCCGCGGCGACGATGTCGCGTTGGATCTCGTTGGTGCCCCCGCCGAAACGGAAGATGGGGGACAAGCGGAAGTTGAACTCGGCCCGTCCTTCGTAGGGTGCGGCCGCGCCGCTCTCGCTGCTGAGACCCCCTTCGCGCCCCAGCAGGTCCATGGAGACGTTGGCGATGCGCGTGCGCAGCTCGGTTCCCGAGATCTTCGCCATCGAGGCCTCGGCGATGGGGGTTCCGCCCCGGGAGATGATCCAGGCGTTGCGCAAGGCCAGGGCACGGTGTTCGCGGAGGTCCAGCTCGATCTCGGCCAGGCGTCGGCGCAAGGCCGGGTCTTCGAGCTTCTCGGGGCGCTCCTCGCGCAGGTACGCCACGAGTTGGTCGTAGAGACGGGCGAGGGCGCCCGTCGCCGCGAGCCCCACCCGCTCGTGGTTGAGGGCGTGCATCACGATCCCCCAGCCCTGGTTGACGCCGCCCACCACGTTGCCGGCCGGCACCCGCACGTCGTCGTAGAAGGTCTCGCAGGTGTGACCGCCGTACATGGTATAGAGCGGGCGGATCGTCACGCCGGGGGTCTTCGTCGGCACCACGATGATCGAGATGCCGGCGTGCTTGCGGGCCTCCGGGTCGGTGCGCACGGCCAGCCAGATGTGGGTCGAGACGTCGGCCAGCGAGGTCCAGATCTTCTGGCCGTTGATCACGTACTCGTCGCCGTCGAGCTCCGCCCGGGTCCGAAGCGAGGCGAGATCGGTTCCCGCGTTGGGCTCGCTGTAGCCGATGGCGAAGCAGTACTCCCCCCGATAGATGCCGGGCAACCAGGCCGCCTTCTGCGCTTCGCTCCCGAAGGCGACGATGGAGGGGGCGATGGAGGTGTAGGTCAGGTTGCCGTAGGGCATCCCGAAATACTCCATCTCTTCGACGAAGATGTACTGATAGAGAAGGTTGCGTCCCTCGCCGCCGTGCTCGACCGGCCAGCACATCCGCATCCAACCGCGCTCGTCGAGCTCGCGGTGGAAGGCTCCGATCAGCGGGCCGCCGCTGCCGTAGGTCGCCGCGTACTCCTCGAGCAGCTCCGGCGTGCGCCTCTCCTGGATGAAGGAGCGCAGCTCTTCGCGGAACCCGGCGTACTCGGGATCCCATTCGAATTCCATGTCGACGCTCCGTCTGGGTGCTCGGTGGGACTCGGCAAGGGCGGACCGCCGCGTATCCTACCCTAGACCCGAACCCGCGCGAAGCAGCCGGTCCCTACGGTACCCCGGCTCCCCACGATGCCACCTTCCGGCAGCCAGGCCCTGTCTCCGCGAGCCCCTCCCGGCCTCGAGGCCGGGCCGGAGCGCGGCCGGGTTCAGCGTCCGGAGAAGCGGGGCCGACGCTTCTCCAGGAAGGCCCGCACACCCTCGACGAAGTCCGGTTCGTCGCATAGCTCGCGCTGGCACTCCCTCTCGAGGTCGAGCTGCGCGGAGAGATCGTTGTGCTCGGCCGCGGCGAACACGCTGCGCAGCCTCGCGAAGGCCCGGGTGGGCCCCGCGGCCAGGCGCTCTGCCAGGCGGAACGCCTCGGCCTCGAGCTCCTCGTCCGGTACGCAGCGCCAGATGAGACCCCAGTCCGCGGCCATGTCGGCCGGAAGGCTGTCGCCCAGGAGGCTGAGCCCGAGGGCCCGCGCCCGCCCGACGAGGTTCGGGAGGTAGTAGCTCGCACCGACGTCGGGCACGATGCCGAGTGCCGGTGCAAAGACGACCTTGAAGCTCGCAGATCGGGCGGCGATGGCGATGTCTGCCGCGAGAGCCAGCCCCACGCCGCCGCCGGCCGCGATGCCGTTGACGGCGGCGACGATGGGAACGGGCAGCTCGTAGAGCTGGCGCGCCACGGGGTTGAAGAGCGCATCCATCCTGCGAGCGACGTCGTCGCCCAGCGAGGAGCCGCCGCCCGGGCCCCCTGGGCCGAGGTCGGCACCGGCGCAGAAGGCGCGCCCCGTTCCGGTGAGCAGCAGGGCCCGCACGCTCCGATCCTCCGCCACCTTCCGGAGCGCGTCGGAGAGGTCGGTCAGCAGCGCCTCGTTCAGGCTGTTCAGGACCTCGGGGCGGTCGAGTCGCAGCACCGCCACGGCACCCCGGACCTCGAGCTGCAGGGTCTCCGAAGGCTGGCTCTCTGCGCCCATGAGAGGCTCCCCCTCCTTGTCCACCGCACCGCGCTCGCAAGACCCTATCACGCGTACCTGGCAGCGTCGCGAGGCCCGAAGAGCGAGCCCTCTCTTCCGCGACGCGGGGCTCCCGCGGGCTCTAGGCCGAAGGCGAGGTCGAGGCCGGGCCGACGGCAGCGTGGCTCGACCCTTCGCGTCGGGCCGTCCACCAGGCGCGGGGCGAGAGCTCGCGAAGATCGTTCGCCACCGTGTAGAGGCAGGGAACGAGGAAGAGGGTCACCAGGGTGGAGATCGCAAGTCCCCAGCCGATGGCGAGAGACATGGGGGCCACGATCGCATCGTAGCCGCCAATGCCGTAGGCCATGGGCAGGACCCCGCCCAGCGTGGTCAGGGCCGTCACGAGGATCGGGCGCAGGCGGCCCACGACGGCGTCGAGGATGGCCTCCATGCGCTCCTCGGGCTCGCCGTTGGTCGTCTTCACGTTCCGATGCACCGCGTCGACCATGACGATGGCTGCATTCACGACCACACCTGCCAGCCCGATCGCGCCCATCATCGCGAAGAGCGAGAGCGGTTCGCCGTGGAAGAAGAAGGCCAGGATCACGGACGCAAGGGCAAAGGGGATGATCGCGATCACGAAGGCTGCTTCGAGGAAGGAGCCGAGCATGAGGGCGATC
The DNA here is from genome assembly GCA_002687015.1 of Deltaproteobacteria bacterium. Taxonomy (GTDB): domain Bacteria; phylum Myxococcota_A; class UBA9160; order UBA9160; family UBA6930. Next base: position 10,808 of record NYZB01000002.1, read on the forward strand.
ACGAGACCGATGCCCGCAAAGGCGAGCAGCGCGATCGTGCCCAGGTCGCCCGTGGTCTTGCGGGTCTCGACGGCCTCACCGCCCAGGCTCAACTCGAGCCCGGGAGTGCCCGCAAAGCCGGGGAGCAGCTCGCGCTCCAGATGCGCTGCGAAGCTCAGTGGCGTGTGTTCGGATCCAGGCGCGAGTCCGGCGCTCACCGTAGCGGCCCTGACGCCGTCGCGGTGATGGATGGTCGCGACGGACGGCACCTCGATCGGGGTCACGACGCTGCGCAGGCTCACCAGCTCGCCATGCCGGTTCCGCACGGGGAGTTCGAGCAGCGCCGTCAGGTCCGTGCGTGCGGTCGGGTCGAGGAGCACTCGCAGATTGGTGGTGTCCTCGAGCTCGCGGTGCTCCGAGGCGATGGCGCCATGGAAGGCGACCTGCACCGTTTGCGCGACCGTATCCGGGTCCAGGCCTCGCAGGGCGAGGCGGTCGTAGTCCAGCGACAGCTCGATCTGGGGTGTGCCCGGCCGCTCGTCCACGTCCACGTCCACCACGCTCTCCTGACCCCGCACCCAATCCGCTACCGCAAGGGCCGCAGTGCGCCGTTGCTGGTCGTCGTTGGAGGCGACGTGGATCGAGATTGCCGAGCCTGCAGGCGGCCCCATGTACTCGGCTTCGAAGCTGAGCTGCACCCCCTCCGGAACGACGAGCTGCCGCCGGAAGGCCTCCATCCATTCGGCCGCGGTCTTTGCGCGCTTCAGGTTCGGAAGCACGGCCGTGATGACGGCCTCGTTCTCGGCCGAGCCGCGCGTCGCGTCGAAAGCCTCCGGGTCCTTCAAGCCGACCCGGGCCGTGGAGGCCACCAGATCGCTTCCCATCAGCGTCTTCAACTGCCCTTCGATCGAGGTCACCACGGCCGCGGTCTGCTCGACCGGCGTGCCCAGCGGTGTGGTGACGAGGATGAAGGCGGCCTCCGAGTCGTCCTGGGGGAAGAGCACGACCTGCATGCGCGGCGCGATGACGACCAGGACGAGCACCAGCACGGTCGCGAAGCTGCCGGTGAGGAGCACCCTGTGCCGGAGCGAGACCCGAAGCAGCTTCCGATAGCGCTCCTCCATCCGCCGTACGAAGGCTCTCTTGCCCGACCCGGCCGTGCCCATGCCCATGGAGAGGTGGGCAGGGAGGATCAGGAAGGACTCGGCCACCGACATGGCCAGCGCCAGCATGACGACGGCCGGCATGGCGGCCGTGAACTTGCCGTTCATGCCGCCCATCCCCCAGAGCGGCATGAACGCCAACATCGTCGTGATCGCGGAGGCCAGGACCGGCCTCCCCATCTCGCGGGCCCCATTCACGGCCGCCTGCTTTCGCTCCTCACCCGCCTGGCGGCGGGAGACGATGCGCTCGGACACCACGATGGCGTCGTCCACGACCATCCCGAGCACGATGACCAGACCCGTCAGGGTGACCATGTTGATGCGGAAGCCCACGACGGGGAAGAGCGCCAGCGTCGCCAGGAAGACCACTGGCAGGCCAGCCAGGGTCCAGGCTGCCGACACGGGAGTCAGGAAGACGAAGAGGACGATCGCGACGAGCGCGATGCCGAGCAGCCCGTTGTTCCACATGAGCTGAAGGCGATTGCGCGCCATGAAGGACTCGTCGCGCACGTAGGCGAAGCTCACGCCCTCGGGCAGGGCGGTGGCCTCGACCGTCTCCTTCACGCGATCGACGGTATCGACGATGTCAGCCGACTCCTGCTTCACGACGATGGCCGTGATGCCGGGCTGCCCGTTCGTGTGGGCCACGAGGCCGGTGTCCTCACGCCCCAGCTCGAGCCGCGCCACGTCCCCCACGGTGACGGCGCCACCCTCGGGCGTGAAGCGCACCACGGTCGATGCGACGTCCTGTGGATCCTCGAAGCGACTCCAGAGCACCACCTGCCGGCGGTCGCCCACGCTCTCCAGAGTGCCCCCCGTCGCCGACACGTTGCGCGTGCGCACGGCATCGACGACGTCGAGCACCGTCACGCCGTTCTGCTGGGCGCGCACCGGGTCGACGAAGATCCGCAGCTCCGAATCCTCCAGACCGACCAGGGTCACCTTGGATATCTGGTCGAGGCGCCGCAGTCGCCGCTCGAGGAGCTTGGCCCCTTCGATGAGGCGATCGGTGGGCCCCGCGAGCGCGATCTGCACCACAGGGAAGAGCTGGGGATTGAGCCGCATGATGAAGGGCTCGTCTTCCATCTCCGGGGGGAAGTCCCGGATCCCGTCGATCAGCACGCGCAGGTCGCGCTCGGCCTCTCGAACGCGCGCGTCTCCCCAATCGTCGTCGAGCTCGACGGTGGTGCGCGATTGCGCATCGGAGATCACGGTCTCGAACTCCTTGAGCCCGTTCAGCTCCTCCACGGCTTCCTGGATCGGAATCGCAATCTTGGTCTCGACGTCCCGGACGGATGCGCCGGGCAACACCCCACTCACGAAGAGGGTGGGCAGGGTGACGTTCGGAAAGGTCTCCAGGGGCGAACGGGTCGAGGCCAGCAGGCCCAGGGTCACCACGACGCCGACGATCACATGCACGAGCATGTGGCGATCGATGAAGAAGCGGATCAGACCACCCATGGGAGAATCCTGGCGCTCAGCCCTTCCGCGCCGTGTCGCCATCGACCACGACCGGGGTCCCGTCCTGAAGTGCAAAGAGCCCGTCGATCACGACGCGCTCGCCGGTGCGGACACCGGCGAGGACCTCGACCAGGTCTCCGGCCTGTCGTCCCAGGCTGACGGGGCGCAGCACGGCGCGCGCGAGCTCGTTGCTGCCCTCGACCACGAAGACGACGAGCCTTCCGTCGCGTCGGACCACGGCGCCGCGCGGGATCTGGGGGCCCGTCTCCTGGCCCTCGGGCGCCGGAAAGCCCAGCTGGGCGACCATGCCCGCGCGCAGACGGCCGTCGGGGTTGTCCAGCCACAGCTCGACGGGGTAGGTGCCGGTCCGGGTGTCGGCCAGCTTGCCCACGCTCTGGATGGTCACTTCGCGTTCCTGGCCACCCAGTGCCGCCACCGAGATCCGCGCCACGGCGCCCGGCTTCAGCGTGTCCGCCTCGCCGGCGGTCACACCCGCCCGGACGCGAACGCGGGCGAAGTCGGCCAGGGTGGACACCGGGAGTCCGGGCGTGAGGAAGTCGCCGATCTGCACCGCGACCTCCTCCACCGACCCGTCGAAGGGAGCGCGCACCACGGCGTCTGCCAGGGCGCGTCGGGCACGGCGAAGCCGTGCCTCGGCCAGGGCGACGGCGGCGGCCGCGCGCTGCTCGCCGAAGCCCAGGCTGTCGTGCTGGCGCTCGCTCATCGCCTCCCGCTGGCGAAGGGCGTCGCCCCGCGCCCGCTGGCTGCGCGCATCGGCCAGGTCGGCCCGGCGGGCGGACAGGTCCGCCTTGGCCTCCTGGACCGCGATGCGAAGCAGGGTGCCGTCGAGCTCGATCAGGGGATCGCCGGCCTCGACCCTCTGGCCGGGCTCGACGTGCCGCGCCGTGACCCTGCCCGCGACCTCGGCCGCCACGGTGGCGGTGCGGAATGCAGAGGTGACTCCCGTCGCCTCGGCCAGACCGACCGCCGAGCCCGCCACGGCCTGTTGGACGCGGACGCGCATGGCGGTACGGGGCGCAGCCGTCGGAAGCGGCGCGGCGTCCGCCTCTGCGTGCGCAGCCGGCGTTCCGTCACAGCCGAGGGCGATGGGGGCGAGAAGGGCGGCCAGTGCCACCAGGAGGGGGCGAGCCTGCTTCACGAGCTCACCTCCGCCTGGCGGGCCGCCGTGATGGCGCGCATCCCCGTCGCAAGGTCTTCGACGAAGCGCGCGAGATCGATCCCCTCGGGCTCGAAGAGCCGCGCGACGGAGGCACCCTCGGAGAACGCCATGCTGAGACGGGCGATCTCGTCGGCCAGGGGCGCATCCACCTTCGTTCCCTCCAGGCCGAGGACGCGCTCCAGGGTGCCCCGGATCACGCCTCGCGTGCGTTCGCGCCCGCGGCGCAGGCGCTCCATCAGGGCCGGCTCGCGGTGGCCGACTTCGAGACCGAGTAGCAGCGACAGGCGCATGAAGAAGGGCAGCTGCCGCCCCATCTCCTCGAGGCTTTGGGAGATCCACTCGACGACCTCGTCGGAGCTGGCTTCGGGGCCGGGCTCGGACGCCTCGAGGGCTTCGAGCCAGCGCTCGGTGGTCCGCTCGACGGCGGCGGCGGTCAGGTCTTCCTTGCTCTCGAAGTGCCAGTAGATCGAGCTCGCGGGCAGCCCCGAGGCCTCGCTGATGGCCGCGATCCCCGTACCCGCGTAGCCGCGCTCCGAGAGCAGCTCCTCGGCCGCGTCGAGGATGCGCTCGCGAGAGCGAGCGCCATCCACTCGGGGAGGGTTCCGTCCGGCACGGGGCGAGCTTCGGGGTTGGGTCTGGGGCATCGGAACCGGCGTGGGCGCGACGGACCTGGAACGATCGCTCCAGGGTGACGAACGGCAGGGGCTTCGTCAATTCCCCTCCGGATTCCACCAGTTGTGAGATTTCCGCCGCGCGCCGGAAACGAGGCGCCGGCCCGGAGAGGGCTCTGGATCTCATCCCGGGGCGCCGGGCATAATGGGCCTCGCCGTACGAGACGGGGCTCTTGACCGCGGCGCCGATCACCGGACAGGAGGCAACATGGTTCCGGACCTGCTCTCGGCCACGCGCATCGGCTCTCTCGAGCTGCGCAATCGCATCGCCATGGCCCCGATGGGCGTCGAGCTCGCCGAGGCCGACGGAGTCGTGCGGGAGCCGCTGGTCCGGTACTACGAGGAGCGCGCTCGGGGCGGGCTGGGGCTGATCATCACCGAGAACACGGCGGCGATGTACCCACGTGGCGCCAACTCGGCCCACGAGATCGCCGTCTCGAGTGACGACTACCTTCCCGGCCTCAGCACCCTGGCCGAACGGGTGCATCGGCACGGCGCGAAGATCGCCATCCAGCTCGCCCACCACGGCAAGGTCGGCCGGCTGGACACGCTGCAGGGGCGAGAGATCGTCATGCCCTCGCTTCCGCGCGAGCAGGGAGGCCCGACCGGCCCCCTCGATCTCAGTCGCGAGGAGATGGGCCTCATGGCCAGGGCGGCGGGCGGAGGCCCCCCGAAGATCCGCGTCGCAACGGTCGACGACATCGCCGAGCTCGTGGAGGGCTTTGCCAGCGCGGCCGAACGTGCCCAGCGCGCCGGCTTCGACGGCGTCGAGCTGCATGCGGCCCACGGCTACATCTTCTCCGAGTTCCTCTCGCCCGCGTGGAACTTCCGCGAGGATGAGTACGGCGGCGCGGTGGAGAACCGAGCTCGCTTCCTCTGCGAGACGCTGCGGGCCTGCAAGGATCGGACGGGCGGGGGCTTCCCGGTCTGGTGCCGGCTCGACGCAAAGGAGTTCGGCACTCCGGGCGGAATCCAGCTGGAAGACGCAAAGCGCACCGCGGAGCTGGCGCAGGAGGCAGGTGCCGATGCCATCTCCGTCTCGGCCTACGCCAACCCGCTGGGCGCCGGTTTCACGGAGGGGCCGATCGTCCACCACGAGGCAGGCTTCGCCGAGCTCGCCGCCGGCATCAAGTCGCGGGTGTCGGTTCCGGTGATCGTGGCCGGGCGCATCGAGCCGGAGGTCGGAGACCGCCTGGTCCGTGAGGGCCGGGCGGACCTCATCGCCATGGGGCGCAAGCTCCTGGCCGACCCGGAGCTTCCGGCGAAGCTCGCGGAGGGGCGGCCCGAGGCCATCCGGCCCTGCATCTACTGCTATGTCTGCGTCGCCCAGCCCTTCTTCGACCGGCGCGTCAAGTGCGCAGTCAATCCGGTCCTCGGCCGGGAGGACGAGCTCGCCGACACGGCCTGCAGCCCCACCTCCCCGAAGAGGCGGGTGCTGGTGGTGGGCGGGGGGCCGGCCGGGATGGAGGCGGCGCGCGTGGCCGCAACCCGCGGGCACGAGGTGGTGCTCTGCGAGAAGGAGAGCCAGCTGGGCGGCACCCTGCGCATTGCGGCCCTCTCCTACCCGCCGAACGGCGAGCTGCTTCGCTTCCTCGAGGGCCAGGTGCGCGCGCTGCCGATCGAGGTGCGCCTGGGGACCGAGGTCGACGAGGCGACGATCCGCGAGGTCGCTCCGGAGGTGGTGATCGCCGCCGTGGGAGCGACCCGGGAGCGGCCCGCGATCCCGGGCGGTGACTCCGCCCACGTGCTCGATGGCGACGACCTGCGCCGGATCCTGTCGGGGGAGCCCGGCGCGCCGGCCCTGCCGCCGCTCGCCCGCGCGGCGATCGGTGTGGGCCGCGCCCTGGGTCTCACCCGAGACCCGGCGCGTCTGCGCGCCGCTTCCAGGCTCTACATGCCCGTCGGTCGTCGGGTTGCGATCGTCGGAGGAGGGCTCGTCGGGATCGAGCTCGGCGAGTTCCTGGTCGCGCGGCGCCGGGCGGTCACCGTCCTCGAGGAAGGCCCGGTGATGGCCCTCGAGATGGCCCATCCTCGCCGCTGGCGTGTCCTGCACGAGCTGCGCGAGGCGGGTGTCCAGCTGCTCGAAGGCGCGAGGGTGCTGGCGATCGATGGCCCGGTGCTGCGCTACGAGACGAAGGACGGGGAAGCGGAGATCCAGGCCGACACCGTGGTCATCGCCACCGGGCTCCAGGGCAACCCGGCCGGCATCGCCAGGCTCGAGGCTGCGGGGGTCCCGGTACGGGCGGTTGGCGACGGCAGCGGCGTCGGGTACATCGAGGGTGCCATCCACGAGGGGTTCCGCGCGGCGCTCGAGCTGTGACGCGGTGTCTCGAGCGGGTGGTGCGATGGCCGGGCTTCTCGCGGATCCGCTGAGAATGCCCGGGGCGACGCGAGTTGCGAAGCGCACGCCGTCGAAGAGGAGGCAGACGCCTTCATGACGACCGGGACTCCCGACTCCGAAGCCGACATCTCGACCCGACTGGTCGATCAGGCTCCGGACGCCATGATCCTCGCCGACACCGAAGGCAGGATCCGCGTCTGGAATCCGGCGGCGACCCGGGTCTTCGGATTCGCGAGCGGGACCGCGATCGGCGCGAGCCTGGACATCATCATTCCCGAGCGCTTCCGGGAGGCCCACTGGCGTGGCTTTCGCCGCGCCCTTGCCGATGGGACGACGAAGTACCTGGGCCAGGCCCTCCCGACCCGCGCGACACGTGCCGATGGCACCCCGATCTACGTCGAGCTGAGCTTCAGCATCGTTCTCGACGGCGAGGGTCGCGTGTGCGGTGCCCTCGCGCAGGCACGGGACATCAGCGAGCGCTTCGAGAAGGAGCGATCGGATCGCAAGCGGATCGAAGAGCTGGAGAGAGCCATCGAGGAGAAGTGATACACCGGGCATGGCGACCCCTCTCCCCCCGATCTAGCCGACCTCTTCGGCCACGGTCCTCCCGTTCGCGCCGCCGAGGGCCACGACCAGGGATCCGACCACGACGGCGGTCGCACCGAGCAGCGCGGTGCTGCTGATGACCTCGGTTTCGAAGACGCGGGGCCAGAGGCGGGCCGCCAGCACCGCAAAGGCAAGAGTGCCGAGCGGTGTGAGGGCGAGCACGGCGGAGACCCGCGAAGCTTCCCAGTGCTCGAGGGCGGCCGAGAAGGCGCCGTAGGCGAGGAGGGTATTCGCGGCCGTGAAGATCAACATCGCCGCCGGCAGGGCCTCCAGGGCGAGGAGCGCGCCCGGGGTGGAGCCGAAGGCGAGGAGAAAGCCGCAGCCGCTGTAGATGCAGAGCATCGCGCCCTGGGAGGAGAGACGCGTGAGGAGCTGCTTCTGGGCGAGGCCATAGACGGCCCAGGTGACGGAGGCGATGAGCATCCAGAGGGTGCCGGCCAGGATCCGTGCCTCGGGCTTCGAGGGCGCACTCCATTGATCGCTGAAGAAGGTCAGGATGCCGAGGACCAGCACGAGCATTCCGACCCACTGGAGGGTGGCGAAGCGTTCCCCAAAGACGAAGATGCCGCCCAGGGCCAGCAAGAGGGGTGCGACCTGGATCATCACCTGCGCGAAGGCCGCGCCCGTGGCGTCGAGGCCGAGCAGGAAGGCGACGTAGTTGAGGGCGAGCGAGGCGATGGCGAGCAGGAGCAGGAAGCCCCCTCTGCGGCCGAGCCCTCGCAGGCGGGGAAGAGCGCCGCGGAGGCGCAGGGCAGGGAAGAGGAAGAGGGCGGCCGCCAGGAAGCGAAAGGCCGTGATCGTCACCGGGTCGAGCTGCTCCAGCACGACCTGCAGGGTCAGGGGCAGCACGGCCCAGAGAAGCATCGTCGTGAACGCGAGAGCAAAGCCCAGCCCGCTGCGCCCGCTCGCCTGATGTCGCACCATCGGGCGCGCAGCCTACCAGAGCTGCCCGGCGCATCTTTCGAGGCGGCTTCAGGGTCGAGTGGGCGGGGGTCTCTCACCGGGAAGCGCCGCGAGCTCGGCTTGCAGATCCCGGGCACGAGAGGCCAGGGCCAGGAATTCGGCTCGCTGGCCGTGGGGATCCTCGCCGAGGGAAGAGCGGGCAAGCCGGCGCACGACCTCCCAGGCGCCCTGGCGATCGGCGATCCGATCCGGGTGGCGAAGCAGGGCACCGAAGAGCGCCACCGATGCGCCGTAGCGGAGATCCGGGGAGGCCGCGCCGAGCCGTAGAGCCCCGCCACCCACCGCCGTTTCCAGGAGCTGGCTCTCCCGGCCCTGCGGCGTCTTGAAGCGCACCTTCACGAGACAGAGCTCGTCCCCGAACGTGGCGCTGCTCTCGGCTTCACGGCTCTGATAGCGCAGCGCGGGTACCGAGGGCGCCGTCTTCGACAGCCCTGCCGGTTGGATCTCGTAGAAGGCCGTCACGCTATGGCCGGCTCCGATCTCTCCCGCGTCCTTGGCGTCGTCGCGGAAGTCCTGGCTGGCCAGTCGCCGGTTCTCGTACCCGAGCAGGCGATAGCCGGCGACACGGGCCGGGTTGAACTCGACCTGGATCTTCACGTCCTTGGCCACGGTCACGAGGGTCCCCCCGGCTTCGCGCACGAGGACCTTGCGCGCCTCGTGCAGGGAATCCAGATACGCGTAGTTGCCGTTGCCCCGGTCCGCGAGCTCCTCCATCGTCGCGTCCTTCAGGTTCCCCGTCCCCACGCCGAGGATCGTCAGGAAGACCCCGGATTCGCGCTCCTTCTCGATCAGCTCGACCAGATCCGAACGGCTGGTCGTGCCGACGTTGAAGTCGCCATCCGTGGCGAAGATGACCCGGTTCACGCCGCCTTTGCGGAAGGAGGCCCGCGCCAGGGCGTAGGCGCGGGCAATGCCGCCGCCCCCGTTCGTCGAGCCACCCGCCTGGAGCCGCTCCAGGGCGGCGCGGATCTCGCCCTTCCGGTGACCCTCCGTCGGAGCCAGCACCACCCCACTGGCCCCGGCGTACACGACGATGGCCACGCGGTCCTCGGGCCGCAGCCGATCGACGAGCGCGCCCATGGCCTGCTTGACCAGGGGGAGCTTCGCGGGGGGCTGCATCGAGCCGGAGACGTCGAGGAGGAACACGAGGTTTCGCGGAGGAAGCTCCTCCTCCGGCATGCTGCGGCTGCGAAGGCCCACCATCAGGAGCTCTCGCTGGGGGTCCCAGGGCGAGGTGGCCCACTCGGTGGTCACGCCGAAGGGCGCGTTTCCCTCGGGCTCCCGATGATCGTAGGAGAAGTAGTTGACGAGCTCCTCGATGCGCACCGCACCGGCCGGCGGCAGGGCGTCGGAATGGAGGAAGCGCCGGACATTCGCGTAGGACGCGGTGTCGACGTCGATCGAGAAGGTCGAGAGGGGTTCCTCGATGGGCGAGTGGAAGCCCTCGGTGTGCGGTGCGTCGTACTGCTCCGCACTCCAGAGGGGCGGCCGCGAGGGGGGGACGCGGTCGAGCACGTAGCCCAGGGCATGGAGCTGACCGCCGTTTCCCTTCGTGAGTCGCCCCACATCGATGTAGCGTCGAACGGCCCCGTGGCGCTGCTGGAGCGTCGGACTCTCGGACTGCGGGCTCTGCGCTGCCGGCGACGGGGATTCCCCCTCCGTCATGCGAGCGACATCCTCCCTTGCGCTTCCGAAGAGCGAGCACCCCCAGGAAGTCAGGACGAGAATCGCCATGCCGACGCGAAGCGCCATCCCGACGCGAAGCGCCATCCCGAGCCCCGGCTCCCCACGTCGATCCCCTGCTACACCTCGAACCTCTCTGCCGCCCGCCATGCTTCGCCCTCGCTTGTGCCCCCAGGAGCTGGGACACCGGATCCGAGGCCGGGGTTTCGCCGCGGCCCGAAGCGAGCTCCGAGGAGCGGCCGGGACCCGCGAATTCAAGCGGCCGGGGACGCCTCGATCAGCGCCGCCGTCTCGCGGGCAATCAGCATCTCCTCGTCGGTCGGCACGACCAGGGCGACCGGCCTTCTGTCGCGGCTGATGATCCCACCGGAGTCCCTCCCGTGGCGGGCATTGCGGGCGGCATCGACCTGGAGGCCCAGGTGCCCGAGAAGGGCGAGTACCCGCGCACGGACACCGGCGGCGTTCTCGCCGATCCCGCCCGTGAAGACCAGCGCATCGAGGCGAGCGAGAGGCACCACCAGGGCGGCGACCTGCTTGGCGAGCCGGTAGCAGAAGAGCTCGACCGCCAGGGCGGCCCGCTCGTCGCCGGCTTCGGAAGCCGCCCACAGTTGGCGCATGTCGTGGCTCTGCTCCGACACCCCGAGAAGCCCGCTCTGCTCGTTCAGGAGAGCGGTGATCTCGGACAGCCCGAGCCGCATGCGCCGGGCCAGGTACTCGTGGAGCCCGGGATCGACGTCGCCGGAGCGGGTCCCCATCACCAGCCCCTCCAGGGGACTGAGCCCCATGCTGGTATCGACGCTGCGACCCCCGAGAACCGCGCTGGCGCTGCAGCCGTTGCCTAGATGGGCCGTGACCAGTGCGCTGCGATCGACATCGAGCGCCAGCATGCGGATCGCCTCGTGGGCCACGTAGCGATGCGAGCTTCCGTGGAAGCCATAGCGTCGCACGCCGAGCTCGCGGTAGAGCCTGCCCGGCAAGGCGTAGCGAAAGGCCCGGGGAGGAAGGCTCTGATGAAAGGCCGTATCGAAGACCGCAACCTGCGGAAGATCCGGGAGTGCCTCTCGCAGTAGCCCGATGCCGAGCAGGTTGATCGGGTTGTGCAGTGGCGCCAGCGCGGAGAGCTCTTCGATCCTCTCGATCACCGAAGGCCCGATCCGTGCGGAAGTGCGGAAGCTCTCGCCACCGTGGACGACGCGGTGGCCGACCGCGGAGAGAGCCCGCAGCCCTTCCCCGCGCTCGCGAAGCAGCGTGAGGATGCCCCGCACAGCCGCCTCGTGATTCGCCGTCTCGAGGTTGCGGGAGCCTTGCGAGCCGGCGTCGCTGAAGCGCAGCAGCGCGGTGTCGCCGCCGTCGAGGTTCTCCGCGAGCCCGCGGATCCCCTGCTCGCTCCCATCCGGTGCGGAGGGGTCGAGCTGCGCGAACTTGACCGAGGACGAGCCGCAATTGAGCGCGAGGATCTGCATGCTGTGGATGGGTGCCCGCCGGCAGGCCGCATTGCCGGTTCAGCGGTGCACGAAGTCCCTGTACTTGTCCAGCAGCCGAACGGGCAGCTTGAGGGCGTCGCGCCGGAAGGGATCGGCGAGCTCCTGATTGACCATGACCTCGAGCACCGTGCAGCGCCCCGAGGCGGTGGCGGCGCGCAGGGCATCCCCGACCTGGTCGGGCTCGTCGACGGTCACGCCGTCGGCGCCCATCGCCCGCGCAATGGCGGCGAAGCTCGGGTTCTCCAGATTGGTTCCGAGGTAGCGATCGCCGTAGAAGTCGATCTGGTTCTTCTTCTCCGCACCCCATTGGCCGTTGTTGAAGACGACTGCCGTGACCGGGATCTCCTCGCGCACGCAGGTCATCACCTCGGTCAGGCTCATGCCCCAGGCCCCATCGCCCACGTAGGCGACCGCCGGTCGATCGGGCCGGGCGACCCTGGCCCCCATGGCGGTGGGGAAGGCGTAGCCGCAGTTGCCGAACTGCATCGCTGCGAAGAAGCTCTTGGGCTGCTCGAAGCGAAGATAGCTGTTGGCGACGGAGCAGATGTTCCCGATGTCGGTGGTCACCATGGCGTCGTCGGGCAGTGCACGTTCGAGCTCGCGCAGGGCGCGGCGAGGCGCCATCGGCTTGCCGTCGGCGGCCGAGAGCTGGTCGAGCTCGGTCTCCCAGGTCTTGCGCTGGGCTTCGATCTCGGCGCTGCGCTGGCTCCGGGTCGACAGGCAGGCGACCCGGTCGCCGCGATCGCGCAGCCCCGCGAGGATCTCCAGCGCGGCTGCACCGGCATCGCCGTGAATGCCCACCGCGACCTCCTTGGTGAGGCCCAGCACCCGGTGGTCGGCGTCGACCTGGATCACCGTGGCGTTCTCGGGCCAGTAGTCGATGTCGTACTGCCGCAAGGTGCCGAAGGGCCCGAGCCGGCTCCCCAGGGCCAGCACCGCGTCGGCCTGCGCGAGGATCCGCATCGCGGCCTTCGAGCCCTGGTAGCCCAGGGGGCCGCACATCAACGGGTGCGCAGCGGGGAAGGCGTCATTGTGTTGATAGGCCGTGACCACGGGCGCACCCAGGTACTCCGCCAGCTCGCGCGTCGGCTCGCCGGCGTCGGCCATGATCACGCCGCCGCCCATCAGGAGCACGGGGAAGTCGGCCGAGGCGAGGATCTCGACGGCTCGCGCGAGGCTCTCCGCGCCACCCGGGCCGCGTTCGATCCGTTGGGACGGAGCGATGGTCGCCTCGAACTCGCCGTAGAACTGGTCGCGCGGAACGTTGATCTGCACGGGCCCGCGCTCGGCCATCGCGATCGTGAACGCGCGATGGGTCAGCTCGGCGATTCGATCCGGCCGGCTCACGTGGGCCTGGTACTTCGTGATGTCGCTGAAGATCGGAAGCTGGTTCGTCTCCTGGAAGCCGCCCAGACCCATCGTATTGCTACCGGTCTCGGGAGTGATGGCGACGACCGGCGAGTGGGCCCAGTAGGCGGCTGCGATGGCGGTGACGAAGTTCGTGATGCCCGGCCCGTTCTGGCCGATGCAGACGCCGTGGCGATTCGTGGCGCGGGCGTAGCCGTCGGCCATGTGGGCGGCATTCTGCTCGTGGGCCACGGAGTAGAAGCGGATCCCGGCCGGCGGAAAGATGTCGAGGGCGTCCATGTAGGCCGNGCCCACGATTCCGAAGACGTCGGTCACGCCCTCGGCCACGAGCTGCTCGACGAAGGCTTCTGAAGAGGTCATGCGTGTCATGTGGTTCCGATCCTACGTTGTGTCCCGGGCCCTGCCCCTGGCGATGGTTTGTCGACGCGGGGGAAGGCTAGAGCGAAGCCAGCACCTGGGAGACGATCTCGCAGATGCGATCCAGCTGGTCCGGCTCGGCTACGAGGGCCGGAGCCAGGATCAGGGTGTCGGCGGAAACGCGCACCACCAGCCCTTCCTCGAAGAAGCGCTCCAATGCGAGGGTTCCGCGAGCTCCGGCCTTCTCTCCCGGCTCGAGCTCGATTCCGGCCAAGAGTCCCAGCCCGCGGATGTCGCGCACGATCTCGTGCTTCTGGAGCTCGAAGACGCGCTGCTGGAAGTGAGGCTCCAGCTGGGCCGCTCGCTCGAAGATCGCCTCGTCGCGGTAGATCTTCTGCGTGGCCATGCCGGCCGCGCAGGCCAGGGGGTGGGCGGAGTAGGTGTAGCCGTGGAAGAACTCGATCGCGCCATCCGGCGCCGAGCTCGTGATCTGCTCGTAGATCCCCTCGCGCACGGCGACGGCGCCCATGGGAACGGCACCGTTGGTCAGCGCCTTCGCGAGTGTGATCATGTCGGGGACGACCCCGAATCGGTCCGACGCGAAGGGGCTTCCCGTGCGCCCGAAGCCGGTGATCACCTCGTCGAAGACGAGCAGGATGCCGTGCTCGTCGCAGATCGCTCTCAGTCGCTCGAGGTAGCCACGGGGCGGCACCAGGATGCCGGTCGATCCGGCGATCGGCTCGACGAAGCAGGCCGCGATGGTCTCGGCGCCATGCAGGTCGACGAAGCGCTGCAGATCCAGGGCGAGCTCGGCGCCATGCTCGCTCTGGCCAGGCGTGAAGCGACGCGCCTCGTCGAAGGTGTGTCGCAGATGCAGGGTGCCGGGCAGGCCCATGCCGAAGCTCTCGCGATTCCTCGGCATGCCGCTCAGGGACACGCCGCCGAAGTTGACCCCGTGGTAGGCGCGTTCGCGGCTCACGAAACGTTGGCGCTGGGCCTGCCCCCTGCTTCGATGCCAGAGGAGCGCGATCTTCATGGCGCTATCGACGGCCTCGGAGCCCGAGTTCACGAAGAAGATGCGGTTCAGATCGGCCGGCGTGATCTCGGCCAACCGGTCGGCCAGCTCGAAGGCGCCGGGGTGGCCGTATCGGAAGGGCGGACCGAAATCGAGCTCGCTGTACTGGGTCGAGATCGCCTCGAGGATCTCGGGCCGGCCGTGGCCGAGGGAGCAACAGAAGAGACCCGAGCAGCCGTCGAGCAGGCGCTCGCCGGCGCGATTCCAGAAGTACATCCCCTCGGCGCGCTGGAGCAGACGAGGCGCCCGCTTGAAGCTGCGATTGGGCGTGAACGGAAGCCAGTAGGGGGTATTCTGATCCATCGCTCGGCGTTCGGGCGCTGCGGGCGCGTCGCGTCGGGGGCAAGCGGAAACCGCCAGGGTTCGAAGGGTAGGTCGATCGGCGGCCCCCCGCATGCCTCGGGGGCCGGTTCGGATAGGATGGCGATCCCGGCGTGGCGGATCCGGCTTTGCCGGGCGATCGGAGGAGCGCTCCCAGATGGCCTGCTGCCACGACTACGCACCGAGCGGGGGCGGTGACACCGCCTTCTCGATCGACAGCTCGTCGATCACCTTTGGCCGCGGCGTGCTGGCGGAAGTCGGTGACCACGCCCGCGCGCTCGGGATCGGGCGCATCGCTCTCATCACCGACCCACGCCTGGCGAGGAGCGAGCACCTCGGCATCGCCCTGGGATCGCTGGCGGCGGCTGGCGTCGACGTCGCCCTCTACGACGCCGTGCGGGTCGAGCCGACCGACGAGTCCTTCCTCGCGGCCAGTCTCTTTGCCACGGAGAGCGCGGCCGATGGCTTCCTCTCGCTCGGCGGGGGCTCGGTGATGGACACCACCAAGGCCGCCAACCTCTACTCGACCCACCCGGCCGAGCTCCTCACCTACGTCGACGCGCCCATCGGGGGCGGGCAGCCGATCCCCGGTCCCCTCAAGCCCCACATCGCCTGTCCGACCACGGCAGGTACGGGTAGTGAGTGCACGGGCATCGCCATCTTCGACCTGCTGGCCATGAAGTCCAAGACCGGCATCGTGTCACGGCATTTGCGCCCGACCCGGGCCCTGATCGACCCGAATGCGACCGCGACCCTGCCCGAGGGGGTGCTCGCAGCCAGCGCGCTCGACGTGCTCAGCCACGCCCTCGAGCCCTATACCGCCCGTCCCTACAGCCGGCGCGAGGCACCGCAACGCCCGAGCCTGCGGCCCATGAGCCAGGGCGCCAACCCCTGGAGCGATCTCGGATGTCGCGAAGCGCTGACCATCCTGGGCCGCTACTTCGAGCGGGCCGTCTCCGACGCCAACGACGACGAGGCCCGCGAGCAGCTCATGTGGGCCGCAACCCTGGCCGGCATCGCGTTCGGCAACGCTGGATGCCACGCGCCGCACGGCATGTCCTATTCCGTGTCTGGCCTGGTGCGCGACTTCCGTCCGGCTGGCTATCCCGAGGAGGCACCGATCATCCCCCACGGTATGTCGGTGATCGTCAATGCTCCCTCGGTCTTTCGCTTCACGGCCGCTGCCTGCCCGGATCGTCACCTGTCCGGCGCAGAGTGGCTCGGCGCGGACCTGGGCGGCGCCGGCGAGGAGGATGCGGGAGAGGTGCTGGCCGGCCGGCTGATGGAGCTGATGCGGGTGGCCCGGATCCCGAACGGCCTTTCGGGTGTTGGCTACACGCAGGAAGACCTTCGGGCCCTCACCGAAGGCGCCTTTCCGCAGCGGCGCCTGCTGGCCAACGCTCCCCTGGAGATCGATCGGGACCGGCTCTCGGAGCTGTACCGAAGCGCCATGAGCTATTGGTAGGAGGCGTGAAGAGCTCCGCTCCCGCCAGGGTCCGGCGCGGCGAGCCATGATTCCCCGGCTACCCGGCGCGGCGGGAGTCTCCTACCCTCTCCTGCCGGATCGACTGCGCCCACGAGGTCGCCATGCGTGTTGCCGATCATCCCGGCTGGAGGCCGTCGGCGCGTGTTCTCGCGCTCGCCGAGGAGCATGCCCAGAGCACACCCGCGGTCGGGG
>NYZB01000003.1 GCA_002687015.1 Deltaproteobacteria bacterium
GCAATCATCCGAGAGCGAATCGAGGCGCCGACCCACCGCATCGACGATGCCCTGGGGCAAGGCCAGGGTGAGGGCTCCGGTCTCGTCGCCTCCCAGGCGCCCCTCCTCGGCGAGCAGCCCGACGATCTCGCGCACGAAGAAGGGGTTGCCCTCGGTCATGGTCGCCACGGCATCCACCAGCTCGGGCTTGGGCGCGGTGCCCGCGAGCTGGTCGACCAGGGCCGCCACCTCTTCGCGCTCGAGGCCGCGCAGGGCGATGCGCTCGCAGTGGGGCTGGCGGGCGAGGGCGCCGAGTAGGGGACGCAGCGCGTGATCGCGGCGAACCTCCACGTCCCGGTAGCTCGCCAGCAGGAGGACGGACGCGCTGCGCAGCTCGGTGGCCAGGAAGTCCAGCAGCCGCAGCGAGTCCGGGTCGGCCCAGTGCAGGTCGTCGAGGGTGACGAGCAGTGGCTGGTTGCGCGCCGCCTTCGAGAGGAGCTGTGCGATCGCGTCGAAGAGGCGGAAGCGCACCTGCTCACCGTCGAAGCCGGGCTCGTCCCGGGCGCCCGCGCTGCCCAGCTCGGGTACGAGCTCATCGAGCTCGGCAGGCGTGAGCAGAGCCCGGAGCACCTGCAGCCAGGGCCAAAAAGCCGGTGCCCCCTCGCCCTCGTAGCAGCGGCCGGCGAGCCAGCGCACCCCTTCGCGCTGAGCCTCGGCGGCCAGCTCCTCGGCGGTGCGCGTCTTCCCGATGCCCGGCTCCCCGACGAGCAGGGCCACGCGGCCACGCCCTGCCCGGATCTCCTCCAGGGCCCCGCGCAGGCGGACCAATGCCGGCACTCGACCGACGAAGCCGGTGGTGGATTCCGGCGCGGCGACAGGCCCCGCGTCGCGCGCCGCAACCTGCTCCGCGGCCGGATCCCGCTCCCTGGCCTTCGCCACGAAGCGATAGCCTCGCCCGTGTACGGTCTGGATGACCCGTTGACGGCTGGGGTCGTCGCGCAGGGCGCGCCGCGCGGCCGCGATGCAGCGCGGCAGCACCGACTCACTGACGGCCTCGCCGGGCCACAGCGCGTCGAGGAGCTCGCGCTTCGACACGACGCGCTCGCCGCGCTGCAGCAGGTAGAGGAGGACGTCGAAGACCCTGGGCTCGATGCGGATGGGCCGGCCCCGTCGGCGTAGCTGGTAGAGCTCCTCGTCGAGCTCGTGGTCGCCAAATGCCCAGATCACGCCCGCAAGCGTAACCCGCCTGGAGCCCGGAGAAGACCCTCCCGCGGGGCGAGCTGCCGACATCGCGCCGGCGGCGTCCGCGGGTGCGCCTCAGCACCTTGCATCGCGCACGCCCGGCCGGAGCCTGCACTCGACGGAGGGCCCATCCTCGCCGACAATCGCGGCCAGGGAGGCCCCGTATTCCATGCGCACCGATCTCTGCGACCTGTTCGGTATCGACGTCCCGATCTTTGCCTTCAGCCACTGCCGTGACGTCGTCGCAGCGGTCAGCAATGCAGGCGGCCTGGGCGTGCTCGGTGCGCTGGCCTTCTCGCCCGAGCAGCTCGAGATCGAGTGTGCATGGATCGACGAGAACACCGGCGACAAGCCCTATGGCGTCGACACCGTCATGCCCATGGGCCACATCGGCAAGGAGACCGGTCTGGGCAAGAAGGGCGGCAAGGAGGACGCGATCGAGTTCAAGAAGCTCATCCCGCCCGAGGTGACGGCCTGGATCGAGACCGTGCTCGAGGAGTACGAGGTCCCGCGCCTCGAAGAGGGCTACGAGCGGGATCCCTCGGTCGGGGGCGGCAATGCGGGGCTGCTCGGCTGGACGGAGGGCGGCGGTCGCAACCACGTGGAGGTTGCGCTCCACCACGAGCGCGTGAAGCTCCTGGTGAACGCACTCGGTCCGCCGCCGCGGGACATCATCGAGCTGGCGCACCAGCACGGAGTGAAGGTCGCCGCGCTGACCGGCACCGTGGATCACGCGCTGCGCCAGAAGGAGCAGGGCGTCGACATCATCGTCGCCCAGGGAACCGAGGCCGGGGGTCACACCGGCGATATCGGCTCGATGGTCCTCCTGCCGGACATCGTCGACGCCGTCTCCCCGACCCCCGTGCTCGGTGCGGGCGGTATCGCGAGCGGCCGGCAGGCTGCCGCGGCGATGGCCCTGGGGGCGCAAGGCATCTGGACGGGCTCGGTGTGGCTCGGCGTGCGGGAGTCCGACGTCTCGCCGCTGGTGAAGGACAAGCTCTTTCACGCCGGCCCGCGCGACGCCGTGCGCTCGCGTTCGCTCTCGGGCAAGCCCGCGCGGCTCCTGCGCACGGCCTGGACCGAGGCCTGGGAGCGCGAGGAGTGCCCCGGCACCCTCCCCATGCCGCTCCAGTACATGGCCTGCGCCGAAGCCCAGACGAGGATCGGGCTTGCGGCGCGCAAGGAGGGGGCGAAGGCGCGCGAGCTGCTCGGCATGCCCGTGGGCCAGGTCGTCGGGCGCATGACCGAGGAGCGGAGCTCCGCCGAGGTGATCTACGAGTTCATCGACGAGTTCGTGGAGTGCGTGGCCAAGCTGCAGGGCATGCTCGACGCGGCCGAAACCTCTAGCTGAGCCCGGCCAGCACTCCCCGCACGAAGGCCACGTCGGCGGCCAGGCGCTCCTCGATCGGCCGGCTGTCGAAGGACAGGAACTCGATGGTCAGCGGGCCTTCGTAGCCGGCGCCCAGCGCGGCGGCCAGGATCTCGCGGTAGTCGAGGACCCCGTCTTCGAGGGAGCCGCCCGGCAGGAGCGGTCCGCCGTCGGGGTTCGCCTGGTAGTTCTTGAGGTGGAAGTAGCGCGCGTGCTTCACCAGCCGGGTTGCATCCGCGGCCTGGTCCGGAACGGCCTCTGGCGGAAGGAAGTCGAGGACCTGGTAGTTGAGCGCGAAGTTGCCGCGGTCCACCTGGCCGAGCAGGGTCTCGATGCGCTCCGGTGTGTCGGCCAGCGAGCCCAGATGTCGCTCGGCGAGGACGTCCACGCCCCGGTCGGCGGCGGCGTCGCAGGTCGTCTGGAAGACGGCGGCGATCGCGGTGGGGTCTTCGTCGGGCTCGCACTCGGCCCACACCCGGAGTCGGCTCGTCCCGAGCGCGGCCGCAATCTCGGCCGCCCGCACGCCGTCCGCAGAGACGAGTGGGCGCTCGCGTCCGAAGTAGGAGCCGTAGGCGATCACCGGGGCGCCGGCGTCGCGGAGGGCGCGGCCGATCTCCCGGATTCGCTCGAGGTCGTCCGAGGGGTCCAGGTGCGGGGGGCGCGCCGTCACCTCGAGCCCATCGCAGCCCGCGTCCACCGCCATCCGGGCCGCTTCTTCGAGGGGCCGATCCAGCGCCGAGATGGAGCAGAAGCCCAGGGGTCGGGTCATGCGATGGTGCTCCAGTCCCCCTCGCGCACCTCGTGCGCCAGGGTCTCGCCGCGCGCGAAGCGCTCGATCTCGTCCAGGGCCAGATCCACCATGCGCTCCGTCTCGCGGCCCTGCGAGCCCGCGATGTGGGGCGTGAGGAACAGATTCGGCAGGTCGTAGAGGGGGGAGTCGGCGGGCAGCACCTCGGGCTCGGTCGTGTCGAGGACGGCGAAGATGCGGCCGCTCACGAGCTCCGCCAGGAGAGCCTGCGGGTCGACCAGTCCCCCGCGCGCCGTGTTGATCAGGGTCGAGCCGTCGCGAAGCAGCGCCAGGCGGCGCGCATCGAGTAGCCCCTTCGTGGCGGGCAGGAGCGGCGCGTGGAGGCTCACCACATCGGAGCTCGCGAGCAGCTCGTCGAGACCCAGGGGCAGGAGCCCTCTCTCCGCGATGGCCTCGTCCGAGAGCGTGGGGTCGTGTGCCGCCACCTCGAGGTCGAAGGGCTCGAGCAGGCGCGCCACGCGGCTCCCGATCCGGGAGAGCCCCACGATCCCGACACGCTTGCCCAGGTTCCCCAGGCCCGGCGCCTCCTGGGACCAGAAGCGGAAGCCGCGCACCTCGCGGTACCTCCTTTGGAGCTGGAACACGCGCTTGTTGGCGAACAGGATCGCGGCGAGGGCGTACTCGGCGACGGGCTGGGCGTTGGCCGCCGCGGCCGAGCTGACCCGGATGCCGCGCTCGAAGACTGCCTCGGTGATGTGGTTCTTCACGGTTCCGGCGGCGTGCATGATGGCGCGCAGCCTGGGCGCGCGCTTCAGCAGCTCTGCATCCAGCGAGGGACACCCCCAGGCCGTCAGCAGGATCTCGGCATCCGCGAGCAGGGCCCCGGCTCGGGGGTCGTCGAAGCGAGCGAGCGGCTCGGCGTCCGGGACCGAGCAGAGCTCGTGAAGCCGCGTCCTGTGCGCCGGCGTGATCAGGCTCCCGGTGAGGGCGGGCGACATGGCGAGCACCGCGCAGGGTCGCGAGCTCAACCGCCTTCCTCGGCTCATGAGCCGGACAAGCTGCTTTGAAGCTCGCTCAGCCAATCCAGCGGTGGGCTGTTGGCGTCGCGGATCTCCCGCTCGAAGTCCAGGAGCAGCCGCCAGTGGTCCTTGCGGATCTCGTAGGTCGTCTCGCCGAAGTCGGTTTCGATGTAGGGGTTGTCGAAGCGGCGGTCGAGGTGGATGGCGACGGGCTCGCCGTCGTCCATCAGGGGGCCTTCCCAGCCGAAAGCAAGCTCCCCCTGACTCGGCGACACGTAGCGCACGTCGAAGGCCTTGGCCGTCGGCGTTACGTCGACCTGTGCCGCCAGGATGGCCGCCTGGAACTGCTCGAAGCCACCCGACTGCTCCTTGCTGCCGCACTCGACGATCCACACGTTGTTGGCGCCTCCCGGTGCCACGAGGTCGAAGTCGAGGCCTGCGTTCTGGAAGACCTCGGGCTGGCCCCTGCGCCACATCGTGGGCCGCCAGGAGTAGAGGGCCACGTAGCCGTCGTCCTTCCGGCCGAAGGTCCACGGGCCCTGCTGCACGACCTCGTCCATGTGTGCGTGGGGGAAGTAGGCGTGGGTCTCGGGGACGAAGTCGAAGCCGAGGAAGGCGAGCGGGACGTACTGAGGCGCGTAGATGTGGATGCCCACGTTCTCGCGCTGCACCGAGCGCGGTTGCGAAGCCTCGCCGGTCCAATAGCCCGGGCCGGGCTCGTCCTCGCGCTGCCAGTTCCAATCGGGAGGCACGCTGCCGCCTGGAGCGACCGGCACGTAGCCCGGATGCTGCGTGAACACGATCGCCCGTTCCGAGAGGGTCGCCTGCCAGGTGTGGGTCTGGCTCCCGCGCACTCCCTTCCGGTAGTCCTGGGCCGTCGAGAGCATGTAGTCCGGGGTCCGGAAGGTGGCGGTGTGCACCTCCTTCAGGAGCGACATGTTGATCATCGGCCACAGGCCTGCCGCGACCGTCCAGGCCTGGACGATGGTGGCGTCGAAGTCACCCGGCACCCAGACGAAGTCGCGCAGGGCGGCGAAGTCGGAGAACTGGGAGACCCAGAGATTGTCGCGCTCGGCCACATGGAGGGTGAGGGGCAGGATCTGCCAGACCGGCTGGGCGGCCATGCCCCACCAGAAGGGCAGGTTGGCCTCGTCTCGATAGTCGAGCCCGAAGGGAGCCTCGGGCGGAGCGGCGTTCGCCGGGTCGGCGGGCGGCACCTCGTCGAGGGGGAGATTCATGCGCTGCTGGTCCCAGAGCGGCGCATCGTCCAGGGCGATGCGGCGGATCACCTCCGGCAGCCGGTAGTTGCGGGCGCGCGCGAACATGGCGCCACTCGCGGAGCCCCGGCTCCGGTAGGGAAGCTCCGTATCGTCGAAGAACATCTTCGTCTGGGGGAAGGTGTCCTCGGTATCGGCCGAGGCCTTGTCCTTGATGTAGGAGCGACCGTGGGTCGCGCCGAAGGTGCCGCGATGCACGTGGAGGGCGAGGTCGAGGAAGAGCAGGTCGAGCATCATCGAAGACCTGCGCTCGATCTCCTCGTCGTCCGACCACTCGATCAGGGCCAGCAGCGGGCGCATGTCGAGGTTGTAGTAGACGTTCGAGTGCCACTCGGTGAAACCGAAGCGGGCGCGCTCGTCGAGCCAGCGCAGGATCGCCGGTCGCGCGCGGGCCGCGTGGGCTGCACCGGTCAGGCCCGTGACCGTGAAGACGCGGTCGGGGAAGAGGCGGCCGGCCAGGAACTCGACGGTGCGGAAGATCAGCTCGTGGTTCTCGCTCCAGTACCACATGTTGTCGACGACCGGCGAGCCGTCGACGATCCGCACCGGCGTCGGATCCCTATAGTGGTACTTGAAGTCGAGCAGCGCCTGCTCGGCCCTCTGCCAGAGCGCCTCGCTCGCCACCGGATGCCCCCGATAGCCGTAGAGCAGGTTCGTGAGCCGCAGCGCATCGAAATCACTGGTGTCCCGGAGCCGCCACAACTTGTCGAAGATGCCGTCCCAGGCGTCGTCGGGGACGGCGCCCGCGGGCACATCGAAGCCCGGGCTGCGGAGCTCGCGCTCCAGGTGCGAGATGAGGTGGCCGATCGAGCCCGGGCTCAGCGGCACCTCGGTGGCGAAGCGCAGGAATTCCATCTGCCGCTCGGCCTGCCAGCCACGGGAGACGAAGCCGTCGCATCCCTGGATTCCGGTCAGCGGGAGCACCAGGATGGCGAGAACAGCGGCCGAGAGCAGCCGCCCGAGCGGGGAGCGGGGAGCATGGGTCATGGGGGCCTCGGGTGGACGGGGGATTCTACCCCACCCACGGCCGTTCCTGTCGGGATATCCGAGAGCCCGCCGGGCCCACCGGAGCTCCCACCGCGACCTGCTGGCTTCGCGGTAGCATCCCGTCGGGAGGACCCCCGATGTCCATGAGCCGCGCCTTCGAGGTCTTCGTGCGTCAGGTCCGGCCCGTCCTCGTGCAGCACCACGGCGAGGCGCTGGCCGAGAAGATCGAGGCCGCCACGCGGGTCGAGTACGAGCGCGTGCGCCCGCAGGTGCCCGACATCGGTGGACTGGCCAACGTCTTCCAGCCCGTGATGATCGCGAACGGCTGGATCGTGGCCCTCTACCGCGGGATGGCGGGCCAGGGCCTGGCTGCACTGGACGCGGCGCGGGCATGTCAGGAGGCTCTCGACATCTGGTTTCGCAAGGCGCCCGCCTGGCTGCTGCGCGGCATCGGCCGGGCCCTGCTCTCGCCTCCGGCGCGCTGGTTCTTCGAGCGCCAGGCAGGGCGCTCGCAGAAGCGACGCTACGCCGAAGACTTCGTCTGGAGCCTCGAGAGCGGACCGGGCGGCGAGCTCTCCATGATCTTCGAGGAGTGCGCCGTCAACAAGTGGTACGAGACCCAGGGCGTCCCCGAGCTCGCGCCCTTCTGCAACTTTGCGGACGTGACCTACAGCCGTCTCATGGGAATGGGCATCGATGCGAGCGAGACCATCGGGCAGGGCTGTGACCGCTGCGCGCTGCGCTACAAGCGCGGACGTCCGACGGCGATTCCGTCGAACCTGGAGGCCATCGTTCGCGCCGAGCCCTAGTGGCGCCGGGAGTGGCAGCTCAGAGCTCGTTGAAGCCCGGCATGAAGCGGCCGGCATGGGCGCCGCCGTCGACCGGGAGGTCGATGCCGGTGCAGTGTCGGCTGTCATCGGAGGCGAGGAAGAGGACGGCGTCCGCAATGGCGCCGAGCGGGGCTTCGCCCGGAAGCGCGCGGTCTTCGGTGTAGCTCTTCGTCTGGTCGATCATCCCGGCGAGCTGCTCCATCCAGGGCCCGTACATCTCCGGGTTTCCGCCAGCCGGGCAGACCGTGTTGACCCGGATGCCGCTGCGGCCCAGCTCGAGCGCCGCGCTCTTCGCGAGCCCGCGCAGCGCCCACTTGCTGGCGGCATACATGGCCACACCGTTCATGCCCAGCATGCCGTCCACGGAGCCGACGTTGACGATCGCGCCCTTGCCCTGCGCCTTCATCGCGGGCGCCACGGCCCGGATCCCCAGGAAGGGACCGATCAGGTTCACCTCGACGACGCCCCGTGCCTCCTCCGGGGAGGTGTTCTCGATGGCACCCATGTGGAGCCTGCCGGCATTGTTCACGAGGATGTCGATCCGGCCGTGATCGGCGAGGGTCCGCTTCACCGCGCCCGCCCAGTCGGCCTCGCGGGTCACGTCGAGGTGCAGGTAGGTCGCCGCCCCACCAAGCTCTGCCGCGGTCGATTCACCCGCCTCGTCGCGCAGATCCCCGAGCACGACGCGCGCACCCGCCTCGATCAGCCGGCGCGCGATGGCGGAGCCGACCCCACGCGCCCCACCGGTGACGATCGCGATCCGCCCATCGAGGCGTTCCATTCGAGCCCCTCCCTCGGTGGCAGGGTAGCGCTGGACCCGTGCAGCCGTGGGGCAGGGCCCAGCGGCTGCGGTAGGCTGCTCACCCACCGCCCGAGGAGATCGACCCGATGAGCTCGAAGACCGCCAGCGACCCCCGCATCGATCCGCGCATCAAGGCCCTCTTCGCCGCCCTGCCCGAGATGCCCGCGGCCGACGTCGCGAGCCGCGAGGAGATGCTCGCCGCGGCCAACAGCGCGGAAGCCCTGGCCGGGCGCGAGGCCTTCCGGGGCTTCATGGAGATGTGTGACAACGAGGACATCGCACCCTCGAAGGGTCTCGCGATCAAGACCCACGAATTCACATCCGAGCCGGACGGCAACTCGATCAAGATCCAGTACATCCGCCCCGAGAGCTCGGAGCGCCTGCCCTGCGTCTACTACATCCACGGCGGCGGCATGCAGACCCTCTCCTGCTACGACGGCAACTACCGCGCGTGGGGCAAGATCATCGCCGCCCAAGGTGTGGCGGTCGCCATGGTCGACTTCCGCAATGCGCTCACTCCCTCTTCCGCACCCGAGGTGCTGCCCTATCCCGCCGGCCTGAACGACTGCGTCTCCGGCCTGAAGTGGGTCGCGGCCAACGCAGACGAGCTGAACATCGACGCCGGCCGCATCGTCATCGCCGGCGAGAGCGGCGGCGGCAATCTCACCCTCGCAACGGGGATGCAGCTCAAGCGCGACGGCGACCTCGGTCTGATCCAGGGCCTCTACGCCTTCTGCCCCTACATTGCCGGCCGGTGGCCCCAGGAGCAGTACCCGTCGTCCACCGAGAACAACGGCATCCTCTTGAACCTCCACAGCAACCAGGGCGCGATGGCCTATGGCATCGAGGAGCTCGAGCAGGGGAACCCGCTGGCATGGCCCGGCTTCGCGACCGAGGAGGACGTGAAGGGCCTGCCCCCGACCGTGATCAGCGTGAACGAGTGCGATCCACTGCGCGACGAGGGGATCGCGTTCTACCGCCTCCTGCTGCGCGCGGGGGTCCCCGCCCGTTGTCGGCAGGCGATGGGGACGATCCACGGCACCGAGATCTTCCCGATCGCCTGCCCGGAGATTTCGCGTGACGCGGCGCGGAATCTCGCCGACTTCTGCGTGCGGGGCTGAAGAGGCTCCTCCAGTCTTCCCAGCGCCTCCGGCAGCCCTGGGCCCGCCAGGCGCCCAGAGGCGGCGTATTCTCACCCCGGGGACCGGAGCGGACGTGACACAGGGAGCAGGGGCCGACTCGAAGGCCGGCGGGACGGGACACCCCTTCTGGATCCTGTTGCCCTACGGGCTGCTCGTCGTGGCGGCCCTCTTTCCCTACCGCCACGTGCTCGAGCTCGGGTTCACGGGCATCGACGCCATTCCGTCGGTGGCCGCGGCGCGCACGGCCTCGTGGGCAGAGCTGCCGGAGCTGCTCACGGTAGAGCTCCGCGGGCAGGTGGGAGGCTCGACCTTCTACTACCGCCCGCTCACGTCGATGACCTACGCGCTCGACTACGCGCTGTGGGGCTGGAATGCGGCCGGCTATCACCTGACCGATCTCCTGCTCCACGCCCTGGCCGTGTGCGCCGTGTTCGCGATGGCGCGAGGGGCCTTCGAGCGGAGCCGGGCCGAGGCCTTCCTCGTGGCCCTGCTCTTCCTGCTGCATCCTGCGACGAACGAGGTCGTGCCCGCGGTGGCCCGGCGACAGGAGCCGATCCTGGTGATCGCCTTCTGTCTGGCCCTCCTGGGCGCCCGCCGTCTGCCGGCCCGCGGCGGCTGGGCACTGGCCGTGGCGGGGAGCTGCATGGCCGTCACGGCCGTCGAGCGGGGATTGGTGCTCCCGGCCGTCTTTGCCGCGTACCTGGTCTTCTACCGGCTCCGCATCCTGCCTCTGGGCGAAGGGCTGAAGCTGACGGCTCGCTGGAGTGCTGCACCTCTCGGCGTGTCCCTCGCCTTCTACGGCGTTCGCTCCCTGCTCACCACCGGCAGTGGCATCCACTTCGCCCCGGGCAAGTTCCTGCGTACCTATCTCGAGTTCGCCGAGTGGGTGCTCTATCCCCAGCAGATCCTCGACCTGGCGTGGCCCGATTCGCGGCTCGGGTCGGCGGCGCTGGCCGCCACGGCCCTTCTGCTCGGCGGGGTCCTCGCGGTCGCGTTGCTTCGCCCCGAGCGGCGCGGTCTGCACCTCGTGGCGCTCTCGTGGCTCCTGGCCTCGTGCACCCTGATCGCCATCGCAGGGCAGATGAACAGCTGGTGCCCCTACGCGGCGGCTCCCGCCCTGGCCCTGATCGTGACCTCGCTGATCTTCCAGGCGGGGGTCGAGCTGCGCGCGAGGGGCTTCGGCGTCGTGCCCGCTGCTGGACTCCTGGCGATCGCATTCGCAGCGGTCGCCATCGTCGCCGCCTCGCCCGTGCTGCGCGAGTACGAAGCCTGGTCGAGGGCCGGTCGCCTCGGTCTCCTTGCCAATGCCTCGGCACTCGATGTGGCCCAACGGGTGGACCCGGACTCCGGCATCGTGCTCCTCAACACCCCGAGCCATGTTCGCGAGACCGGGGGCGACTTCCTCGTCACCCGCTCGGCGGCCGTCCACTGGCCCTATTCCCTCATGCGCTGGCTCGAGCTCCAGGGGGTCGAGCGTCCCGTTCTGGCGCTCGGGAGCTCACGGCATCGGGGAGCGATGAAGACCCCCTGCGTGGCCCTCGTCGGCACCGATCGCCTTCGCGTCTACTTCCCGGACGAGAGCTCCGTGTACGACAACGTCAGTACGGTCCGGCGCCCGGCGCGGCCGGTGCCCCGCTCACTCGGCAGCGGTCTGGAGTTCGAGTGGCCGCCCGCCGAGTTCGAGGATCGTCCGATCGCGCTCTTCCTCTTCGACGGAGAGCGCTTTCGGCAGATCGCCGTAGGGCCGCGTGCCAACGCGNAGTGTCCGCCCCGGGAGCGGGGCTGAGNAGCNACNCGAGCCACGCCCGGGTGGCAGCGCCCNCCTGGGAGTAGGATCCCTCCATGGATCCCCTGGCGGCAGCCGAGCTCGAGGACCTCGCCTCCGACCTGCGCGAGCTTCGCCAGGCGCTCGCCGCCCAGCTGCAGAGCTCCGACGCGTCGGCCCGGCCGGTCGATCTCAACCAGCCCATCGGGAGGGTGTCGCGGGTCGATGCCATCCAGCAGCAGAGCATGGCGAAGGCGAACCGGCAGGCTGCCCAGCTGCGTGCGCGCCAGGTGGAGGCGGCACTGAAGCGGATCGAGGAGGGCGAGTACGGGGCCTGCCTCTCCTGTGGCGGCGAGATCGGCTTCCGGCGGCTGAAGGCGCGGCCCGAGGCGGGGCTTTGCGTCGGTTGTCAATCCCGGCGGGAAGGGCGGGGCGCCTAGGCCTCCTCGCTCGCTGCCGCCGGGCCCGCCTTCAGGGCCTCGATGCGCAGGTCGCGCATCGCCTCGGGGTCGCGGGCCTTGGCCTTGTCGATCTCCTCGATCTCCTCGGGTACGTACCAGTGCATGCGGGGGTCGCCCTCGCTGCAGCGCCACACGGCCTCGGCGACCAGGCGCGGCGAGACCAGCCGGAAGGGCCCTTCCTTGGGCGCGTTGGTGGCGACGGTGCCCCCCATGGTGGCCTGCCTTCGGCCCTCCACGAAGACCGGCGAGTCGTCGAAGATCGGCGTGTCGATGACGCCCGGGAGCACGTCCGCGACCCGGACGCCACAGCGCGAGAGCTCGACGGCGAGCGCCTCGGTCAGCCCCTTCACGGCGAACTTGGTGGCGGAATAGACGGCCAGGTGGGGTGCGCCATAGGTCGCCGCGGAGGAAGAAGTGGTGAAGCACAGGCTGTTGGGCGTCGCCTTGAGCAGTGGCAGCGCCGCGTAGATGCCGTGGAGGACGCCGATCAGGTTGACGTCGACCACCTTCAGGTTCTCCTCGATCGGGATCTCCTCGAAGAAGCCCGCGGCGCCGATGCCGGCGTTGTTGTAGAGGAGATCCAGTCGCCCCCCGGTCTCCTCGGCGAGCTCGGCGATGACCGCGTCGTAGGCCGCCTTGTCGGTGACGTCCAGCAGCCATGTGCGGCAGCGTTCCTTGCCGAGGGCGTGGCGGAGCTCTTCGAGACCCTCGGGGTTCCGGTCCGCTGCGCCGATCCACCAGCCCTTCTCCGCGAAGAGCTCGGCCGTGGCCCTCCCGATGCCACTCGCGGCGCCCGTGATGAATGCGAACTTCCGGTCCCCGTCGGTCACTGCAAGTTCCTTCCTGGGGCGGTCCCGCCGCTACCCGCCCTTGACCATCTCCGCATAGGGCGCGATGAACGGCGACAGGCTCTCGTTGTCCACCTGGACGTTGACGATCGAGGGCATGCCGTTGGCCGCTGCGCGCTTGATGGCGGGCAGGATCTCCTCGGGATCGGTCACCTGCTCACCGTGTCCATCCCACATCTGCACCATCTTCTCGTAGGCGCGCATCGGATGCAGGTCCGTATTGCAGGTTCCCCGCTCCTCGATCTCCTGGGGTCGGATGTACTGCTCGACCAGGCTGATCATCCCCCAGCTGGAATCGTTGGAGATCACGCAGACCACCGGGATGCCCAGCCGCGCCATGGTCTCCATTTCCATCGAGTAGAAGCCGAAGCTGCCGTCGCCGGTGTACCAGAGCACGGGCTTGCGGTTGGCCGACCAGGCCCCGATCGTCAGGCCCGGTCCGGTTCCGATCGTACCGTTCGATCCCGTCGCATGGAGCTGGCCGGGGCGGTAGGCGGTCGACGCCCCTCCCATCCAGACCGAGGCTTCACCGCCGTCGATCACCAGGGACCAGTCGCGTGCCTCCTCCTCGAGGAACTTCGCGACCTCCCCGGCGCAGCGGCCCGGGTGGATGGGGGTCTTGCCGTCCTTGTAGGCGGCCGGCAGATCGGCGGTCGTGGCCTTCTGGACCAGGCCCGTCCACGGATCGCCCGCCTTGGCGGCGCGCTTGCCCTTGACGGACTCGAGGAGCTGACGGGCCACGGGGCCTGCGCCTCCGACGACGCCGACGTCGGCCCGCAGGTTGAAGCCGATCTGGGGCTTGTCCGTATGGACCTGGATGACCTTGGCCTCCTTCGGGATGGGCCTTCCGGATGCAAGCCTGAAGTCGAAGCGACAGCCCATCGCCAGCACGACGTCGGCTCCGAAGATCGCATTGGTCTTGAGGAGTCGGTTCTCCGACTCGTCGCCGAAGAGCCCCCTGCATCCGTAGCCCGCGATTCCCACGGGCATCTTCAGGAAGTCCGAGAGCTCTGCGACCGAGGCAGCGTCGTTCCCGATGCCCCACCTCGCACCGTCGTCGAAGATCATGGCCGGTCGCTCCGCCTTGGCCAGGAGCTCCGCGGCCTCTTCGACGAGGGCGGGATCTCCGGCCGGAATGGCGTTGCTCGTGCCGCGCGGAGGGAGATGGACGCTCGCCTCGTCGACCTTCGCGAAGAGGAGATCCGTCGGAATCTCGAGATAGACGGGGCCCGGGCTCGAATCGGTGGCGTGGCGGAAGGCCATGGACAGGTACTCGGGGATGCGCTCGACGCTCGTGACCTTCCGGGCCCACCGGGAAACCGATTCCATGAGGGTCAAGGTGGACATGTCCTGCAGGTCACCGGTGTCGCGCTTGGTCAGGGCCACGGCGCCGCCGATGTGGATGACCGGGATGTTCATGGAGGCGGCCTCCATCATCCCCGCCGCGGTGTTGCCCACGCCGGGCCCTGCGGTCGTCAACACCGCGGCGATCTTGCCGGATGCGCGCGTGTAGGCGATGGCGGCGTAGAGCGCCGAGCACTCGTGCCGCATGTCGATGATCTCGATCCCGGCCGCACGCATTCCGTAGAGCGCCGGCATGATGTGCCCGCCGCAGAGAGCGAAGGCTCGCTCCACGCCTTCCCGTGCCAGGGCGTTGCCAACCAGAGCTCCACCGTCCAGGTTGCTCATCTCGAATCTCCTCTCCTCTGACCCGATTCCGCGAAGATACTCCGGGTTGCCGGAAATGCGGAACCGGGGGGCGGAAAGAGCGCTGCGCTCCTCCCGCGATCAGATCAGCGAGTACCCGCTGCCGCTGCCTTCGAAGCCCAGCCCCTTGCCCTCCTCCATCCAGCCGAACTCGGTCAGGATCTGCTGGCTGTAGGTGACGCGCCCGGCCACCCGTTCGAGGGGCTCTGTGGCGAGAAGCAACACGGCACGCGCCATGAGCTCGGCCGGCTCACCCCGTGGGTCATCCATGCCCCGCACCAGCTTGTGGTGGAGGGTCCCCGGCGTCGGCACCACCTGCGAGGGGCTCACGCAGGTGACGGAGATGCCCTGGTCATAGACCTCGGAGGCGAGACCCTGGGTGAAGCGCTCGAGCGCGGCCTTCTCGGCGCCGTAGAGGGTCGCACCGCGCAGCATGCGGTGGGCATCGGCATAGGGCCCGCGTCCGGGGCCGATCGCGGCCCCGCTGGAGAGGTTGACGATCGCGCCGCTTCCCCGCGCGATCATGTCTTCCAGCACGAGCTGGCTCAGATAGAAGGGCGCGTGCAGGTTGACGGCGAAGGAGCGGTGCCACTTCGCGATCGGGTAGGAGTCGATCGGGATGAAGTAGGTGAGCGCCGCGTTGTTGACGAGCACGTCGATCGGGCCGAGAGCGCGACGGGCCTCCGCGACCGCGGCGGCGCAGTTCTCGTACTCGGAGACGTCGCAGGGGATCGCCTGGGCTTCACCGCCCTCCTTCCGGATCGTCTCCACGGTCGAGCGGAGCGAGCCCTCGAAGAGCTTGTGGTCCCCTTCCTCGAGGGTCCGTGCCGTGCACGCGACGCGGGCTCCCTCCCGGGCGAAGAGCAGCGCGATCTCACGTCCGATGCCGCGGCTGGCCCCCGTGACGAATGCGACCCTTCCGTCGAGCTTGCCCATGGCGCCCTCCTGAACCCACCGCCCGCATGCTAGTACGCTTCGACGAGGGGGCGCTCTCGGGGGAAGGCGGGCTCCCGCCCACTTGATCGCAGGGGCTCCGCGTGTGAGCATGTCGCCGACCCGATCGAGAGGACCCGACCTTGGCCCATCGCGTGATCCAGTGGGGGACCGGCAATGTCGGCTTCCACAGCCTTCGCCACCTGATTCGCCATCCCGATTTCGAGCTTGTCGGTGTGCATGCCCACAGCCCGGAGAAGATCGGCAAGGATGCCGCCAGGCTCTGCGGCCTGGCCGAAGACACCGGTGTGATCGCCAGCAACGACGTCGAGGCCCTGCTCGCCCTCGAGCCCGACGCGGTGGTCTACACGGTGAAGGGCGAGACCCGCCCCCACGAGGTGATCCCCGAGCTCGAGCGAATCCTCGCCTCGGGCGCGAACGTCGCCTCGACGTCGATGATCTACTTCGTCTACCCGAGCTTCGCCGACGCCGGGATGCGCGAGCCCCTCGAGAAGGCCTGCCAGGAGGGCGGCTCCACCCTCTACGTGAGCGGCGTCGACCCGGGCTTCTCCGGCGACGTCCTGCCCCTCGCGGCCTTGCAGCTCGCGGACCAGATCGAGGAGATCCGCGTCCAGGAGCTCTGCGACTACTCCACCTACGAGGACCCGGAGTTCACTGGCGTGAGCTTCGGCTTCGGGCGGCCCGCGGACTACAAGCCCCCGCTCTCCCTTCCCGGCGTCCTGAAGACGGGCTGGGGTGGGATGGTCCAGATGATCGCCGACCGGATCGGGGTGGAGCTCGACGAGATCCGCGAGAGCTTCGAGCGCAGCTACACCGCGCAGGCCTTCGACACGCCGATGATGCACGTGCCCCGGGACACCTGCGCGGCCGTGCGTTTCCAGCTCGAGGGGATGGCTCACGGCCGCCCGGTCGTGGTGACCGAGCACGTGAACCGGCTCAGCGACGAGAGCGCTCCGGAGTGGCCGCGGCCGCCCGAGGGCCGGGCCGGAGTGCATCGCTGCATCGTCACCGGCAACCCGTCGGTCCAGCTCGAGTGCTTCCTGACGGGTGAGGATGGCGACCACAACACGGGCGGTGTGCAGGCGACGGCGATGCGGGTGATCAACGCCATTCCCGACCTGTGCGGCCATGAGCCCGGGCTCATCAGCACGCTGGACCTGCCCTACACACCGGCGCGGAACGTCGTGCGAAGCTGAGCCTGCCGAAGTCGTCGCCTGCCGGGCCTCGTCTCCGGAGGGCCCTTCGCACCGCGAGATCGCGGTGATCGCCTCGAGCCACGGCGGAGCCGGCCTCGCCCCATTCCGTGCACGGAACGACTACTCCAGACCGACGATCTCGCCGTCGACCAGGTCGATCCGCTCCGCCAGGGGATGGCGAGGGAGACCGGGCATGCGCAGGATGTCGCCGGTGAGCACCACGAGGAAGCCGGCGCCGGCATTCACCTGCACCGAGCGTACCGTGACGTCGAAGCCATCCGGCCGGCCACGGAGCTTCGGATCGTCGGACAGGGAGCCCGGCGTCTTGGCGACGCAGACCGGCAGCTCCGCGTAGCCCAGCCGCTCCAGGTCGCGGATCTCGCGGCGCGCCTGGCGGGTCAGCTCGATGCCCGTCGCGCCGTACATCTTGCGAGCCACGGCCAGGATCTTGTCCGGTATCGCATCCGCCGTCTCGTAGAGCGGTTGGAAACGGCTCTCCGGGTCGGCGTGAGCGATGACCGCGCGGGCCAGCTCTTCGGCACCGGCCCCGCCCTGGCCGTGGTGGTCCGAGATCGCGAAGGGCACGCCGAGATCTCCGCAGCGCTCGCGCACCACGGCGATCTCGGCCTCGTCATCGACCGCGAAGCGGTTCAACGCGACCACCGGAACGGCGCCGAAGTGTCGGATGTTCTCGACGTGCTTCTCCAGGTTGGGCAGCCCGCGCCGCACGGCCCCGACGTCGGTCGCCGCCAGCTCCTTGCGCCCCACACCGCCGTGCATCTTGAGCGCGCGCAGCGTCGCCACCAGGACTACCGCGGCCGTCTCGAGCCTCGCGATCCGGCTCTTGATGTCGAAGAACTTCTCGGCACCCAGGTCGAAGCCGAAGCCCGCCTCGGTGATCGCCCAGTCCGCCAGGTGCAGGGCCATGCGCGTGGCGATGACGCTGTTGCAGCCGTGGGCGATGTTGGCGAAGGGTCCCCCGTGGATCAGCGCAGGCGTGCCCTCCAGGGTCTGCACCAGGTTCGGCCACAGCGCGTCGCGCAGCAGCGCCAGCATGGCGCTCGAGGCCGAGAGCTTCTCGGCCGTCACCGGTTCGCCGTCGTAGGTGAAGCCGATGAGGATGCGGTCGAGGCGAGCGCGAAGGTCCTCCTCGTCCTCGGCGAGGCAGAGCACGGCCATCACCTCGGAGGCCGCCGTGATGTCGAAGCCCGTCTCTCGCGGCACTCCCTGCTTGCTTCCGCCCAGGCCCACGATGGTGCCTCGCAGCGCGCGGTCGTTCATGTCCATCACGCGGCGCCAGAGGATCCGGCGCGGGTCGATGCCCAGGGCGTTGCCGAAGTAGAGGTGATTGTCGAGCAGCGCCGCCAGCAGGTTGTGGGCCGTGGTGATGGCATGGAAGTCGCCCGTGAAGTGGAGATTGATGCGATCCATCGGCAGGACCTGGCTCTGCCCGCCGCCCGTCGCGCCACCCTTCATGCCCAGCGAGGGGCCCAGCGAGGGCTCGCGCAGCGCCAGGCAGGTGGACTCGCCGAGCCGCGCCAGGCCCTGGGCGAGCCCGATGCTCGTGGTGGTCTTGCCCTCACCGGCAGGTGTGGGCGTGATCGCCGAGACGAGGACCAGGCGGCCTTTGCCCGGTCGGGTGCGTGAGGCCGCGAGGATCGCCGGGTCGACCTTGGCGACGTCGTCACCGAAGAGGCGGAGCTCGGAGGCGCGAAGCCCCAGCTCTTCCGCGACGTGAAGGATGGAACGGGGACGGGCGGCGCGGGCGATCTCGACGTCGGTAGGCATCCTCGCACGATAGCTTCGCTGTGTTCCCGGCAGGGGCGATCGGGTCACCTCCCGTGCAGGACGCCGACCACGGGTGCCCTCGGCATGTGGGGATTCCAACAGGGCGCTTCGCCCAAAGGCATGTGCGCCGGACCTTTTCGCGGAGATTCCCACGCTTCGTCCCTACCCTCATCGAAACCCAGACCGGGCGCCAGCCCTGCCGCGAGCCAGCCGGCCCGCGCAGCGACAGGCGGCCACTACGGAGGAACCTGGT
Organism: Deltaproteobacteria bacterium; assembly: GCA_002687015.1. Classification (GTDB taxonomy): domain Bacteria; phylum Myxococcota_A; class UBA9160; order UBA9160; family UBA6930. Next base: position 18,368 of record NYZB01000003.1, read on the forward strand.
GGAGTCCATCCTCGCCGCGGGAATCGAGCTGATCGTGTGGATCCAGGCCAGCAGTCCGGCGGGCCTGCACGCCTTCTTCGAGGTCTTCACCAAGCTCGGCGGCTCGTGGTACCTCTACATGGTCCCGCTCGTGCTCTGGTGTGTTCACTACAAGACCGGGACGCGGTTGGCGCTCGGCCTTGCGATCACACTCGTCGTGAACACCACCCTCAAGGTCTGGATCGGCCAGCCCCGGCCCTTCGAGATGGACGCGCGCATCATCAGCGCCGGTGAGGCGGGGTTCGGGCTGCCCAGCGGTCACGCGCAGATGGTCGTGGTGTTCTGGGGCATCCTCGCCGCGTGGGTGGGCAAGCGCTGGTTCTGGGGCGTCGCGATCGCCATGATCGGCCTGATCGGCTACTCGCGCGTGCACCTCGGCGTGCACTTCCCGAGCGACGTGCTCGCGGGCTGGGCGCTCGGTGCGTTGATGCTGTGGGCCTACCTGCGCGAGCGGGAGCGGCTCGAGGGCTGGCTCGCTGCCTCGTCGCCGAGTCGCCTGGCCGCGCTCGCGGCAGGGCTCGGGCTCTTCGTGGTCCTCTTCGACCAGCTCCTCGTCGGGGA
>NYZB01000004.1 GCA_002687015.1 Deltaproteobacteria bacterium
GGCGTTCGTCTGTGGGTAGGTGGCCGCCTGCTCCTCGCGCATCACCATTCCGTCCTTGACGAAGACGTTGAAGGTGCAGCCGCGCTGGTACCAGCAGTTGACGTGATGCGTCCCCTTGACGACCCGATCCCAGGCGAGCTTCTCGCGGTAGAGGTCCTTCCAGCTCTCGTAGCGGGGGAGGGGAGAGGCTTCCGCCCTGGGACCCGGCGCGGGCTGGGCCCCGGCCTTCGGCGCGTCCAGGAAGGCGAGCTGTCCCAGGCAGAGCGAGAGACCCGTGGCGCCGGAGTGTCGAAGGAACTCTCGGCGGGTCACGCCCATGGCCGCTTCCTCTCCGGTCGTGCCAGACCGCGCTCCGCCGGCCTGCTCGTGGAATCCCTACCGGCGATAGCATACCGTGCAGCGCTCCAGCGATGTCTTGTGGCACCGGAAATGTGGACAATCCCTACGCGTAGGCCCCGGCAAGGATGAGAAGGAAGAGCAGGGCGACCGAAGGGCGATCCTTCGGTGTGGCGGGTGGTCTCGCCGTGGTCTCGGGCGCTCTGCTCCTGACGCTGCTCGTACTGGACTCGGCCCTCGAAGCGGCGACCACGGATTCCTTCTGCCTCTCGTGTCACGAGATGGCGGTGAACATCGGTGGCGAGTACGAACATCGCCTGCGCCTCCCGGGCTCGGAAGAGCGTCATGCCACCTGCGCGGAATGCCATCTACCCCAGGATCGCCTCTCGCGAATGCGTCGGAAGCTGCGTGCCGGGAGAGAGCTCTACCACCACCTGATCGGCACCGTGGCGACACCCGCGCGCTTCGAGGCCCGGCGCATGGCGATGGCCGGTGCGGTCTGGCGCGATCTGCAGCGCAGCGGTTCCGGCGAGTGCACGATCTGCCACGACGATGACGGCGAAAGGGAGTCGGCGAGCGCCGCGGCGCGCAGCTACCACGAGCGCGCCCTGGTCGAGGGCGTGGCTTGCACCGGCTGTCACAAGGGCGTCGCCCATGCGATCCGCCCGCCGCCGCCGGGCGAAGAGGGACACGGAGAGCCCGCGGCCTGCCTCGGGTGCCACGAGCCCGAGCGGGTCGAGGCGATCTGGAGGGCCTCCCATTCGGATCCGGCCGCGCTCGGGGAGACGCCGCCGAGCGGGCAGTGCGGTGATTGCCACGGAGCGGGCTCCGCGCACCGGCACTTCCCACTCCCCTGGGATGGGGCGCCGCCGGGCGCCGCCTCGGCGGCGGAGGGAGCCGAGAGCCAGGCCTGCATCGAGTGCCATCGCGAGGGACCGCGCGCCGAGTGGGAGGTGCGCGCGCATGGCTTCTCCGAGACCGCGTGCGGCTCCTGCCATCGGATCCACCCGGCCGTGGGAGCGATGCGGTCGGCGTCCGGAGCGGATGCCGGTTGCACCGAGAGCTGTCACACCCGGGTCGCCGAGATGGGTCGGGTGGTGGAGCCGGACGCCTCGTCCGAGGCGACCTGCACGAGCTGTCACGATCCCCATCTTCCACCGGAGACCAGCCGCTGCGAGAGCTGCCATCGGATGGACCGGGCCGCCCTCGATGCGCAGAGCCCGGAGGCGCGCGGCCTCCACGAACGAGGCGTGCGGGAGCAGATCCACTGCGGAGACTGCCACAAGGGGATGATCCACGAGAGCCCCCACGTGGAGCTGATGAACGCGGGTCCGCTTGGGTCCTGAGGCGATCCCCCACACCCCGCGGCCGGTGCGCCCTATCATGGAGGCCATCGCAGCCCGGTCGAAGGCCACCGGATGCGGGATCGAGAGACCCGAGGAGAGCCCATCATGAACGCCGGATCCGATCCGGGCCGACGCCGCGAGCGCGCACTCACGGAGCTCACGCGGGCCGAGGGAGATGCGCTCCGAGAGTCGATCCGGCACTCGCTGCGCGGCGAGCCCGAACGGGATGAGCGCGGTGTGGAGCTCTACGTGCTGGAGGTCCAGGCCGCGATCGGCATCTACCGGGCGCCGCCGACCCCCGAGCCGGGCCCGCCCGAGGCGGCGCGGGAGGACGAGGCCCCCGCTCCGGAGCTCGAGGCCCTTGCACGGAGCGCGCAGTCGCTCCTGGCCGGCCTCGAAGGCCTGGGCGGAGCTTCGCGGGGGCGGCTCCTCGAGGGCACAGGCCTCGACGCGGGATCTCTCGACGACCTGGTTCGTCTGGCGCGTCGGATCGAGTCGGAGCTCCGCGAGGCCCGTCAACCGTCCCCGCGCCGCAAGGGGGCCACCGGGTCGCGCCGCGAGCAGCCCGAGGTCGAGCTGGTGGAGGAGCTGTCGATCATCTGGGCGCGGCACGTGGTGGAGCGCATTCCCCGCGATCGGGAAGGAGAGAGCCCCTGGGCGGGCTTCGTCGAGGTCGCCTGCGGCATCGCAGGCCTCGATGCGGGCGTGGCCCACCGCGCCCGTCTCAGGGTCTACGATTCTGCCAGCCTCGCCGAGAGCGCCGAGCTCCTCGCGACGGTCCCGGATCTCTGATGTCCGCACGGCCGAGGCATGGGCCGCGGGCCCTTCGGCGCGGTTCGGATCGATGACGGTCTCCGAAGCGGAGCTGGGCGCGCTGGTGGGGCACGAGTTTCCGGGTGGTCGCTATTCCATCGCCCACTGGGAGAACTTCCTCCTGACGGAGGCGACGGGGCGTGGCCCGATGCCCGGCGACCTCGCCCACCCGGTCCATCTCTTCCACGTGCCGATCGCCGGCGCAGGCACGAGCCTCGCCGAGCTCTTCGCGCTGGGCCGGGCCGAATCCGACGCCTCCATCACGATCGACTACTACGATTGGGAGACCCTCCAGCCCCTGCGCGAGGGCGTCGAGTACGAGGTTCGCGGCCGCATCACGGAGCACGAACGCACGCAACCGGGGGCCGGTCCGATCGTGGACGCATTGGGCTTCCTCTTCGAGCTCTCCGATCCGGATGGCAGGCCGGCCGCGCGGGTCGCCTTCCGCTGGCACTACTGGCGTTGGAATCCGTGACCGCCCGGGTGGGGGATCGGATCCCGGGCTGGACGATGGAGGTCGTCTCCGACGCTCGGATGCGCACGGTGGCCGCGATCCTCCGCGATCCGAACCCGGTCCACTGGGATCGGGCCAGCACCGCGCGGCTGGGCCTCGGCGACCGCGTCGTCAACCAGAGCCCCATCAGCTTGAGCTACATCCAGAACATGCTGATGGAATGCTGGGGTCCGACCTGCATCAAGCGGCTTCGCGTGCGTTTCCCCGGCGTGGTCTTCGAAGGGGATCGCATGAAGGCGGGCGGTGTGGTCCGGTCCACCGAGGTGGGCGGCCACCCCGGTGCCCTGGAGTGCGAGGTCTGGCTGGAGCACGAGGACGGCACCCGGGCGATCGAGGGCACCGCGATCGTCGAGCCCGGGCCGCCCGGGATGCTAGGCTGACGCGAGACTCGGCCCTCTTCGACGGGCTCTCCGGGCACGTCGGGCACGGGCCCTTCGAGCACGGAAAGGGCGAAGCCATGGCCGCAGACCCTCGAGAGTTCGCAACGGGCGGAGCGATGGCAGCAGCCCTCGACGAGTTCGGAACGGGCTGGCAGAAGTGGAACCCCCAGGCCTGGGTCGACTTCGTGACCATCAAGCTGATGATGACCAAGGTCGGGGACGTGATTCCCAAGACCTACGTCCCGATCCTCCGCCTCGTCTCCGAGGACGCTGGCAAGGTGGATGACGGCTATCGACAGGTCGTGTCCCTGCGCGAGCCGATCCGCCTCTTCGATTCGCCCCGCGACAAGTGGCGCAAGATCTACGGCTCCTACATCCGGGAGCTCGAGTGGGTCTACGGGGAGCTTCGCGGACACTTCGGGCACGACGAGTACCAGGAGCTCGTGGTGGACATCATGTCGCGAGCCATCCGGGACGCGATGAGCTCACTCCTGCCCAGCGTGGAGAAGATGACGCGCCCGGCGGGCGCCGCGCCCACGGCCCCCGCGACCGCCTCCGAAGGCCCCAGCCGGCGCGGCCGGGCGGTGGAGAAGGTGGGTGCCTTTCTCCTGAATCACCTCAGCCCGATCAATGCCATCGTCGGCCCGGTCGACATGAAGGTGATTCCGGGGGGGATCCAGATGTACATCCCCAGGTGCTGGATGCACACGGCGGTGGGAGACGGCCGCACCCAGGATCTCGCCTGCCTCGAGGGTTGCAAGGGATCCTGCGAAGCGGTCTTCAACGGCAACACCCCCATCGCCATGCTCTTCGAGCCCGATCTCCCCGAGTTCTCCTGCACGCTCACCGTCAAGATGGGCGAGGGCCTCGCGAGCTGAGCCCCCTTCAATCGAAGGAATGGCGGTAGCCGACCCACTCCTCGCTCCTCTCCCACAGCTCCCGAGCCAGAGCGGGGTCACGGGCGAGAGCGCTCGGCTCCTTGACCGCGCAGGAGTCGTAGTAGAGCCCGGTCTGCTTCTCGACCTCCGGGGAGGTCGCGCAGTAGAGCGTCGTCCTGGCACCGTCCTCTTCGGACATCATGAAAGCCTTGGCGATCGCATCCAGGGGCCAGCGGAAGCGGCGCCACACGTTGGTGGCCACGATGCCCGGATGCAGCGAATAGGTCGTCACGCCCGTGCCCGCGAGGCGTCTGGCCAGCTCGGCACTGAAGAGCAGGTTGGCGAGCTTCGAGACGTAGTACTCGTTCGAGCCGTAGTAGGACGCCGTCTTGCGGCACACCGCCTCGAAGTCGATCCCCTTGGCGTTGGCATGGCCGACGCTGGCCACGGTCACGATGCGCGCCGGGGCCGAGCCCACGATCCGCTCCAGGAGGAGCGTCGTGAACAGGAAGGGGCCGAGGTGATTGACGCCAAAGGCGAGCTCGAAGCCCGAGGGGGTCCTTCCATTCTGCACACCCAGGCCCGCGTTGTTCACCAGGAGGTGCAGGGGCAGATCCCTGGCCAGGAAGTCCTCCGCGCAGCGGCGAACCGAATCGAAGTCGCCCAGCTCCATGGCCAGGCACTCGACCTCCGGATTCCCGCTCCGCTCGACGATCTCCTCGACGACGGGTTCCCCCTTGGCCCGGGAGCGGCAGGTGATGAAGAGACGCATGCCCCGTGCTGCCAGCTCGTGGGCGGTCACCCTCCCGATTCCGGAGTTCGCGCCGGTGACGACGGCGACGCGACCTGAGAGGGCGGGATCGGGCTCGTGTTCCATGGCTGCTCGGGCGATCGGGTCCTGCTCTGCGCCGTTTTCCTCCGTGGGTCGACGGGGGATGTCCGCCCCACGCGGTCGGCGAGGCGACGAGCCTAGCCCATTCCGCAGTCCGCGGGGCTCGGGCGGGGGCTCGCGAGCCGGCGAGCCGGGCGAGGGCTAGCCTCGGCGCCCATGTCGAGCCCGCTGCGAGCCGTCTTCTTCGATCTCGGGGGCACACTCTTCAGCAACCGCGACATTCCCCGCGTGAACGGGCCGGCTCTCGTCGAAGCGGCCCGGCGCCTGGACGTGGAGAAGGGATTCGGCGAGATCGGCCTGGCCTACCTGCGAGCGGCCCGCGAGGTCAACGATCTCTACATGCGTCGTCCCTACTATCTCCACCGCGATCACTTCTACGACACCTACCGGGTCTTCGCGAAGAGCTTCGGTCGCGAGGCCTCGGACGAGTTCCTCGACTGGTTCTACCAGGCCCAGCGCCGGTCGATGCTGGAAGGGCTGCGGCTGCGCGACGACTGCGTCGCGACCCTGCGTGCGCTGCGCGACAAGAGCCTGACCCTCTCGATCGTGTCCAACATCGACGACGATTACCTGGAGGGAATGCTCCGGAGCCTCGAGCTGGAGCCGCTCTTCGACCACTGGATCAGCTCCGAGGCGGCGCAATCCTGCAAGCCCGACGCGAGGATCTTCGAGACGGCGCTGCAGCAGGCCGGATGCCGCGCCGACGAGGTGATCTTCGTGGGCGACTCGCGCATCCACGACATCCAGGGGGCGAGGGCGCTCGGCATGAGAACGGTCCTGCTGGCGGAGAAGGACGGCGCCAGCCACCTGGACGACGAGGCCTTCGACGCGGAGCCCGACCACGTCATCTCCAGGCTCTCCGAGCTGGTGGCGCTCGTCGAGGCGCAGGCCTGATCGCCGGCCGGTAGTGGCCCGTGGGCTCAGGCTTCGCCGCTCGAGCTCCGGCCGAGCTCGGCGTCGATCCGGAGCGCACTGGCGACCTCGAGATCGGCGAGCTCCAGGAACTGCTTCCGGGTCGATTCGTCGGCGTGCTGCGAGGCGTAGCCCAGCCAGGCCAGCGACCCCTGTCGCTCCGCGTGGGCCTGGATGAAGATCTGATCCTCGAGCGGATGCCCCTCGAAGGCGCCGAGGTAGAGCCGGCGAGCAACGGCCAGGGCCTCTTCGACGATCTCCTCGTGCTCGGGAAGCACCGGGAACATCTCTTCGGCGCGATCGGCGATCTCGTCCTCCCGGGCGGCGCACTCCAGGAGCCACGGGGCGAGATCGTCCGACTCGGTCGCCCAGCCGCGGTAGCGACCTGCAGCGGATCGCTCGAGCCGGGCCAGGAACCCGACGCGAGATGCCTCGGGGACAGAGACCAGCGTCTCCATCAGGATCTCGGGGAAGTTCGGGATCTCGAGAGCGGCCATGGCGAGCCTCCCAATCGCGAGACGAGAGCGTACTCGATCCGGGGAATCGGGGTTCCCGCTCTCTCTCTCTCTCGGTTGCTCTCCACCGGAGGCACGGTGTACCGAGCCCGCCGGTCGGGATGACCTGAAGAAGATGCTCTCCGGGATGTGTCCAATGCTGTAGCCGGGAGCCGCGCCGTGCAGGCGCTCTCCAGCTAGCCCCCGTGCACGCGGGCGACCTATGATCCGACCTGCCCGAAGATCACGCCATCAGGAGGTCCGAGATGCCCACACCCGAAGAGATTCGCAACATCGTCCACTCCTACGTCGAGATGATGTGCAAGAGCGACATCGACGGGATCCTGGCCCTCTACGCCGAGGATGCGACGGCCGAGGATCCGGTCGGTGGCGAGATCCAGCGGGGCGCGGAGGTGCTTCGGAACTTCTACGCGCTGACGGCTCCGGCCCTCCAGGTGGAGCTCAATGGGCCCATCTGCGTCGCGGGCCGGGAGTGCGCCTTCCTCCTCCTGGCAGAGCTCACCATGGGCGACAACAAGCAGTATCTCGATGCGACGGACGTCTTCACCTTCGACGACGAGGGCAAGATCACCAGCATGCGGGCCTTCTGGAACCCGGCCGACCTGCGCCCGACCCGCTGAGTCAAGGGGCCGCGATGGATGCGGGCGAGGGGAGGAGAGACGATGGCCACGATGCGATCCGCAGTGCTGGTGGGCCCTCGCGACATCAGGCTCGAGGACGTGGAGAGACCCGTGGTCGATCGCGACACGGTCATCGTCCAGCTCGAGAGCCTCGGCATCTGCGGTAGCAACCTGCACTGGTGGGCGGGGGCTCCGGTGGAGCAGGGCTTGATGCGCTTTCCCCTGCCCGGCGGCGGCGGCCACGAGTACGCCGGAGTGGTGGACGAGGTCGGGTCGGACGTGACGCGCGTCGAGCCCGGCGATCGGGTCGTGGTCGACTTCTTCGAGAGCAGCTCCTGCGGCGAGTGCGCCCAGTGCGCGACGGGCCTCTTCAGCCAGTGCGAGCGCCGCCGCTTCCTCGGGCTGGGCGGCTTCACCGAGTACCTCAAGACCACCGAGAAGGGTCTCTACCCTCTGCCCGACAACCTGGAGACGCGAACCGCGGCGGTGGTCGAACCCATGGCCTGCGCGGTCGGCGGGGTGCGGCGGGCCGACCTGCGCGGTGGGGAGACCGTGGTCGTGCTGGGTGCCGGCGTGCTGGGTCTGTGCGCAGCGGGCGCCGCCAAGGCCCTGGGAGCGGCCAAGGTCGTCGTGACGGCCAAGTACGATGCGCAGGCCGCGTTGGCGCCGCGCTTCGGCGCCGATGTCGTCCTGCGCAGTGGTGAGCCGGAGCTGGTCGAACGCATCCGGGCCGAGACCGGGCCCCACGGAGCGGACCTGGTCGTGGAGACCGTGGGCGGCCACGCGCCCACGCTCTCGCAGGCGATCGAGGTTCTGCGGCCCGGTCGGAGCGTGGTCGTCCTCGGGCTCTGGGACGAGCCCGTTCCCGTCGATTCGTGGGGCGCCATCCTCAAGGACGCGCGCCTGATCTTCTCCCTCACCTACGGCCTGACGGCGAAGCGGCACGACTTCGAGCTCTGCCTCGAATGGATGGCCTCGGGGCGGGTTCCCGCCGAGGAGCTCGTGACCCATCTTCGCCCCCTGGCGGAGATCGCCAACGCCTTCGAGCTGGCCGCCGACAAGAGCCAGGGTGTGATCAAGGTGATCCTGAACCCTTGAGTCGATCCGGGCTCGTGCGGAGAGGAGTGCGCTCGTGAACCGGGGTGGGGCGGGCACCTTCGGGCGGCCTCCCGAGCGGGGGCTGGATGCTGTCGCCGGAGAAGAAAGCGGGCACCGGAGGGGTGACGCGGGGTGTCTCTGACGACCGGGACCGAGATCCCCCAGCAGTTGGAGGCCCTGACCCCGCTCTGGCTGACCGACGCGCTGCGTGAGCAGGGGCAGCTCGCCGCGGGTCGGGTCGGCCGCGTCGGCATCGAGCCGCTCGGCGAGGGCGGCGGCTTCATCGGCGTGGTGGCGCGCTTGCACCTCGGCTACGAGGGGGACGCCGGCGCGGCCCCGGCCACCCTGATCGCAAAGCTGCCGAGCCAGATCGGAATGAACCGGATGGCGGGCGAGCTCCTCGGAGCCTATTGGCGCGAGATCCACTTCTACCGGGAGCTCACGGACGAGGTCCCGATCCGCACGCCGCGACACTACTACTCGGCGCTGACCCCGGATCCGATGCGGCCCAGGCTGGACAAGATCCTGCGCGTGGTGGATCGCATGCCGGGCTGGTTCGTCGACCCCGTGATGGCCCGATCGAAGGAGATCCTGGGTCGCAGCCCGCACCGCTACCTGCTGCTCATCGAGGATCTCGCACCTGCTCGTCCGGGAGACCAGCTCGGGGGTGGCACGCCCGAGGTCTGCGCCGCCGTGCTCACGGCGGTCGCGAAGATGCACGCGGGCTTCTGGCGAAGCCCGACGCTCGATCGGCACTTCTGGCTCAACGACCCGACGGTCACGCTGCGGATCCGCCACCGCATGTACCAGGAATCGCGGCCATCCTTCCTCGAGCGACACCAGAAGCGGCTGGGAGAGTTCGGACTGGCCCTCGTCGAGTGGCACGACCGGAACGGGCTCCGCCTTCAGCGCCGCCTGTATCGCCAGGCGCCGCCGACCCTGGTCCACGGCGACCTGCGTCTCGACAACCTCTTCTTCGACGATTCCTCGGCGGGGGACCAGGTCCTCCTCGCCGACTGGCAGCTCATGGGCCGGGGGCCCGCGGCCCATGACGTCGCCTACTTCCTGAGCGGGGCGTTGGACGGCGACGCCTCCGCAATGACGGAGGAGGCCCTGCTTCGCCACTACCATGCCGAGCTCGTGAAGGGCGGTGTCGACGACTATCCCGTCGATCGCCTGCTGCGCGACTACGGCGCCGGGCTCCTGGCCATGCTGCAGCTGCACGGTACGGCCGACACCGTGGACGTGGGAGAGGGGCGCGGGGGGGAGCTGATGGACCGCTGGCTGGATCGCACCCTCGCCCGGCTGCGAAACGTGGATCTGGACGAGCTGGCCTGAGCCGAGCCTGCCATCCTGGCTCGCGACGGGGCTCGCGACGGGGCTCGGGGGGGGCGGCGGGAAGCCGCGAATCCGCACAGGATTCGCCGGTATGGGCATTGACTGGCCTGGGGCAGCGCTGGAATGCTGGAGCGTCGCGGCCTTCGCGCCCCCGGGCAGGCTGGAGAGGGGAATGACGAGAGCGGGAGATCCCATAGAGACCGACGTCGCCGTCATCGGCTCCGGGATCGGCGGGCTGACCTGCGCGGCGCTGCTGGCGCGCAGCGGCCTCTCGGTCACCGTCTGCGAGAGCCACATCACGCCCGGTGGCGCAGCCCACGGCTTCGAGCGGGACGGCTACTGCTTCGAGTCGGGCCCCTCCTTCTTCACGGGCCTCTCCGTGGAGGGCTCGGCCAATCCGCTGGCCCAGCTCCTCGCCCAGCTCGACGAACGCGTCGAGTGCGTCTCCTACGACAGCTGGAATTTCCACCTGCCGGAGGGTCTCTTCGTCACCGGGACCGATGAGGATCGCTTTCACGCCGAGCTCGCCCGCTTCGTCTCCGACCGGGCCATGGAGGAATGGCTGCGCTTCGAGGACCGCATGAAGAAGCCACCGGCTCCCGAGGACCTGAACAAGCCCTTCGCCTGGCTGGTTGATCAGGAGATCCGCGACCCCTTCCTGCGGCGCTTCTGCGATCTCGACGCCTTCTCGCTGAGCGGCATGGACGCGGGCGGCACACCGCTCGCCGAGATGCACTTCATGTTCAAGGAGCGCTTCCAGGCCTCGGTGGACTACCCCCTGGGTGGCAGCCAGGCGGTGGTCGATGCGCTCGTCCGGGCCCTCGAGAAGCACGGGGGGAGGCTGCTCCTCGGTACCCACGTCGATTCGGTGATCGTCGAGCAGGGACGCGCCGCGGGTCTGGCGCTCAGACGAGGCGGAGAGCTGCGGGCCCGGCGCGCCGTCGTCTCCAACGCCACGGTCTGGGACACCCAGAAGCTGATCCCGGCTGGCGCCGTGCCGGAGGCCTACCGCAGGGAGTCGGAGGCAGCTCCCCAGTGCGAGAGCATCCTGCATCTCCATCTCGGCATCGATGCGGCGGGTCTATCGGAGGAGCTCGGGATCCATCACGTCGTGCTCGAGAGCTGGGACGTCACCGCGCCCCAGAACATGTGCAACATCTGCATTCCCTCGACGCTGGACCCCTCGCTGGCGCCCTCCGGCCGCCACGTCGTGCACGCCTACACCGCGGGCAACGAGCCCTACGAAGTCTGGGAGGGTCTGCACCACAAGTCCGACGCGTACCGGGACCTGAAGGAGGAGCGCGCCCAGGTGCTGTGGCGGGCGATGGAGAAGGTCATCCCCGATGTGAGAGAGCGGACGGAGCTCGCGTTGGTGGGCACCCCTCTCACCCAGGAGCGCTTCCTCCGCCGCCATCGCGGGACCTACGGAGCCGCCTACAGGGCCGACGAGGGGAGGGCCTTCCCGGGAGCCGCGACGCCGCTTCCGGGGCTCTTCTGTTGCGGCGACTCCAACATGCCGGGGGTCGGTGTGCCCGCGGTCGTCGTGAGTGGGATGATGGCTGCAGGAGCCGTGGGGAGTTGATCCGGCGCGCATCCGTTTCGGCGGCGGCGGCCGTGTGGCAAGCTCGGGCGCGACCGGTTGGCACGATGGAACGCTCCGCCATGGCCGGGGCCACGGGAGAGAAGGAATGGAAGATCTGAGCGGGAAGGTGGCCTTCGTGACGGGTGGGGCGTCGGGCATCGGCCTGGCCCTGGCCGAGGGCTTTGCGGGAGAGGGAGCGAAGGTCGTGCTCGCCGACATCGAGGCCGGCGCCCTGAAGAAGGCCGAGGACGATCTCCTCGCCTCGGGAGCCGATGTCATCGGAGTGCAGTGCGACGTGGCCGACCACGGCTCCATGGCCGCGGCCGCCGATCGGGCCATCGAGGCCTTCGGCAAGGTGCACGTCCTCTGCAACAACGCCGGCGTCGCTCCGGCCGGCCCGATCGACGAGACGAGCCCCGACGACTGGAAGTGGTGCGTGGGCGTCAACCTGATGGGCGTCGTCCACGGCATCCAGGTCCTCGTCCCGAGGATCAAGGAGCACGGCGAAGGGGGCCATGTGGTCAACACGGCTTCGGTCGCGGGCCTGCTGGCTCTGCCAACCCTGGGGATCTACACGGCGACGAAGTACGCGGTGGTCGGGATCTCCGAGACCCTGCGAGGAGAGCTGGCGCCGGCTGGCATCGGTGTCTCGGTCATCTGTCCCTCCTTCGTGAAGACCCGTCTGCACGAGGGCCACCGCAATCGGCCCCCGGAGCTGGGCTCCAGCCCCGAAGAGCCGAACGAGTTCATGGCCCAGATGCTCGCGACGGCGACCGAGCCGCGGGTGATCGCCGAGCGGGTCATCCGGGGTGTGAAGCGCGGCGACTTCTACATCCTCCCCCACCCCGACATGAAGGTGGGGGTGGAGGCCAGGGCCAACGAGATCCTGGCGGCCTTCGACCTCGAGTGAGCGAGATCGCGCCGGGGAGCCCTACAGAGCCGATGAACACACGTGAGCCCGGGGAGGCGGGATCGATGCAGAAGATCATCGACGCCAGCATGATCATGGTGGGGCGAACGCATCTCCTCCTCTGCCGCATTCCCGGGATCGGCGTGGCCCTGGCGAGGGGCCTGAGCTGGACGATGGCGATCTTCCCCTGGCTCGGCGGGATGCGCAGGACCGGTTCCATCTCCGAGACGAAGCAGGGCCTGATCGAGTCCGGCGAGCAGATGGGCTTTCCCTTCCAGTTCTCGGAGATCGAAGGGGACCAGTTCATCCTCGAGCTCCCCTACTGCCCCTACGGATTCAAGGGCTCCGAGCACCGCCAGGCCTGTGACACGGCGATGGACATGGACCGCATCATGCTGCGGCGTTGCGGTGCCGAGCTGACGATCGTCGAGACGATTCCCGAGGGAGCGCTGCGCTGCCGCATGAGTGTTCGTCAGCGCTGATCCGCGTGCCGGCGCGCGGGACGGGAGGTTGCGAGGATGAGCGGCCCGGGGCCCGGTCGGGAGTACGAGGTCATCGTCGTCGGCGGCGGCATCAATGGCCTGACCGCAGCCTGCTACCTCCAGAAGTCCGGGCTCAGCGTGGCCTGCTTCGAGCGCAAGCTCGAGGCGGGGGCGGGCTGCTGCACCGAGGAGGTGATGCACCCCGGCGTGAAGGTGAACCTCTGCGCCTGCAACCTCCCCACCCTCTGGTCTCCCGTCTACGGAGATCTCGAGCTCGAGAAGTACGGGCTCGAGATGCTGACGTCGAGCGAGTGGGGGATGTTCCATCCCTTCCTCGACCGAAGCGCCGTGATGTTCAACTCCTGGAATCCCCGCAAGCAGTACGAGCACTGGAAGAGCATCGACCGGCACGACGCCGAGGTCTTCAAGAGCCTCTACAACCTCCTGGCGCCCGGGATGTCCGAGGCGCTCCAGCTGATGCTCTACAGCCAGGCGACGAAGAGCCCGGAGGAGGCGGAAGGCCCGGATGGGATGGCGGCGATGTTCGGGCGCCTGCTGCCGGAAGTCCCCGAGAACGCCCACGAGCTCACCGGCACCGAGCTCGTCGAGGCCGTGTACCGGGACGAGAGGATCCGCACCGCGCTCCTCACCAACGGCGTGATGATGGGGGCGCTTCCCTGGAACCGGGGCGAGGACGCGATCATGTCGATCCTCTTCCCCGTCATCCAGCTGGTCAACAGCTCCACCTGGACCGCGCGTGGGGGGAGTCACGCCCTCACCCATGCCCTCTGCTCCTGCTTCGCCGCGCACGGGGGGCGGCTCTTCACGGGCTGTCCCGTGGAGGAGCTCATCATGCAGGGAGACGAGGTCCTGGGGGTCGTGCTGTCCAAGGAAGCGGTCTATCCCGAGGCGGAGATCCGCGCCAGCCGCGCCGTCGTGAGCAACCTCTCCTGTCACCCCACTTTCCTCGGCCTGATCGGAGAGGAGAGGCTCCCGAGCTCGGTACGGAAGGGCGTGAACGACTTCCGGTACGACGAGGGAATGATGTTCACGAACTACTGGGTGCTCGACCGTCCGCCGCACTGGGAGGGATACCCCGAGGAAGTCGACTTGGCCTACGGCTTCAACTTCGGGCTCGAGAGCGTCGCCGACATCCGCCGGATGGAGCGCAACCTGGCGGAGGACGAGCTTCCGGATCCGCCGCTCGTCGCAGGTCTCTCCGTCCAGGGCTTCTCACTGGCCGATCCCAGCCAGGCGCCGAGGGGGCAGTACACGGCGATGGCCTGGTCCTGCGTTCCCTACGAGCTGCCGGCCCACGGCGGGCCGCAGGAGTGGGATCGGATCCGCGAGGACTACGGCGACAAGGTCGACCGCCTCCTGGCCGAGTACAACCCGGCCATGGTGGACTCGATCATCGCCCGCTACTGCAACACGCCCCTCGACTACTACCGCAAGAACCCCAGCCAGGTCTTCGGCGCGACCCGGAGCGGGAGCGCCGGGGGCAGGTGGTACGGGACGGCCCGCCCCTTCCCGGGCTGCGGCGCGCCCCGCACGCCCTTCGGCAGGCTCTACCTGAGCAACTCGATCTGGCCTGTCGGCACCTCGACCCTGGGCGCCGGCTACGTCGCCGCGACCGAGGTCGCCAAGGATCTCGGCGTGCGCGAGGAGCAGGCCTGGTGGCGATACCGGGCCCTGGAGGCCGGCGTCGAAGTGCTGCGGAGGCGCGGCATCGAGATCGATCCGAGCCTGTCCTGACGGAATTCGAGCCCGGCCGCCTGGCCGCCACAGCCCTGGTATGGTCTCCCGTACGGGCGGAGGTCTCCCGACATGATCGAGACGAAGAAATCCTTCTGCCGCTTCTGCCACGTCTTCTGCGGGGTCGAGGTCGACGTGGATGGAGATCGCGTGATCGCGGTGCGGGGAGACCGGGAGAACGCCGTCACCGAGGGATACACCTGCCAGAAGGGCAGGGCGGAGGTCGAGCGCATCTACCACCCCGATCGGGTGCTGATGCCGCAGAAGCGCACGAACGGGGGGATGACCAGCATTCCTCCCGAGCGGGCCCTGGACGAGATCGCAGAGAAGCTGCTCGCGATCATCGAGGAGCACGGTCCGGGGGCGGTGGCGGTCTACAACGGCTGCGGAGCCCACCGCACTTCGACCGGGGGGCCCTGGTTCGTGCGCAAGTGGCTCGATGCGATCGGGTCGCCCGGCCTCTACACCTCCCTGACGATCGACTCGCCGAGCCTCTTCCTCGCGATGCATCGCTTCTTCGGTTGTCCGGTGGCGGTGACCCTCTTCGACATCGACCACGCGGAGGTGGCGATGCTGGTCGGCACCAACCCGACCGCCTCCCACCTGATGACGATTCCCCAGTCGAACCCCTCGAAGCGTCTGAACGAGGCCCAGCGGCGGGGCATGAAGCTCATCGTCGTCGATCCGCGGCGTTCGGATGCAGCCCGCCGGGCCGACATCCACCTCCAGCTCAAGCCGGGTGAGGACGCGACCCTGCTCGCCGGGATCATCAAGGTGATCCTCGATCGCGAGCTCTACGATGCCGACTACGTCGCCGAATGCGTCAGCGGGATCGACGAGCTGCAGGCGGCGCTCCGGGACTTCGACCTCGAGTACGTCGCGCGCCGCACGCAGGTGCCGGCCGCACGGATCGAAGAGGCCGCCGAGGCCTTCGCCCGGGCCCGGACGGGTGGGGCCCAGAGCGGTACGGGCCTCCACATGGCCCGTCACCAGTGCCTGACCACGCAGCTGGTCATGACCCTCAACGGGCTGTGCGGACGCTACGACCGGAAGGGCGGGATCTGCCGGAACCGGGGCGTGCTCGGCTTCGAGATCCCGGCGAACATCGGGCCGGCCCCGCTCCCGCACTTCTCGGGCCCTGTCTCCCGGATCCGCGGCATCCGGGGGACCTTCAGCCTGATCGGCATGTGCGAGGAGATGCCGACCAACACCCTCACCGACGAGATCCTGACCCCGGGTGAGGGACAGATTCGCGCGCTCATCGTGAACGGTGGCAACCCGGCGCTCGTGTTCTCCGACGAGGCCGCCACCCTTCGCGCCCTCAGGGAGCTGGATCTCCTGGTCGTCAACGATCTCTTCATGTCGGCGACCGCCCAGTTCGCAGACTACGTCCTGCCGGTGAAGCACCCCTTCGAGCGGGCGGACGTCCCCCGTCTGATGGACGGCACCTATCCCTTCCCCTTCAGCCAGTACAGCCCACCGCTGGTCCCGGCTCCGGAGGGAACCCTCGAGGAGTGGGAGATCTTCTGGGAGCTCGCGACGCGCCTGGGCAGCGATCTGCAGCTCCCCGGCATCGACATGGCGACCAAGCCGACGGCCGACGAGCTCCTCGACGCTCTTCACGGGAACTCGCGCATACCCCTCGACGAGGTTCGGAAGTACCCGGGTGGCCACGTCTGGGGCGAGAGGGAGCTGACCTGGGGCGGCATGATCCCCAATGCCATCGGTCACGACGACCGCAAGATGGCCGCGGGCCATCCGGAGGTCCTTGCCGAGCTGCGGGAGGTGCGGGCCGAGCCCCTGCTCGAGGGCGGTGGCTACGAGGTCGGCCAGGAGTTCGGCTTTCGCATGATCACCTATCGCATGAAGGAGGCCTACTGCAGCACGGGCTACAACCTCCCCTCGCTGCGCGCCAGACGCTCCACCAACCCCGTGCTCATGAATCCCCGGTCGATGGAATCGCTGGGTGTAGGGGACGGTGACATCGTGGTGGTCGAGAGCAGCTTCGGCCGCGTCGAGGGCGTCGTCGAAGGCACGGAGGACCTCGCGGCGGGAGTGATCGCGCTCGCACATGGCTGGGGCGATCCCTCGGACAAGCGCGGCGTGCGCGAGAAGGGCTGCAACGTCCAGCGCCTGATCCCCGCGCACGAGCACTACGATCCGATCACCGGGCTGGCCCTGCAGAGTGCCGTTCCGGTCAACGTCTCGGCTCGCTCCCGATGAACGCAGACGAGGTGCTGGCGCTCGCCGATCTCAACCTCGCCGAAGCGACGCGGGAGATGGCCCGCTGGCAAGGGGACTATCGGATCGAGGAGCGGGACGACCTGCTCCTCGTGGCCGACGCGAGCGACTTCCCCGTGGGCCACGGCAACTGCGCCATGGCCCTGGGCAACCAGGCGCCCGAGAGCGCGGAGCGTGTGGTCGCCCAGGCGGACGAGTTCTTCGGCCAGCTGGGACGGGGCTACACGACCTGGATCCGCGACCACCTCGACGCCGACCTCGAGGCGCACCTGCAGAAGGCCGGGCTCACCAGCTTCTCGGATGCTCCGGGCATGGTCCTCTCGGCTCCCGTCCCCGACCGACCCCTCGGCTCGGCGCTCCGGGTGGCGCAGGTCGAGGATGCCGAGGCCGCCAGTGCCCTCGGGGCGGTGGAAGCCGCCGGGTACGCCACCATGGGAATGCCGACCCAGGTCACCGAACGGATCTTCTCCACACCCGCGCGACTCATGAATCCGCACACGATCGTGGTGCTGGGAACCCTGGAGGACAGGCCCGCGGCGGCTGCGATCGCCACCTTCTCGCATGGCATCGCGGGCCTCAGTTGGGTGGTGACCCTCCCCGAGGCGCGCGGGCGTGGGCTCGGTGAGGCCTGCACCCGCCTCGCGGGCAACCGCGCCTTCGAGCTGGGCGCCCGCTGTGTGATCCTGCAGGCGAGCGCGCAGGGCGAGCCGATCTACCGGCGCATGGGCTACCGCGAGATCACCCGCTACCGCTGGTACGCGAAGGGGCCGGCGACCCCCGGACCCGAGCCGAGCTAGGCGCGGAGGTCGTCGCAGGCGAAGCTCGCTCCGCTCATTGGCTCCTGCGCCTGGGGGGACCGAAGTTGGGGAGCCTGCAGAGGTGATTGCCGCCGTCCACCGGAATGACCTGCCCCGTGATCGAGGAGGAGAGATCGCTGGCGAGGAAGAGCGCCACGTCGGCGCACTCGTCGACCGTGATGATACGGGCCAGGGGCGTCTCGTCGAGGAAGCCCTGGGCGACCGGAGCCTCCTCGTCGATCTCGACGCGTGCCTCGTCGATCGGCGTCATGCCCCCGAACCCATTCATCGCGGTGGGAACGAAGGAAGGCGCGAGTGCGTTGACGCGCACCTGGTCGGGACCGTACTCGCGGGCCGCGATCTTGGTGATGAAGTTGACCCCGGCCTTGGCGCCGGAGTAGGGGGCCAGGGAGAGAGGCACGGCGATGGCGGTGGCCGAGGTCACGTTGATGAGCGATCCACCCCCACTCTCCACCATGGCGTTGCCGAAGTGCCGCATGAAGTAGGTCGCGCCGAAGAACTGGACGCCCGCCACCTCCTCCATGATCTCCGGTGTGATGTCCTTGATCGGCGAGGGGCGGTTCACCCCGGCCGAGTTGATCGCGACGTCGAGGCTCCCGAAGCGCTCGAGGGTCGTCTTCGCCAGGGACTCGAGCTGATGGAAGTCACTGCCGTCACACTGCACGGCGACGCCGTCGATCTTTGCGGCGAGCTTCTCCAGGTTCTCGAGGCGCCGCGCCGCCACGACGACGCGGGCTCCGTGCTCGGCAAGGCGCTCCGCCGTCGCCCAGCCGATACCGCTCGATGCGCCCAGGACGACTGCGACCTTGTTTTCGAGAAGCCGGTGCGCGGGCTGGGGCATGTCGAGCACTCCTTCCGTCGTTCGTGGAGGCATGGCCCGGGAGGTCAGGCTGGGCCTCCGGGGGTATCATCTTACCGGCTCGACGGGCCGCGCCCAGGGCCGCGGGCGCCGATCGCAGGCCCTGGACATCAAATCACCGAGGAAGGACACAGCGTGCCCGTCGAGGCTCGGTACCCTCGCGACAGCCACGCGCGCCGGGAGGAGCGATCGCCGGGTGACCGCGCCGGGAGGACACCATGACGGACGCCGATCGGATCGAGCTGGCGCGGCGCCTCTTCGAGGAGGGATGGAGCGGGGGAAAGCCCGAGTCGCCGCTTCCCTTCCTGACCGAAGACGCCGTGATGCGCGACATCCTGGGCCACCCCGAGGCGATGCACGGTCACGAGGCCATCGTGGCCTTCTTCGGGCCCGTCGCGCAGGCACTCAAGGTGATGCCCGAGGAGTACTTCGTGAACGAGCGCGGCATTGCCCTCACCTGGATGGCCTACATCGAGATCCTGGACGAGAGCCGGGGCCCCGAGAACAAGGGGCGCTTCCTGTGCGGCGAGGGGATGTCGCGGCTCGAGTACCGCGACGGCAAGGTCAGCCTCGAGGTCGACTACTGGAAGGGGCCCCAGGGAATCTGCGACGACTGGAAGGCGCACCTGGAGGCCAGAAGGGCGATGTCGCCCGAGGAGCGCGGCGCCGTCACGGGCGCCTGAGGCCGCGTTTGGAGACATGAGATGACACTGCCGGTGGCCCCCGACGTCGAGACGATCCTGGATTCCTGCATCGAGACGCTGAGGGAGGTCGTGGTGCCCAGCGTCGAAGGGGATTGGCCGCTCTATTGCGCGGAGCTGATGGCGGGCTCCCTCGAGTACGCGAAGCACCTGCTCCGAGAAGACCTCGATGCAAGCCGACGGGCCGAGCTGCGCCGCGCCCTGGACGAGGTGCGGGAGATCGTCGCCGAGGCATCCGTGCCGGAATGGTCGGAGGCGCTGGCGGAGGAGTCGCCCTTCGTGGCGGCCTCCAGGCTGCTGGTCGCCTGCCAGAACTCGGGTGGCGCGGCGGCGGAGCAGGTGCGCGCGATCCTCCACCCCGTCCTCTATGCCCAGCTCGACGCCGAGATGATCCGCACCCGGGGTCTCTTCTCCGCCTTCGCGCGCAACATGGCGGGCGCGAAGTGATCACCCGGGATCAGGTGGAGGCTCTGGAAATCCACCTGGGCGAGGCGTTGGACGATCCCTGCAAGCTCCTGCGCACCGATCGCATGTCGATGGGCCAATCTCGGGCGATGTACCTCGCCGAGCTCGAGTGCGAGACCTCCGGGCGCCGCAAGGTCGTGATCCGCGTCGAGCAGTGGGGTCTCCTGGGCAGCGACAGCCGAGACGAGGTCCGGGTGATGCGAGCCCTCCACGCCGCGGGTCTTCCCGTGGCCGGAGTGCTCTCCTATGACCCTTCCTGCGAGATCCTCGGCCAGCCCTTCTTCGTGATGGACTTCGTCGAGGGCACCAGCGTCTTCACCCGTGAGAGCCTGGATCCCTACGTCGAAGCCATTGCGGGCCTGCATGCCCTCGACTTCGCGGCCCTTGGCATCGACTTCTTCGACCTTCCCTCGGGCCCCCGCGATTCGGCGCTGCTCCAGGTGGAACGCTGGTACGAGGTCTACCGCGGCGACCTGGTGGGAGAGCCCTCCCCGCTGGTCGAGGAGGCCGCGCAGTGGCTGCGCAACCACGCGCCCGAGACCCGCCAGGTGAGCCTGGTCCACGGCGATCCCGGTCCGGGGAATTACCTGCACGAAGGCGGCGAGCTGCGCGCGCTGGTCGACTGGGAGTTCACCCATCTCGGCGATGCGGAGGAGGACTGGGCCTACCTCATCGCCATGCGCGGCATGGGCGTGATGGACGAGGAGGCGTGGGTCGCGTATCTCGCGGAGAAGGTCGGCGTGGATCTCGACCGCGATCGCCTCGCCTATTGGATCGCCCTCAACCTCTTCAAGGGGGCCTGCATCGATCAGACCGCCCTCGGTATCTTCGTGCGCCGGGAGGTCCTCGCGCCGAACCTCCTGGCGATCGGCACCTGCATCCACCTCTCGGCCCTGAAGCGCCTCGCCGACACCATCTTCTGACGGCCCCCGTCGCCGGAGATCCGCTCCTTCTTCGGGCTGGAGTCGGGATCTCCGACGGAGGGGGAGCTAGCCTCCGCGCCAGCTTGGAGACCACCCTTGGCAAGAACACTGACCAGCCTCGACGAATGGCCCCTCCACCAGACCATCGACACCTTCGATTCGGTGGCCACCGCGAGCCAGAACTGGAGTGACGGCTTCTGGAACTGCGTGGGCGACCCCGAGGGCAGGGTCAACCTCATCACGGCCATTCGCTTCTACCAGAATACGAACGTCGCGGACGGCTACGCGTGTCTCAGCCTCGACGACGGCAAGCAGTACAACCTCCGCTGCAGCCGCGTGCTGCGACCACGCATCGACCAGCTCGACGCCGGGCCCCTCTGGATGGAGATCCTCGAGGGGCTGCGCAGCTTCCGCTTCGGCTGCCGTGAGAACGAGCACGGCATCGCCTTCGACCTTCTCTGGGAGGCGGCNGCGCCGGCCTGGGACGAGACNCCGGGAGACACCGGCACCATCGAGGGCCGNATNGCCTTCCAGCGCTCGAACTACGTTCAGCTCGGCCACGTGAGCGGAAGGGTCCAGGTCGCGGGCCGGGAGTTCGAGGTCGGGCCCGATTGGGTGGGCGCGCGCGACCACTCCTGGGGCCTGGGGGGCGACTCGGGGACGGGCGGCAAGATCGGCCGCTTCGTGGCCCCGCCCGGCGGCAAGCGTCACCCGAGCAGCAAGCCCGCCTTCGGCATGCGGCAGTGGTCCCTGGTGCGCCTTCCTACGCGCTCGATCTACTACTGGTTCCACCACGCCGAGGACGACCGGATGACCGTCTTCAAGAGCCACATCGACTACCCCTTCGAGACCGGGAAGCCCGGGTCGGCCTACAAGGGCGCGGCGGTCGAGTCCGCCGGGTTCAGGGACGGCCTGCGGCGCTTGGAGCGGGCGGTCGTCGCCTTCGAGAAGTACAACGGCAAGGTCGAACGCTTCGCCATGGAGGTCGTGAGCCATCCCCTCTACATGCAGGGCGGCGGCTATTGGGGTGGCTTCCGCGACGGGCTCGGGCGCGGCATCTTCCGCGGCGAGAACCACGTGGAAGGCGAGGTCTGGGACGTCTCCCATCCCACCCAGGTGCGGGATCTCGAGGGCAAGCCGATTCCGCAGACGAAGGGGAGCTGGGCCGAGACCTTTGCCCGCTTCACCAACCTGGACGATCCCGAGGAGACGGGGATGGGGCTGCTCGAGTGCGTGGTCGCCGGCCCCTATCCCGGCATCGAGGAGCCCGGCTAGCAGGCCCTCTCAGCCCAGACCCAGGGAGCGGAGCACGTTCGGGCCGTGGTGGTAGTCCACCTCGCGGCACACCTTGCCGTCCCTGAACTCGAGGGTCGACATCCCCTCCGAGTGCCAGGTCTTCCCTTCGGCTTCGGGTCCGAAGGCCTCGCCCGCGACGCCGCTCATGTGCCAGGTCAGGGCCACGCCCGTCTCGTTGACCCAGAAGCCCTGTGGCGCGAGGACGAGGTCGCGGGACATGCCGAGCGTCGCGCCGAAGAACTCGCGGATCGCCGGCCAGCCCTCCTTGGGGCTTCCCGCCACGATGTCGTAGAGCACGGCGTCCTCGGTGAGGAACTCGCGGGGGGCATCGGGGTCGCCGCTGCTCCAGGCGGCGAAGAGCTTCCTTGCGGTCTCGATCTCGGCGTCACCGGCCATGGGCTTGCCTCCCTTCGTCTCGTCGTCGCGGTCCGGGTCTCCCCTCATTCCGGCTCCTGCTCGGCCCGGAGCGTGGCGGCGAGCCGGGCTTCGTACTCGAAGTCGTAGCTGGCGAACCAGAGGGGATCCGCGGGCGCCTCCACCGTGCTGTCCAGGCCGGCGCTCATGAACCACTCGAAGGTCTGGGCGTGGCCACGGCGGAAGTCGTACTCGGGCTGGAAGCCCAGCAGGTCCTGCGCCTTGCCGATGCTGAGGACGCCGTGGTGGAAGGAGCCGAAGAGATGGCTGTAGGCCGGCTTCTCGAGCTTGCCGACGTACCTGGACGGCATGTAGACCCGGTCGGCGGGCTTGCCGACGATCTCGCTCAAGACCGAGACGTACTCGTTCGCCGTGACCCCTTCGGCCGTGATGTTGAAGACCTCGCCGGCTGCCTTCGGGTGGGTCGCCATGTCCACCATGGCTCGGCAGAGGTCGTCGACGTGGCCGTAGGAGCCGGTCACCAGGCCGTCGTGGGGCAGGATGATGGGGAGCCCGCGCAGCAGACGGAGGAAGGTGGCCATCTCCATGTCGTAGATGTTGTTGTCGGGGCCATAGATCGCTGCGGGTCGCACCACCGAGGCGGGGAATCCGGTCCGGCCATGTCTCTCGAGCAGGGCTGCCTCCGTCGCCTTCTTGAAGCCGCCGTAGGTGTTCGGGCCCTCGTCGACGGTGGGGAAGGACTCGTGCCACGGAAAGACGCCCGAGGGCGCGTAGGCCATGATCGAGCTGGTGTAGACGTAGGCCCCGACGCGCCCGTCCAGCATGTCGATCAGGTCCGACATGTTCGAGCCCACCGCGACCATGACGAAGCCGGAGACGTCGAAGACCGCGTCCCACTCCTTGCCCTCGAGGGCCGTGCGCATCGACTGTGCGTCGCGCCGATCGGCCACGAGCCGCTCGACGCCGGGGGGCAGATGGGTCTCGGTCCGTCCGCGATTCAGCACCGCGACCTCGTGGCCCCGCGCCACCAGCTCGCGCACCGTGTGGAGGCCGACGAACTGGGATCCGCCGAGTACCAGGGTCTTCATGCCGGGTCCGCTCTCTTCCCGAAGGGTCGGATCGTGGGGAGGCTCTCGGGCCTTCCGACGTGGGTGCACGGGCACGACACTGTACTCCGCCCTGCCATCGTCCGCGCGACCTCCGCTGCCGCCCGGAGCGGCGAAATCGGGGCAAAGGTGTATAACAACCCGCAGCGCGCAGCCCCCGCGGGCGATCGGGTGCATCTCTCGCGGAGGACTCTGCATTCATTTGCGAGGCCAGCTCGCCTACCCTCCCCGGGCTTCCGGAATTCCGGGCTGGCGCTGCCGATCAGCGGTCGAGACGGGCCAGGGACGGAGCCGAGAGGGATAGAGGGAGCTTCATGTTCGACTTCGAGGCGGGAGACGACCTCGATCTCATCGTCGAGACGGCGAAGAGCTTCGCGCAGGAGGAGCTGCTCCCGCGCTTGCGCGAGCACGAGGCTGCGCGCTCCGTCGATCCCGCGATCCGCGCGACCTTCGGCGAGATGGGGCTGGCCGGGCTCGAGCTTCCGGAATCTCTCGGAGGAGCCGGGCTGGGCGCTCTGGCGCGCGTCCTCGTGAACGAGGAGCTGGCCGCCGGCGATCCCGGTGCGGCGCTGGCCCTCGACCCCCTGGGGCCCGCGCTCTACGCACTGGCCGAGCTCGGCGGCGAAGAAGCGCTGCGGACCTTTGCGTTGCCACTGCTCGACCTGGACGGAGCTCGCGCCCTCCTCGTCTGCGACGCCGACGCGGACCTCGAGATCGGTGAGGAAGTGTCGGGGCGGGTCCCCTGGGTTCCGTCGGACCGCGCGGATCTCCTCGTGATCACACGCGGCGACGAAGCTCTCGTCGTGCGGGACGGCATCCAGGGGAGTGAGCTCCGGGGTAGCGGGCTGCGCGCCGCCGGGGCTTCGGAGCTGGTCCTCGATGCGGCGCCGGTTCTGGCGCGCTATTGCGATCCCCAGGCCGCGGGCCGCGCCCGTGCCCGCGCCCGCCTCTACACGGCAGCGCTTCTGGTGGGCACGATGCGCCAGGCGGCCAGCGCCTCGCTCGAGTATGCCCTCGATCGCGAGGCCTTCGGACGGCCCATTGCGCACCATCAAGGCCTCAGCTTCCTCATCACCGACATGCGGGCGGCCGTGGACGGGGCCCGCCTCCTCCTGCACGAGGCGGCATGGCGTGTCGATCAGGGGATCGCCTGCGAAGCGGCGGCCGCGACGGCCTTTGCCGAAGCGGTGGAGGCCTCGACCCTGGTGGGGCCGAACGGCGTCCAGATCCTGGGTGGCCACGGCTTCATGCAGGACTACCCGCTCGAGAAGCACATGCGGGAGTGCCGCGCACTCGGCCTCGTCCAGGGAGGGATCGATGCGGCCCGGGAAGACGCGGGGCAGGCGCTCTGTGCGGCCCCTTCGCCCTTCCCCCTCTCCCACGTGGAGGGCGCCGGGTGAAGTTCGAGATCGACAAGGCGACCCGCGATCGACTCGAGATGATCCGCGAGCGGGGCCGCGCCGAGGCTCGACCGATCGGCCTCGAGGCGGACCGACTCGGCCGGCCGATCCCCGTCGACGATCCCTACTTCGCGAAGCTGATCGAGCGCGGTGAGGGACGAACGCGTTGGAGCGGCCCCGCGCCGAAGGAGCCGAAGGGCGGCGCCGGCGGCCCTTCCCAGGTGACCGTGATGTCCCTCCTCTTCGTCGAGGAGCTGGCCTACTGGGATCGCGGCGTGATGGTGGCAACTCCCGGCGTCGGCCTGCCGGAGGGGAACGTCCTGGCGATGGGGACGGAGGAGCAGAAGGAGCGCTTCCTCGGGCCCTTCCGTGAGCCCGACCGCCCGCGCTGGGCCTGCTTCGCGATGACCGAGCCCGGTGCGGGATCCGACGCGGCGGCGATCCAGACCAGCGCCCGCCGCGACGGAGAGGGCTGGGTGCTGAACGGCGCCAAGTGCTTCATCGGCAACGCCAGCCGCTCCGACTGGATCCTCGTGCAGGCGACCCTCGACCCCTCGAAGGGGAGGGCGGCCCAGCGGGCCTTCTTCGTCGAGCAGGGCACGCCGGGCCTCGGCGGCTTCCGCATCGAGAAGAAGATGGGCCTCAAGGCCTACGAGTCGACCTCGTTCACGCTCCAGGATTGTCGCATCCCGGCTTCGAACCTGCTGGGAGGAGAGGAGCGCTACGAGAAGCCCAGTGGCTTCAAGAGCGCGATGCGGGTCTTCAACGCCGGCCGTCCCATCGTGGCTGCGAATGCCGTGGGCATCGGAAGGGCCGCCCTCGACGAAGCGCGCGAGTTCGCGCGAGAGCACGGGCTGCTCGGCGATGCGCGAACCCGGGATCGTCTGGAGCGGGCCGCTCGCAAGCTCAAGATGGCGCGTCTGCTCTGCCTCCGGGCGGGCTGGCTGGCCGACCGGCAGAAGCCCAACATCGTCGAGGCCTCCATGTCGAAGGCGGTGGCCGCCGAGATCGGCCAGGAGGTGACGAGCCTCGGGATGGAGCTGCTCGGGACGGTGGGTGCCCGCGGTGATCACCTGATCGAGAAGCTCTACCGCGACGTCAAGGCCATGGACCTGGTCGAAGGAACGGGACAGATCCAGCGCGTCATCATGGCCCGCAAGCTCGTCGGTCTTCCGCGAGACTAGCTAGCGCGGTCGACGGGCGCCGAGAGGACAGTGAAGAACCACACATGAAATTCGGGATCCACCTTCCGCAGGCCGGACCGGCCGCATCGCCGGACTCGATCCAGGCCGCGGCCAAGCAGGCCGAAGAGCTCGGCTTCGCCGACGTCTGGGTGAGCGATCACCTGATCGTGCCGCGAACCGCCAAGTACCCGCCGTCGGCCTACATCATCGAGCCCTTCATGGCGCTCGCCTGGGCCGCGGCGGCGACGAGCTCCGTGGGTCTCGGCACCACGGTGATCGTGGTCCCCCTGCGCCCCGCGGTGGCGCTGGCCAAGATGCTGGCCTCCCTCGATCTCATGAGCGGAGGGCGGGTGATCTTCGGTGGTGCGAGCGGATGGCTGAGAGAGGAGTTCGAGGCTCTTGGCGTACCCTTCGAGACGCGCGGAGCGCGGACGAACGAGGCGCTCGACATCATCCGCCGCTGCTGGAGCGAGGACCCCATCGAGGTCAGCGCCCCGGCGAGCGGCGTGACGATGGTCGACATGCGCGCAAAGCCCCAGCCCGGTCGTTCGATCCCGATCTGGATCGGCGGACACAGCGAGGCCGCGCTGCGGCGGGCGGCGACGCTCGGCGACGGATGGCATGGGGGCTTCCAGCCGCCCGAAAGGGCAGCGGAGATCGCCGCGCGCCTGCGCCGGGATCGTCCGGAGCCGGGCTTCACCCTCTCGATGCGCACGCGCTGGGACGCCCTCGAGGACGACCCCGACCAGATCCTGCGCGAGCTCGTCGCCTTCCGAGAGGCCGGCATCCAGCACTTCGTCGCCGAGCCGCGCCAACGCGACCTGGACGCCTGGCTTCGCTGTGGCGAAGCCTTCGCGAAGATCTTCGAGAGGGCCGCCTCCGCTTGAGGCCGATGCGCTCCGA
Organism: Deltaproteobacteria bacterium; assembly: GCA_002687015.1. Classification (GTDB taxonomy): domain Bacteria; phylum Myxococcota_A; class UBA9160; order UBA9160; family UBA6930. The sequence continues at coordinate 26,643 of NYZB01000004.1, forward strand.
GAAACCCCGACCGATTGGAAAGAACCAGACGGGTCCGAGGCGGACCCCGGAGAGGAGACCAGAATGAAGCTCGGACTACTCGTTGGCTACTCGCCCGCAACCATGTCGATTCCGATGGAGATGATCCACGAGGCCGAGTCCCTCGGTTTCAGCTCCGCCTGGACCGCCGAAGCCTGGGGCTCCGACGCCGTGTCTCCGGCGGCCTGGATCCTGGCGCGGACGGAGAAGATCCAGGTCGGGACGGCGATCATGCAGATGCCCGGACGCACGCCGGCCATGACGGCCATGACCGCGATGACCCTCTACGCCCTCTCGGGTGGCCGCTTCGTCCTGGGCCTCGGGCCCTCGGGGCCGCAGGTCGTCGAGGGATGGCACGGCGTCGCCTACGGCCGACCTCTCACGCGGACCCGCGAGTACATCTCCATCATTCGCAAGATCCTCGCGCGCGAGGAGAGGGTGACCCACGAGGGATTCCACTATCAGATGCCCTACCGGGGCGAGGACGCCACGGGCCTGGGCAAGCCCCTCAAGAGCATCCTGCACGGCGATCCCGCGCTGAAGATCTACACGGCTTCCATCTCGCCCAAGGGCATGGAGTGCGCGGGAGAGGTCTCGGACGGTGTCTTCCCCGTCTGGATGAACCCCGAGCGCTTCGACATCTTCGACGACTCGCTGCAGAGGGGTTTCGCGAAGGCCGGAGGGGGCAAGAGCCTCGAGGACTTCGAGATCGCTCCCTTCGTCACCTGCATCATGGCCGACGATCTCGAGAAGTGCCGCATTCCGGTGAAGGCCAACCTGGCGCTCTACATCGGCGGCATGGGGGCTCGCGGCAAGAACTTCTACAACGACTACGCGAAGCGCCTCGGCTACGAAGAGGCCGCAGTCAAGATCCAGGACCTCTACCTCGACGGGAAGAAGAGCGAGGCCGCGGCCGCCGTTCCGGATGAGCTGGTGGACGACGTCGCACTCGTGGGACCGGAGGCTCGTGTTCGCGACCGCCTCCAGGTCTGGAAGGAGGCCGGAAAGCGGGGTCAGGTCGGATCGATGCTGATCGGCGGCGGGGGCCCCGCACTTCGGGTGCTCGCCGAGGAGATCCTCTGAAGCGAGGCGGGGGCTCGGGGAGCGGCAGCCCTAGGCTCCTTCCGTGGGAGCGGGCTGCATCCCCATCTGGACGCCGAGGGAGGGAGGCTGTCGCCCATCGATGTCGGTGAAGCCGTACTCGTGCGCGAGCTCGTAGCAGATGTGCACCGCTCCGGTCTTGTCCATTCGCTTGGGGTCGGAGGCCAGCGCGACGACGGCGCGTCCGGTGAAGCGGGGCGATTCGCCGTTCTCGAGCTCGAAGGGAACCTCTCCCTCGGCGTGCGACCTGGTCAGGTATTCCGTCCGGACCACACCGGGCCAGAGTGAGACGCAGGTGACGCCGAAGGGCCCCAGCTCGACGGCCATGTCCTTGGCCATGCGGTCGACCGCCGCCTTGCCCACGCCATAGGGGACGCTGAAGACGTAGGCCGCGCCCGCGAACGAGGAGATGTTGACGATCAACCCGCCCTTCTGCTCGACCATGATCGGCGCTACGGCGTGGCTGGCGACGTAGTGGCCACGGCAGCCGACCTGGAGGAGATCGTCCCAGAGCTGGATGGAGTGCTCCCAGAACTTCCCTTCGAAGACGTTCTCCGAGGGGAGAGTGAAGACGTTGTTGATCAGGATGTCGATCCGGCCCTGCTCGCTGTGCACCCGCTCGATGAGGGCCTTGATCTCCTCGTCGCGGCTGTGGTCGCAACGGACCGGGATGCCCTTGCCCCCCAGGCGGGTGACCTCGTCGGCGGTGGCCCCGATGGTGCCGGGGACGTAGGACTGGCTGTCGTCGAGCGTGCGTCCCGTGACGTAGACGGTCGCGCCGGCCTCACCCAGTTCGAGGGCGATCCCCTTGCCGACGCCCCGGCTGCTGCCCGTCACGATCGCGATCTGCCCCGCGAGTTTCTTTTCCGTCATGATGCGATCCAGTGCTCCCGCCGGTGTTTCGTCGCCTACCGGCATATCGGCATGATTCTACCCGGCTTCCGGAAATGGGAACAGAGCTCTTGCCTCTTCTCTTCTTCGATGCGCCGTACTGCCGGGGCCGCTTCGCTCCTCCTCTTGGGATCGCGGGGCGGCGGGCACCCTACGCTCATGGCTCGGCCGGGACACCGTGCTTCCGGCGTTGCGTGGACGCAGTGTCGCCTCCGCGGCTGGCGCCGCAGGCGACCTGGCCCAGCGGTCTGCGAGCCTGCCTGCGCTTTACTTCGCTACGGGTGCCCGCCGCCCCGCGATCAGCTCCGAGGTCGAGTTCAACCTCGAAAGAGCGCGGCGGGGCGGGGTTCGTTCCGAGGAAATAAAGCGCAGGCAGGCGACCTGGCCGTCGTCAGCAAGGTCGCCTGCG
>NYZB01000005.1 GCA_002687015.1 Deltaproteobacteria bacterium
GTCGAGGGCGATCTCGACCTCCGAGTCGGATTCGCCGTCGAGGGCGATCTCGACCTCCGAGTCGGATTCGCCGTCGTGCGCGATCTCCACCTCTTCGGCGGCGGCGGCGCCTTGCGAAGAGGCCTCCGCGCCAACGGGAGCCTCGGGCGGCTCGCCGAGCGCCTCGGCGGCGGCAGGATCGAGGGCGCTCAGGCTGCCCTGGATGGCCTGGAAGGCCGCCTGGTCGCCCACTCGCTGGGCCGCCTCGGCGCCGCGCGAATAGGCCGTCACGGCGTGCTCGTCCTGTCCGGTTCCCTGCAGCGCCTCGCCGAGCTTGGCAAAGGCCAGGGCGTGATCCGGGTCGCGGGCGACGATCGAGCGCAGGCTCTCGATGGCACGGTCGTGCTTGCCGTAGCGCAGGTAGACGCTCGCTTCGGCCAGCAGCTGCTCCGGGTCCCCGTCGACGTTCGCGGGCGCCTCCTCGAGCGCCTCCTCGGCCACCTCCGCCTCCATCCCGGGGAGCGGCGGAAGCCCGCTGGCGGAGGTCTCCTCGGGAGCCTCCTCGGGGGCGTCGTCGGTCAGGCTCTCGATCGGGCTGCCGAGCACCATGCCGTTGGGGTCGAAGCCGGGATCCGAGAGCTCGGGGTCCTCGCCGGCGAGGTCTTCCACCTCGGCGCCGAGCAGCATGTCGTCCTCGACTTCGGCCTCGGCCTCGGGGCTCGCCTCGTCGAGCGAGCCCGGCGCCACGAAGCGCTGGGTGATGTCGCGGGCCACGTCGTCGTTGCCGCGCTCCCGATGGATCTCGGCGGCGCGCCGGTAGGCGGCGACCTTCTCCTCGGTGCGCTCCAGGCCGTCACAGGCCTCGCCGAGGATCAGATAGCCATCCGGCTCGTCGGACTGGCTCTCGATCATCATGCGCGCAGTCTTCTCGGCCGCCTCGAAGTTGCCCGTGTCGAGCCGCGAGCGGCCGACCGACGCCATCAGGTCGATGCGGCTCGGGTCCAGCTCCAGCACCCGCACGAGAACCCGGATGCGATCCTCCTCGGCGCCCTGGCGCTGCAGCTCCTCGACGACGGCCTCGTACTCGGCGATCGCCTCGTCGGTGCGTTCCTCCTGGCGCAGCAGGTCGGCGACCTTCATGCGACTGGCCGTATTGCCCGGGTCGAGGGAAGCCATGCGGCGCAGCAGGTCGAGCGCCTCGTCCTTGCGGCCCTCCCGGTAGTGGATGTCCGCGGCCTGCTGCAGCGCCTTGAGCGCGTCGGACTGCAGACCCATGCGCTCGTAGAGCTCGGCCAGGGGCACGAAGACGTCGACGCGCTTCTCGTCGATCTTGGTGATCTGCTTGTAGAGGGCGACAGCCTTGGCGTCGAAGCCGCTGGCCATGAACGACTCGGCGACCTTCAGGTAGGCGGCGATCGCCTCGTCGCTGTTGCCCTGCTTGAGGTAGATGTCACCGATCTTCAGGCGGACGTTGGGATCCTTGGGATCCGCCTTCAGGAGGGTCTGGTAGTCCTTCAGTGCCTTGTCGAGCGCCCCCTTCTGGAGGTGCTTCTGAGCCGACTGGAGGATCTTCCGCTTGTTGATCGCCAAGGGGGCCCCTCGAACCCGAGCGTGTTGCGCCGTCGGTGGGGACGTGGGCAACGCCGCTCCACCACCCCCTCCGTATCGGCGCCCAGAGGGGCCGCTTGAGGCCCAGAACGCTCACTTCCGTGGGGACCCCGCCGCAGCCCCGAGCTACGCAAGCCCCCCCGGAGCGGACCCGCGAGAGTCCCAGAACCGGGAACCCCGATGGGAGAACCCCCGGCAAACCCCAGGTGAGCTCGAGCCTAGAGGCCCAGGTGAGCTAACAAGGCCTCCAACCCGAGGCGGTAGGAGAGCGGGCCGAATCCGGCCACGGTGCCCACCGCTACGCCCGACACGTAGGAGTGGTGCCGAAAGGCCTCACGGGCGTGCACGTTGGAGAGATGGACCTCCACCACGGGCAGGCCCACCCCAGCCAGCGCATCGCGAAGGGCCACGCTGGTGTGCGTCAGGCCGCCGGGGTTGATCAGGATTCCCCGCTCCTGGCTGGGCGCCAGCTGGACGCGATCGATCAGCTCGCCCTCGTGGTTCGACTGAAGGCTCTCGAGCACCACACCCCGGCCCTTGGCCATCTCGGCGAGGTCCGCATCGATCTCGGCCAGGGTGGTCCGCCCATACACCTCCGGCTCACGGGTCCCGAGGAGGTTCAGGTTCGGTCCGTGAATCACCAGGATGCGGTTCGACTCGGCCATCGCGCGCGAGGGTAGCGGGTGCCGGACCCGCCGCCCGGAGCTCGAGCCTAGAGCTGCTCGCGGATCTCCAGCAGGCGGCGCCGGATGTCGAAGCGGGCCCGCCCCGCGTTGGCCCCGGGCTCCAGGACCACGACGAGGTAGGTCTCGGCATCGACCCGTCGCAACACGGCGCTGAACCGCTCCATCTGGACGCTGATCTCGTCGAGGGCTCCCGCGCCGCTCGAGTCCGCGGCCTTCTGGGTCTCGGCCAGGATGCGCCCGAGCTCGACAGACAGCACGGCCACGTCGTCCTCGGCGTCCTTGCCGGCGGCGGGCCCCTCCACCTGGGCGATGGGAATCCCATCGACGCCCATCAGTGCGGCCCCAAGGCTGCCGGCACAGGGCTCCACGATCTTCTTCAGCACCTCGTCGAAGCTCATCCCGTTCGTCTCCGCAGGTTTTCGAGCCAGCGCTCGAGGATGGGAAGGACCCGTCGTCCACCATCGGACTCCGGGGCCGCCTGGACCGGAAGCTCAAGACGGATCTTCGCCGCCTCGTCGCCGTGCCCCTGCTCGTCGAGCAGGTCCGCGACGGTCTCGGTCGCGTAGGGCGAGGGCGGCTCGTCGTCGGCGAGCTCGGAGAGGGCGAGAGGCGCGTGGTCATCGGTCTCGTCGTCCACAGCCTGGAGCGCCGCCTCGGCGAAGTCGTTCGCCGAGACCATCTGGTCGGTCTCGGGCTCGGCCGCCCGAAAGGCCTCGTCGAGCTCGCCCGGATCGAGATCCGCGAGCGCCTCGCGATTGCCGTCGGGCCCGGACATCAGGGCCTGGGCGACGGGGTGGTCCGTCACCGTGTCGAGAACGCGGGTGAGCTCACTGCGGGCGTCGACGAGCTGGCCGAGGTCGATCAGGGCGAGGGCCCGGGCGATGCGCACCGCGACCATGTCGGGCTGGGCGGCGAGCCCGTCGTCAGCCAGCTTCAGCGCCTTGTCGGGCTCCCCCGCCTGCCGGTGGGCCTCGGCCATCGCGGCGATGCCGGGGGCCGCGGGGTCATAGGCACCGAGCGTCTCCAGACGCCCGATTTCGGCTCGCTCGTCTGCGCTCCCCTGCAACTCCACCCTCACCTCCGGGTCCGACCGGCCCGTACCGTGCCCCGTCGCCGCCGTGCGGGCCAGATCTCCGCGGGACGCAGCGGGCGGGTCTCCGCCTTGCCAATGCGCCGCAGCACCACGAAGTGGATGTGTGCGGCCCGCTTCTTCTTATCGACCGACAGAGCGCGGAGATAAGCGCTGCGGGGAAAATCCGGCAAAGCCGTCGGCAAGCCGACCCGCGCCAGCAGGTCCACGAGCCGCTCGGCGGTTCCCGAGGGGGCGAGGCCCAGCTCCTCCGAGCGGTGGGCCGCGAAGGCCATGCCCATGGAGACGGCCTCGCCGTGCAGGATGCCCCGGAAGCCCTTCAACGCCTCGGCCGCGTGCCCCAGGGTGTGGCCGAAGTTGAGCAGCATGCGGGGGCCGGCCTCGCGCTCGTCGCGAGCCACCACCTCGGCCTTGATCGCGCAGTTGCGCTGCAGCACGGGCACCAACACGGTCGGATCGAGGTCCATCAGCCGCGGGACATCCCGTTCGAGGCGACGGAAGAGCTTCTCGTCCAGGATCGCCGCGTGCTTCACCACCTCGGCCATGCCGGCGGCGAGCTGCCGACCCGGCAGCGTCGACAGCGTGGCCGAGTCGATCCAGACCAGGCGGGGCTGATGGAAGGCCCCGACCAGGTTCTTGCCCCGCGGCACGTTGACACCCGTCTTGCCCCCCACGCTGCTGTCGACCATGGCCAGGAGCGAGGTGGGAACCTGCACCACGGGCAGCCCCCGCAGCAGCGTGGCGGCCACGAAGCCGCCCAGATCGCCCACCACGCCGCCTCCCAGGGCCAGCACGGCGCTCGATCGGTCGGCACCGGCCGAGAGCATGGCATCGTAGAGCTTGCGAGCCTGGAGCAGGTTCTTCGTGCGCTCGCCGTCGGGCACCACGAAGCGGGTGACCTTCAGGCCGGCCGCACGCAGCGAGCGCTCCACCCGGGCCGCGTAGTGCCGGGCCACCGGGGGAACCGTGAGCAGCATCACGCGACCCGCGCCGGTGGCGCGCGCCACGGCGGGGCCCAGCTCTGCGAGGGTGCCGTGCCCGATCTCGATCGGGTAGCTGCGCTCGCCCAACGCCACGCGCACGCGTCTTCGCGCGGGTGTCGGACCACGCGCGGCGCGTTGGCCTCCCGCCCTCATGCCGCGGCCTCCAGGCGCCGGGCGATCTCCTCAGCCACCTGATCGACGTCCAGGCCGACCACCGCCGGCCGCTCGGCCAGCCCGGCGAGAACGCGGCGCCCTCGTGCGCGGATACGGCTCTTGTCCGCACCCATCAACCCGACCCGCCAGACCGTCCCCTTCATCCCGCCGAAGATAGAAAGAAAAACGGCGGGGAGCCCAGGGCTCCCCGCCGCATTCCAGGCGCTCGAATCGCGGTCTAGGAGCCCAGCTCCGGGTTGACCACGATCCGCGGCGTCACGAAGACCAGGAGCTCCTTGCGGATGTCCCGGACCTCGTTGTTCTTGAACGCGTTGCCGAGCAGCGGGATCTTGTGGAAGTAGGGCACGCGGCTCTCCAGCTCGCTCTGGTCGACGATGTAGATGCCGCCGATCACGAGCGTCTGCCCGTCCTTCACCAGGGTCTCGGTCTCGGCCTCGTTCTTGGCGATCGCGGGCGAGCCGGTCGGCGTCTGCACGCTGTCGTCCGGCGCGTTGCGCTGGATCTCGAGCTTCATGATGATGCTCCGGTCCGCCGTGATGTGCGGCGTCACGTCCAGCCGCAGGACCGCGTCGATGAACTCGAGCTTGGCGTCGCCGTTCTCGAAGGTCTGGAAGGGGATCGACACACCCTGTTCGATCGAAGCCTTCCGGTTGTCAAGGGTGACGATGCGCGGGCTGGAGACCACCTTGCCTTCGCCGTAGCTCTCGGCCGCCTCGATCCGCGCCTCGATGTTGAGCCGCTCGTCCAGGATGAAGGCACCCAGGTCGAGCAGGCCGTTGGCCGCCGAGGTGATCGGGTTCGACACGTAGACGTGGTTGAAGGTGTCGGTGAAGCCCGTCAGCAGCGAGTTGTCGTGGAACACGACGTCGTTGCCGAGGCCCAGACGCTCGTCGCGGCGGTCACCGCTGCTGTCGTCGAAGCCGTCGTTGAAGGGCTGCACCCCGAAGGCCCAGGTGCCACCGAGCTCCTTGCCGAAGTCCAGGTTGGCCTCGACGATCTTCGCCTCGATCATCACCTGCGGCGTCTGGGTATCGATCGCCTTGATGAGGGCCGTGGCCTCGTCGATCACCGACGCGATGTCCTTCAGGATGACCGTGTTGGTGCGCTCATCCACGTCCACGCTGCCGCGGGCGGTGAGGAGCCGCTTGATCATCTTCTCGATCTCGTTCACGTCGGCGTAGTTGACGGGCTGGAGCTTGACCACGAGGTCCTCCAGCTTCTCCTTGGCTCGTCGCTCCTGCAGGCGGGCCTCTTCCTCGGCCTTGAGCATGTCCGAGGGGGCGATGCGCAGGACGCTGCCCACCCGCACGAAGCCCAGGCCGCGGGTCAGGAGGATCACGTCCAGGGCCTGATCCCAGGGCACGTCGACCAGGCGGATCGTGACCTTCCCGTTGACCTCGTCACCGGCGATGATGTTGAGGTCCGAGACCTCGGCGATCAGCCGGAGCACGTCGTCGATCTCGACGTCCTTGAAGTCGAGCGAGATGCGGCGGCCGGTGTAGGCCTTGCCGTCGGCCAGACCGCCCTCGTCCAGGATCTCGATCGAGTCCGTATTGGGATCGATGGCCGCAGGCGGCGCACCCGGGGTCTCCGCGGAGGCCACGTCGGAGAGCATCGGCAGCGCTTCCGCCACCTGCTCGCCGGCCGGGTAGGACAGGAAGAGCATGGCCCCTTCCTGGCTGACCTGCGCCTTGCTGCCGGCCGAGCTGCGGATCACGACCCGCACCTCGGGCTCCGAGGAGCCGGGCTGCTGGAAGGCCGTCACCAGGGAGACCGCTCCGGGCTGATCCGGCGCGATCCGCACCGCCGCGTCCGGGTCGATCGTGGCGCCCCGGATGCTCACGACGGTGGTATCCGCCGAGGGATGGGTCGTGACGTAGTCCGCGGGGCCTTCGGTCACGATCACCACGCGGTCGGCGCCGGCGTCGCTCTCGAGCTGCACCCCGTAGACGATCAGAGAGGCCTGCGCGGCCTCTTCGATCGCTGCCGGGCTGGCACCCTCGGACCAGGTGTCGACGCTCTCGGTCGCCTGAGCCTCCGTGGCTTCGGCCAGCTCGGCGACCGGCTCTTCGGCCGTCTCGACGATCTCGGCCGTGGGCTCTTCAGCGCTCTCCACGAGCTCGACTGTCGGCTCTTCCACGGTCTCGGCCGTCTCGGTGATCTCCACCGGCGCGGCTTCGGCGGTCTCGATCCAGGGGTCCTGGGCCGGGGCCTCGAGCTCGGTGCTCTCCTCGCTGGCCGTGGCCACCTCGGAGCTCGCCGTCCACCCGGCGTCGGTCTCGGCCGTCTCCGTCGCGTCGACCGCTTCGGTCTCGGTCTCGGCGACCTCCGGGGTCGCCTCCGCGGCGGGCCCGCTGGCGACCGGAGCCGTAGCTCCTGCCATGCCCACCCACAGGCCNTCCGGCGTCGAGACGAGCTGCACGTCCTGGAAGCCGCTCCAGCCCTGGGTCTCGCCGTCGAGNACCACNCGNACCTTGTCGTCGTGNTGNCCGATGCGNATCGCGGAGATCCACTCCCCGCCCACNTCGATGCGCGACGAGGCNATCTGNCTGGAGAGCCCCGGAAGATCGACGACCAGCCGGTCGGGATCCTCGAGCGCGAACCAGGTGGCGCCCTCGATGCTGCCATCNGCCTCGAGCAGGGCCGCCAGGGACTCGCCNTCGCTCTCGGTGGANACACCGAGCAAGGCCGTCGCCGGCGTTGCNGGGACCACCTCGGCCACTTCGNTGGCAGCCGCGTCCGTCACGCTCGCGTCCTGCTCGGACGCGTCCGTGCTCGGCTCCTGGCCAGCAGCCGTNGTCCAGGGATCGACGTCGGCCGGAACCGCGGCCGANGCCATGGGCTCGGCACCCGCCTGGGCCTGGATCCGGATCTCGAGACGATCTTCCAGGGCGACGACCTCGTAGCCGGCCGATGCCGCCAGGGAGACCTCCACGCGCGTGGAGCTCGCTCCGGCATTCTCGAAGCCGGCGATCGTCACCTCTTCGACGGTTCCGTCGTAGACCGCGATCGCTTCCGCCACGTCCCCCGGTCGCACCGAAGCCAGATCGAGAACGATCCGTGCGGGATCGTCCTGCTGGAAGGCGTTGTAGACCGGCTCGGCGAGCCCGACCAGGCTCACCACCGTGGCCCCTTCGTCGGCCTCGACCACGATCTCCGACAGCTGCGCCGGGCCGCTGGCTGTCGGAGCCTTGGGTGCCGTGGCGCATCCCATGGAGGCGATGAGCACCGCGACCAGGAGGGCAAGCGAGCCCTGCACCCTTCCGCGAATTTCCTGACTCGTCCTAGCGAACATCCTGCTCACCCTCCCTGACTCAACCGAATGCGCATCACGATTTCCTTCGTCGTCATGTCGCCGTGGAAATCCTCGTAGCGCTCTTTGACGGTCATGCGACTGTCCCCGATCGTGATGACCTGGCCATTGTTCTTTCCGATGCGATCGCCCTCGGAAACGATGTACGCCTGCCCCGACGGATCGATGACCAGCGCGCGACGGTTGCCCGCCTGCCAGACCACGCCCGTAATCGAGAGCTGGCTCAAGTCGAACTGCTCGAGCGGCCCCTTGGCGGAGGCGTCGATGTCCTTGACCCGATCCAGCACGAAGGACCGGAAGGGGTCTCGCTTGCCGATCGGGTCGTAGACGTAGCTCCGCGTGTCGACCGTCGGGACGGCCGCCACGTGCGCGGTGGCCCCGCCGCCTCCAGGCACGGCGGCCTGGGCGCGGGCGTTCGCCTGCTCGGGCGTCGCCGGAGCGCCGGTTTCCTGGCAGCCGAGCGCCAGGAGCAGGAAGCTCCCGAGTGCCGCTGCCGTGAGCTTGCGATGGCTCATCCCCGCTTCCCTCCGCGCTGTCCCTTGCCTCTGCGCTTCTTCGTGCCCTTGGTGTCCGCGGCCTCGCCCGCGGGCGGCGGGTTGTCGACGAAGCGGAAGGTCGTGGCCTCCCCCTTCACGCTGAGCCGGGTTCCAAAGTTGTCCTCGTTCGCGATGTTGATCGTCATCTCGCCGATGTTGACGATCCGTGGAAGCCGCGAGACCTCGTCGAAGAACATCGCGACGTCGTGGAAGCGGCCCGTGAACTCGATGTCGATCGGCACCTCGGCGTAGAAGCCCTTGTTGATCTCGCTCTTGGGCCGGAAGCCCTTGAAGTCGAGACCGGCGTTCTTTCCGAGACTGGTGATGTCGGTCAGGAGCACGGGCAGCTCCTTGCTGTCGGGGAGCTGCCGCAGCGCCTCTCGGAGCTTGCGCTCGAGGGCGGCGATCTCCGCCTTCACCGCGTCTTCGTTGCTGGCCACGGCCCGCACCTCGGCGAGCTTGCGCTGCAGCTGCAGGTGCTGGTCGCTGGCCGAAGTCAGTTGCTGCTTGGTGGGCAGGTACATGAAGTACACGTAGGCCGCCGCGATGATCAACACGATCGCCGGCATCATGGCCATGCGATAGGCCCGCGGCAGCTTGTTGAGCTTGTCGAGCTGCCCCTGGAACTTGTCGAGAGCTTCCACGGCCCCTCCCCTACTGCGTGGCCTGCAGGGCCGCGGTTTCCACCGGGGCCTTGGGCGATTTCGGTACGACGGCCTTCGCACTGATCTCGAAGGCGTTCAGCTTGAGGCCTTCCTTCTCGCGGGCCTCGGTGCTCACGAGTTCGACTGCGGTGAACCAGGGAGAGGCGTTGAGGACCGTGAGGAACTGGGCCACCAGCTCGTTGTCCAGGCTCATCCCCTTGATGAGGATCTCCTTCTTGCTGCTCTCCACCTTCGTCAGCCAGAGCCGATCGGGAGCGTGGGTCGCGAGCTCGTCGAGCATGTGCACGGGGCCGGCGCGCTCGGCGAAGAGGCGCTCGATCACCTCGAGCTTCTGCTCGATGTCGGCCTTGGTCTTGCGGTAGGCCTCGACCTGGGCCAGCTGAGGCCCGAACTGGTCGATCTGCCGCTTGGTCTCCGCAGCCTGCGCCTGGACCTCCGCGAGGTCACTCATCAGGCTCCAGTGGAAGAAGCCGGCGATCGCCAGGGTGCCCACCAGGGTCCCCACCAGGCTGATGGCGAGCTGCCTCGCACCGGCCTTGCGCCGCTCTTCGCGAACCGGAAGAAGATTGATCTTGATCATCAGTCGTCCATCCTTCGCATGGCCAGGCCCACGCTCACCGCGAGGGAGGGGCCGACCTCATCCAGGAAGCTCTGATCGAAGCGACCGGAGGGCACCACCCGGGCGAGCGGGTTCAACATCTCGACGGGCAGGTTGGTCTTGCCCTGGAAGGCGGCGTCCAGGCCCGAGACCCGCGCGCCGCCGCCAGAGAGCAGCACCTTGCCGATGCGAGCCTCCGCCGCGGTCGCGGAGAAGAAGTCGAGGGATCGGTTGATCTCGCCCAGCACCGTCTCGCTGATCGAGCGCATGGCCTTCTCGACCTCCTGGGGCACGACCTCCTGGCTCTCCTCCCCGGGATTGCCGCCGATCTTCAGGCGCTCGGCCTCTTCCCAGCTCACCGAGAGGGCCTTCTGGATCTCCTCGGTATAGGCATTGCCGCCGGTGGAGACGTCGCGCGTGAAGGCGGGGATCCCCTGGCTGAGGATGTTGATGTTGACCACCTGGGCCCCGATGTTGACCAGGGCCACGACCTCGTCCGGATTCACCTCGTAGTTCGCTTCGTAGGCGTTCTCGACCGCAAAGGCGGCCACGTCGATCACGGAGGCGGTCAGGCCGGCCTCGCTGATGACCTGCACGTAGTCGTCGATCAGGTCCTTCTTGGCGGCGACCAGCAGCACGTCCATCTGGCCTTCCGCGTCCCCGGTCTCCAGGATCTGGAAGTCGAGGTTCACCTCGTTGATGTCGAAGGGGATGTACTGCTCCGCCTCCCAGCGGATCGACTCCTCGAGCTCGTCCCGGGTCATGGCGGGAAGACTGATCTTCTTGACGATCACCGAGTGTCCGGAGACGGCCGCGGCGACGTTCTTGTTCTTGATGCCGGACTCGTCGACGGCCTGCTGGATCGCGTCCACGATGGCGCCGGAGTTGAGGAAGGCGCCCTGCACGATGGCCTCGGGCGGAAGAGCTGCCACCCCGACGTGCTGAAGCTCGATGCCTTTGTTGCGTTTGACGAGCTCGACGATCTTCACGGAGGAAGACCCGATGTCGAGGCCGACGATCGACTTGGACTTACCGAACGAAAACGCCAACGCTTCTCCTCCTTGCGCCGCTAGCCCAGCTCCACCGGGTGGCCGGTGAAGGTGCTGGGAGCGGGACCGAAGACCTTGTCCTTGTCCTGGACCTTGAAGCCCAGGGCGCCGAGGATCTTCCGCTTGGTATCGAGCCGACACGGGCGGCCC
>NYZB01000006.1 GCA_002687015.1 Deltaproteobacteria bacterium
CACTCTACATTTCTCCAACGAAGCCCCACGCCCCGCGCCGGACGCTCGGTAGCCCGCACCCGCCCACATGCCCCGAGACGAAACCCCCAGCAACGCGAACCACCCCCTTCACCAACCTTCCGGACCCCCGCCCGAATGACCACGAGGCACAAGCCGAGCACCCAATAAGACCCTCGCCTAGACACCCGTCAGCCTCTTGCACGAGGTTCTGGCCTCTCCGCATAGGCCGCCGGGCCCTCCGAGACCCTCTCCCCCCCGATTCCGCACCCAGTCAGGCTCCGACCGGGTCTGACCGATAACAGGAGATGCGCTGGCCGAGCCTCTCGCTCCTGCTGCTCTTGACCGCCGGCGGCGCGCTGGCGGAGGGTTCCTTCAACCGGGTGCCTTCAAGGCCGGTCCCGGCGGCGCCCGCGGAGGATCCGGTGGAATCGACGGCCGACTCGGTCGCTGCGGCGGAGCCCAAAGGGCAGGCCGCGGCGAAGGCCGAGCCCGACGGGAGCGCCGGCGAGGCTGCTGATCGTGGGGAAGACAGTGACGATCCGAACAGCGCCGAGCCGGTCGAGCCCGCCCGGCGCTTCGAGAAGGCGTGCATCTACGGCCCGCGAGGCCTCCTCTACGCACCTCCCGGGGTGGAGTGCGATCCGGAAGAGAGGCCCAGTGCCTCTCCCGGAGTCGGGCGCTGCGTCCTCGGGCTGAAGGGCGAGGTGCTCCACGCGCCCGAGGGCGTCGACTGCGAGGGGCTGGTGGGTGCGGGGGTCACTCCGCAGCGCCAGCGGCCGAGGAGAATCCGGCGCCTTCGCCGCTGAGGGCCTACTCCACCCAGACGTTCGCAGCGGTCGGGTCGGCGGGCGCCTCCTCCAGGAGCCGGCCCGGCAGCAGTGCGACGGCGCTCGCCAGAGCTTGTCCCGACAGGGCCGTGTGCCCCTCGGCGTACAGTGCGCCGGCCGTCTGGAGGGCATGGCCGCCGTCACCGGCGCGGCGTTCGGAGTCGCCGTAGCCGGCGAAGCCCGTCTCCAGGCCCAGGGAGCCCTGGCGCAGCTGCTTTGCGAAGCGTACCCAGGCCGAGCCCACGAAGGCCGCCTGCTTGCCGCCTCGTCCTCCCGAGTGACTGCGCGCTGCGAGGAACTCGATTCGGGGTCGATCGTCGCGGTTGAGCGGCGTCGCGGCCCACTGGCTGGCCAGGGCCGAGAGCGAGCCCACGTGCAGGGACCAGAAGCCCACCGGATCGGTGACCCATCGGTCCGTCTCGCCGGCCGCCGAGAGCGCGGCCACGCGGGCCTCCACCTGGGCCACCGACGGCGGACGGCCTCGCCACCCGATCAGCGCCACGATCGGGAAGCGCCCGTAGAAGTCGCCGCGGAATACCGCCGCCCCGGGGAAGACCGAGTGAAAGGTCGCGGCGACGATCCGCGTCTCTTCCTCGGAGAGCTGGTAGAGCGGCAGCCACTGGCAGAAGACACCCCCTTCGTTCAGGTGCTCCCGGGCGGCGCGGAAGTGCTCGGCGCTGTACAGCGAACCCGTGCCCGCCCGCCAGGGCACGAAGAGGTCGGCGACGATGGCGTCGAAGCGGTCACGGGTGCTGCGCAGATAGCTTCGCGCATCGTCCAGCACCACCCGGCTGCTCGGGTGGTCGGTGATGCCACGGTTGACCTCGCGGAACCAGCTGGCCGCGCGGGCCACGCCCGGCACGAGCTCGACGAGGGTCACCTGGGTGGTGGGGTGGGCGAGGGCGGCTCCCGCGCTGCTGCCCGTGGCCGAGCCGAGGAAGAGCACCCGGCTCGGATCGGGTGCCAACAACAGGGGCACGTGGCCCTGGCGCTCCTGGTGCACGCGGTCGGCGCTGCCTCCCAGGGCGTAGTGGTTGTCGGTCTGGAGGAAGCGCTCCTCGCCGCGCTGCACGACGGCGACCAGCCCTGCCGGCGTTTCCTCGGCCCAGGCCAGCTCGTGACCGGGTTCGAGCCGTAGGGCCGGAAGGTCGGTCGGTGCGCCCCTCGAGATCACGAGGAACCAGGCCAGGCCGAGGGCCAGGTCGCGGACCACGCGGCTCTCGCCGGGGGCCGCTGGAACGAGAACCGCCGCGACGCCGTAGAGGATCGCGATCGCCGCGAAGCCCATCCACAGGCCGAGCCAGGGGAGGAGCAGGTAGGGAGCCAGGAGTGCGCCGGCCACGGCCCCGGCCGTGTTGGCCGCGAGCAGGGCCCCCACCCGGCCACCGGCCTCCCGAGCGGTCCCGCCCGCCGCGCCGGCCCCGTGCAGCACGGCTGGGAAGATCAGCCCCGAGGCGAGCAGGGGCGGGCCCGCCGTGGCGAGGGCCAACCCCAGGGCCGAGACCAGATACCCGGGCCAGGGGCGATCGCTGCCCCAGTAGGCGAGCCCGTCGGTGGCACCCACGAACAGGGCGGGGAAGCTCGCCCAGCCNANGGTNGCCGCGACNGCTGCCCAGCCGAGCAGCACGCGAGGNCCGACGCGGCGNGCCAACAANGCGACCGAGAAGGCCCCCACGCACAGGGCCACCAGCACGACGAGCAGCACCACGCCGAAGGCCTGGGTCGATTGGTTGAGAACACGGCCGAAGGCCTGCACGAGGAGGCTCTGGCCCGCGAAGACGCCGATGCCCGAGACGGCAGCGAGCCCCAGCAGGCCCGGTGTGGCCAGGCCGGGCCCGGCGACGGGCGTGGCCTGCCCGGCCGCCGGGCTGGGGGCCGGCGTGCCGTCCGCGCGCCGGCTCCAGACGAGGGCGAGCGCACCGGCGGCGCAGAGGGCGGCCACGCCCAGTGCGTAGCCTCCTCGGACGCCGAGAGCCTCGGGCAACCAGAAGCTGGCGAGCGCGACGCCGGCTGCGGCACCCAGGGTGTTGGCCCCGACCAGGAGCGCTCCATGGCGGCCGAGGGCGTGGCCGTCGCCCAGCACGGCCGTGAGCAGCGGCGGAAGCGTGGCGCCGAAGCATACGCCCGCCGGAGCGGCTGCCAGGAACGCGACCGCGAAGCGCAGGGTCGTGAGCGCGCCGGGCCGTTCGCGCAGCCCGTCGGCTAGCCCGTCGACGGCCCCCTGCAGTGCGATCAGTGCCAGCGGCACGCCCAGCGCGGCGGCGGCCGCCAGCAGCTCGAAGGCACCATAGGTGGCGAGTGGCCGCTCCGTCTTCCGGGCCCGGTGCCCACCCCACAGGGCCCCCGCCACCTGTCCTGCGAAGAACGCGACGAGTGTGGCGGAGACCGCGGGCGCCGTCGCACCGAGGAGCAGGCGGAACCAACGCAGCCACAGGGTCTCGACGACCAGTGCGCCGAGGCCCGAGAGGGCGAAGAGCCCGGCGGCGAGCGCCGCCCTCCGACTGGGCGGCACCTCTAGGCGCTCGCGGCGCGGCCCGCGAGCGCGGCCTCGACCCGTGCCACGTCCTGTGGCGTGTCGACGGGCACGCTCTCCCATCCCTCGACGACGGCGCAGCGGATCCGGTGGCCCTGCTCGAGCACGCGCAGCTGCTCGAGGGCCTCGCTCCGCTCCAGCTCGCCGATCGGGAACGCGACGTACTCGAGCAGGAAGGGGCGTCGGTAGGCGTACAGGCCCACGTGCTGCCAGAGACGGGTGGCTCCGCCTTCGCGGCTGTGGGGGATGGCGCTGCGGGAGAAGTACAGCGCATGGCCTTGACGGTCGAGCACCACCTTGACGCGGTTGGGATCCGCCAGGGCCTCGGGAGGCGCCGCATGGACGACGGTCGCCATGGGCACCTCCGGTGCCTCCTCGAGCGCGGCCACGGCGGCGTCGATGACGAAGCCCTCGATCAGCGGCTCGTCGCCCTGGATGTTCACCACGACGTCCTCGGCGAGCCCCACCGCCACCTCCGCCAGCCGGTCCGTGCCCGTGGGATGATCGGGAGAGGTCATGACGACCTCCGTGCCGAAGGCGACACAGGCCTCCTCGATGCGCTCGTCGTCCGTGGCCACCAGCACGCGGGAGAGGCGCTTGGCCCGACGCGCCCCCTCCACCACGTGCTGGATCATCGGGCGGCCGGCGAGCGGGACGAGCGGCTTGCCAGGGAAGCGGCTCGAGGCGTAGCGGGCGGGGATCACGCCCACCGCACGAAGGCTCGACATGGCTGCGATGCTAGCCGACGGGTACCCTCCCCGCCGATGGAGGGTCCCCCCATGGTGCATGGCGCCACGCCCTCGGCTGCATTCTCGCCGGTGCTCGCCGTGGCTTCGAACAAGGGTGGTGTCGGCAAGACGACCGTCGCCACGAACCTCGCGATCTACCTGCGCGCGCTCCACGAGGAGCTGCCCGTGCTGCTGGTCGGCCTCGACGACCAGTCGATCATCGACCGGATGCTGCGGCTGCGCGCGCCCGGCCCGGACGAGCCGAACCTGAAGCACGGCTGGGCCGAGCGGAACTTCCGACGCGTGCTGCAGCTCGGCCAGTACGGCATCCACTTCGTGCCCACGCCGCCCGATACCGGTCCCCTCAAGACCCGGGGATCCTCGGTCAGATCCTGCGCGCGACGGACTACACCGGGCTGACGATCCTCGATACCAAGAGCGACCTGGAGGCCCTCACCCAGAATGCTCTCCAGGCGGCGGATCTGGTGATCCTGCCCGTCTCCGACTGGGCCAGCCTCGAGGAGGCGGAGAAGACCTTCCGCCTGCTCCGCCGTTTCGGGGACGAGCGCAAGGGACGCGTGCTCTTCACGCTGGTCGACCGGCGCACGCGTGTGGACCGCTCGGGCCGTGATCTCTACGAGCGGCTCGCCACGACCACCGACGAGCGCGGCTGGCCCCGCTTCCAGGCCCTCCTATCCCGCAGCCCCCGGGTGGAGGCTCTCAACTCGGGAACGGGTATTCCGGGCTCCGTGCTGCACCACGCCCGCCACACGGCCGTCCATCGCCAGTTCCGGGAGCTGGCCGAGGAGGTGAGCAAGCTGCTGAGCCTCGGCTCGGGCATGCGCCCGCCGGGCCCGCTCCCCGAGCCCACACCGCGCCCTCGCAACGACACCCGGCGAGGGCTCAAGAACGCGTTCCTGCGCGGGTTCGGCTCGCGCTAGGGCGCGTCGGACGGCTCCGGGCTCTCGGGAGCGCCGGCCGTCTTCGCTTCTTCGCGCTCCGCCTTGCGGGCTGCCCGCAGCGCTCGCACCAGCTTCGCCCGGAGGGCCTTCGTGACCCGAAGGCGCTCTTCGGCCTCGGCCTTCTCGTCGTCGAAGAGGTTCTCCGCCTCGTCTTCGAGCTCGACGATGCGCGGGTCGGCGAGGCGGACCAGGCGCTCGGCATCGTCGAGGCGCTGTCCCTCGACGAGGGCAAGGCCGCCCTGCAGGCGCTCCTCCAGGGAGGGACGCGCGGCGGGGTAGCGCTGAGCGGCGTAACGCAGCAAGCCCTTCTCCGCGTCGCGCAGCCTCTCCGGGGCGAGGCGCAGCCAGCGCTCGGAGGCACAGCCGCCGACGAACTGGCCATGGTCGTAGGCGACGAGGGCGGCGTCCTCGAAGAGCATCCAGCTGGATCGCTCCTCCCGGGTGAATTCCAGGCCGTCCCGGCGGCGGCAGATACGATGGGTGAGGAGCCCCATGAGTCCCTCGTAGCCGGCGGCCTCGTCCGGCTCGAGCTCTCGCCAGGGGCGCTCGGCGATCGCGAGGACTCGCAGCTCGCGGATCTCCAGGCGGTCTCCCTCGGTGCCGGTAGGCGCGAACAGGGCTGCGACCGCGGCTCCGAAGGGAGCGCCGGGCGCGGGAAGCGTGGCCTCGCCCCGTCCGGAGGATCGCTCCCAGGCAGCGATGCCGCCGTAGGCGCAGGCGGCACACAGGGGGAGCAGGGCCAGGATCGGGAGCGGGCGCGACATGGATCAAGCCTAGCCGAGGACACTCCGGGCGAGGCACACGCCCTCGCCCGTCCGCGGCCAGGGGAGCCATCGAGAGCTCCGCTTCGTCTCCGCAGGGTTCCCTCTCCGATCGGGCTCGGCGGGCGGCCGATCTCATCCGGGCTGCGGATCAGGCGGCGCCCCGGGTCTGGAGATCGACGAAGCGGCGATAGGCGCCGTCCGGTCGGGCCATCAGCTCAGCGTGGCTCCCCTCTTCGACGATCCGCCCCTTGTCGACGAAGGCGATGCGGTCGGCGTGGCGGATCGTGGAGAGCCGATGCGCGATGACGAGCACCGCCCGATCCTCGCGCGCTTCCTCCATCGTCGCGATGAGAGCGCGCTCGGTCTCCGGATCCAGGGCCGAGGTGGGCTCGTCCATGATGAGGATCGGCCCCTCGCGCACCAGCGCCCGGGCGATGGCGAGGCGCTGCTTCTGGCCCACCGAGAGCTTGCCACCCCCGCGGCCCAGCGGCGTGTGGTAGCCCTGGGGCAGGCCGCGGATGAACCCCTCGGCTCCCGCGCGCCGTGCGGCACGCCGGATCTCCGCCTCCGTCGCGTCCGGTCGGCCCAGACGGATGTTCTGCTCGACGGTGGCATCGAAGAGCAGCGTCTCCTGGAACACGAAGGCGACCTGGGCGCGCACGGAATCGCGGGTGAAGCCCGCTGCGTCCCGGCCGTCGTAGAGCACCCGTCCGCTCTTCGGCTCGAGGAAGCGCGGGATCAGCGACGCGAGGGTGGTCTTGCCGGCGCCCGCCGGGCCGGCCAGGGCGACGATTTCGCCCACCCGGAGGGTCAGAGACACGTCGCGCAGGGCAGGGGTACCGTCCGGATAGTGGTACTCGACGCTGTCGATGCGCACCTCCTCGGGTGGGTGGGGTAGCGGAGGAGTGCCCACGGCGTCGGTCTCGGTGGGCAGGTCCATCAGGAAGAACACCCGATGCAGCCCGATGGCCGCCTCCTGGAGCCGGATCCACAGGGCACCCAGGTCGACGCAGGCGAAGATCAGGTAGAGGTAGTAGGTGAAGAGCAGCAGGAAGTCGCCGCGGCTGATCTGATCCAGGATGACCAGGTCCGCGGCATGGAAGAAGGCGTAGGCCCCCATCGCCATGCCCGGAATGAACGCGAAGACGAAGATCACCATGCCCACGACGATGACCGAGCGG
The DNA here is from genome assembly GCA_002687015.1 of Deltaproteobacteria bacterium. Classification (GTDB taxonomy): domain Bacteria; phylum Myxococcota_A; class UBA9160; order UBA9160; family UBA6930. The sequence continues at coordinate 6,996 of NYZB01000006.1, forward strand.
TGCCGGACGAAGGAGCTCCAGGAATCGTCGTCGAAGCGGTCCTGCTCCCGATCTTCGGCGCCGAGGCTCTGTACGGCGAGGATGTTCGTCAGCCCCTCCTCGAGGCTGCTGGTCGTCGCCGAGCCGGCCCGGCGGCTGGCGGTGCTGCGGCGCCGCAGGGTGGAGGGGAAGGGCAGACTGACGAGCAGCGAGACCGCAAACATCGCGAGGGAGGTCTGCCAGAAGATCGGATGGTCTCCGAACAGGATCGCGATCACCCAGATGACCGCGAGGACGAAGGCGATCGACGCGAGGGGCGCGAGGATGATGCGGTAGACCGCGTTCGTGATCGACGGGGTGTCGTACATCACCCGGAAGACGGCATCGCCGATGCGCTCGTCGTCGAACACGGTCATCGGCAGGCCCTGGATCCGCTCGAAGAGCCGCGACCGATAGTGGTGGTTCAGGGCCTGTGTCAGCTTGATCGTGAAACGGAAGTCGAAGAGCCCGAGCAGGCCGCTCGCCATCGACCAGCCCTCGTTGGCCTCGTTCTCGGTCCGGCTGGCCTGGTCGTGCCCACCGGAGAGCTTCGATTCGGCGCGGTCCCGCTCGCCACCGCCCGTCCCGACGGCACCGACGAGGAGCAGCAAGGCGAGCTGGAGCACCACCATCCAGTACAGCACCTCGTTCGGTGGCAGGCCCACCAGGGCTTCGGCGAGGGGCTGCAGCGCCGAGGGGTAGGCGGAGGGGAGGATCGGCAGCTCCTCGATCACGTGGTCGACGATGATCTTCACCGGCCAGGGCGTGATCAGGAGGGGCAGCAGCGAGGCCAGGAGCAGCAGGTACTTGACCGCGAAGCGATTCCGGAAGGGACGCGCGTAGCGGAAGGCGCGCCCGAGCACGCGAAGGGTCTCGCCGTGGCTGAGCTCGCTCTTCTCCTCGATCCGCGCGTTGGCTCGTCTGCTCATGCGGGCACTCCGGCCGCGTGCGCCGGCTCGGCTTCGTGCCGGAAGAGGCTCCCGTACACGCTCCCCGCTCGCGCCAACAGCTCGTCGTGGGTTCCCCGCTCTTCGACGCGGCCCTCGCGGAGCACGAGGATCTGGTCGGCCCGCTGGATGGACGAGAGCCGGTGGGTGATCAGGAAGATCAGGCGGCCCCGTCCCCACTCTGCCAGGTTCTGGAGCACCCGGAGCTCCGTCTCGGCGTCGAGCGAGGCCGTCGGCTCGTCGAGGATCAGGATCGGGGTGTCCTTCAGGATCGCGCGTGCGATCGAGAGGCGCTGACGCTGGCCCGTCGAGAGCTTGGTGCCTCGCTCGCCGAGCATCGTGTCGTAGCCCTCGGGCAGTGCGGCGATGAAATCGTCTGCACACGCGACACGTGCCGCTTCGCGCACCTGGGTGTCACTGGCCTGCGGCACGGCGTAGCGGATGTTCTCGCGGACCGTGGTGCCGAAGAGCAGGTTCTCCTGGAGCGCGGTCGCGACGGCCGAGCGAAGGCTCGCGGTCCGGAAGCGGCGAAGATCGACGCCGTCGATCTCGATCGCGCCCCGGTCGGGGTCGAAGAGGCGCACCAGCAGGGCCATCAGGGTGGTCTTTCCCGAGCCCGTGGGGCCGACGATGGCCGTCATCGTGCCGATCCGGGCCGAGAGGTCGACGCCCTCGAGCGCAGGGCGGTCCGGCTGGTAGCGGAAGCACACGTCCTTGTAGTCGATCCCGCTCCGGATGCCGTCCAGGACCACCGCGTCGGGTGCATCCTGCACCTCGGGCTCGAGGTCGAGCAGCTCGAAGACCCGGTCGAGACCGATGGCCACGTCCTGGGTGCGCCCCCAGGTCTTGAAGAGCATGCGCAGCTGGCCCGCCCCGTCGCTGAAGCGCGACTTGAAGAAGTTGTAGAGGCCCAGGGTCCAGATGCTGAAGCCCAGCACCTCGACCATCAGTGGCGCCTCGACCGCCGCGCGGGTCGCGGCGAAGGCCGCCGAGGCGACCAGGGCGAGGCCGCAGACCCAGAAGAGCGAGACGGTGAACACGGCGAGGCGGTCCCTGGCGCCGTAGGCCGCGCGAAAGGCGCCCAGGCTGGCTCCCTCGAAGACCTCCTGCCAACGCCGCTCGGCCCCGTAGGCCTTGATCACCTTGATGCCCGCGAGGGTCTCCTGGATTCGCGAGGTGAGCGATGCGTTCGTCTCCCGCGCCTCGCGGAAGCCCACCCGCAGGCGCCGTGAGAACCAGAGGCCGAGCAGGAGGAGCGGCGGCCACAGGGTGCCGAGCAGGATCGCCATCTTCGGATCGAAGGCGGCGATCACGGTGACGCCGAACGCGTAGCGCCCCATCGTCGATATGGGCGTGAAGAAGAGGAGCTCGATCAGCTGGGTCACCATCGCCGAGTCCTGCATCATGCGGTAGATGGCGTCACCGATTGCATGATCGGCGTGGAAGCGCAGCGAGAGGCGCTGCAGCTGCTCGAGCAGGCGCACGCGCAGCAGCTGGTTGACCCGCTGCAGGATCCAGACCTGGTAGTAGTAGAGGGCCAGGATCACCGGCAGAACGGAGATCGCGAGGACGACGCAGATCCGCAGCCCCCACTCGAGCAGGTCGCGGCGGACCTGATCCGCGAGCACGGGCACCTGGCTGACGAGGGCGGGGTCGAAGCCCATGAAGAGGGCCTGCTCCTCGGGCAGCGGTTGGCCCTGGAGGACGCGCGTCCAGATCAGGTCCAGCATGAAGAGCCCGACCGGGAAGAGCAGGATCGCGACCAGCGAGAAGCCGCCAAAGAGCCCGAACATGTGCAGGCGGAGCGGATGCAGCCATTGCAGGCAGCGCCCTAGCAGCCGCACCACCAGGCGCATCGGGAGGCGATCTTCGCGTCCGCCCTGGCCCAGCCGCGCGAAGTCTCCCCGGGTCTCGGCTCCCGGCCCTCGGTTCGGCTCGCGGCCCACGGTCCTCCTTCCCAGCGAAACACCCGCATCGCGCGGAGGCTCCCCGGGGCCCGACCCACCTGCCTTCCCAACGGTAATCCGCTGCCCGTCGGGACACCACGGTGAAGCCTGGGATTTCGGCCCCGACGCCAGGTGTACGAGATTCTCCTCCGACCGTCGCCATGCCTGGCGTACGCTCCTTCGCCATGGGCCTTCTGGACGGCGTCCGCGACCTGGGTACCGGGCTCTCGCGCTGGACCGAGCGCTGGGTGCCGGACGCCTGGGTCTTCTGCATGGCCCTGACGGTCGTCGCGTTGCTCCTGGCGATTCTCGGTGCCGGTGCCACGGTCGAAGAGGCCGTCCTGGCCTGGGGTGAGGGGCTCTGGAACCTGCTGGCCCTGGCCATGCAGTTCACGATCGCGATGGTCGCGGCGCACGCCTGCGTCTCCTCGCGCCCCGTCTTCAACCTGCTCGACCGGTTGGCGAGCACCCCCGACCCCGAGCGGCCCCTCCAGGCCGTCGCATTGGCGGGCGCGTTCTCGCTGCTCACCTCCTACCTGAACTGGGCCTTCTGCCTCGTCGCCTGTGCGCTCTTCGTGCCCTTCCTCTGCCGCCGAAACCCACACGCCGACGTGCGCCTGCTGATCGCGGGCTGCTACCTGGGGCTCGGGACGGTGTGGCACGGAGGCTTCAGCGGCTCGGCCCCCCTGATCCTGGCCACGCCCGGCAACCCGCTGCTCGCGCCCGCGAGCGGTGCGCCCATCGTGGACCGGCTCTACCCGGTCACCGAGACCCTCTTCCATCCCTTCAACGCGGTCTATCTCGTCGCGATCGCGGCCGTGGCCATGCTGACCACGCTGGCGCTGCATCCGAGGCGTTCGGAGGACCGGCTCACCCTGCGGCCGGAGCAGGTCGATGCGATCCTGCCGCGACCTCCCGACCCGCCACGCTCGGACGGAAGCCCGCGTGGGCGCATCGAGGGCTTTCGCGGCTGGGTCTGGCTGGCCGCGCTGCTCATCGCGTATCCCCTCGGCCACTCCATTGCGACGCAGGGCTTCGGTACGAGCTGGACGATCAATGCCTACAACGCGGCCTTCCTGGTCGCCGCCCTGCTGTTGCACGGCCGGCCGCTCGCCTTCCTCGGGGCCTGCCGCCGCGGCATGGACGCGGCCTGGGGGATCGTCGTCCAGTTCCCGTTCTATGCGGGCATCTTCGGCATCATGGTGCACACGGGTCTGGGCACGTGGATCGGGGACCTCTTCGCCCGGCTGGCCAGCCAGAGCAGCTACCCCTTCGTCGTCTACGCCTACTCGGGTCTGATGAACCTCTTCGTGCCGTCGGCCGGCTCCAAGTGGTTGATCGAGGCGCCCTTCCTGATTCCGGCGGGCGAGGCCCTGGACGTCTCGGTGGTCACGGTGCTGCTCGCCTATGCCTACGGCGACTCGACCACGAACCTGATCCAGCCCTTCTGGGCGATCCCGATCCTGGCGGTGACGCGGCTCCGCTTCGGCGACGTGGTGGGCTACCTGCTGCTGATCGCCGCGGCCTGCTTCCTGGCCAGCAGCGTGGCGATGGCCCTGATCCCGGCGCAGCTGTAGCTCCGAGAGGGGCCCCGGGTGCTAGAGGCGCAGCCGCTGGCTGCGGCGTCGCCCCGACACGCTGTGGCCGATGGCGCCGAGCACCATGCCCATGCTCAGGATCAACGCGCCCGTCAGCCACTCGGCCGAGCGCGTGCCTGCGCGCAGCTTGTAGTTCTCCTTGGTCAGGCGCTCGATCTCCTCGCGCTGGCCCGAATCGCTGCCGGTCAAGGTCTCGTTGGACTCGCGGAGGCGGGCGGCCTCGTCGGTCGTCGAGGAGAGGGTGGCGCGCAGCTTCTCGGCCTCGGCTTCGAGCTCGGCCAGCCGGACCATCGGCGGCGCCTTGGGATCGAGGTAGCCCCCCGCGATCCAGCCCTCCTTGCCTTCGCGGGTGCGCACCTGGGTCCAGCCATCGCCCCGCTTCAGGACCTGCAGTCGGTCGCCGGGCTGGGTCGCGGCCAGGATCCGGTACTTCGTGCCGGGCCCGCTGCGCAGGTTCAGGGGAGCGCCCCGCACCCACGCGTTCTCGGCGCTCGCTGCAGTGCCAGCGAGCAGCCCCAGGGCCACAACGACCGTCACCACGAATCGCCGCCTCATCCCGTCCCCCATGCTCGCTTCGCCTCCATGGGCACACCGTCGGTCCGTCCGGCGAGCCAGGATTGTATCGGTCTGACGGATGGCCGCGCGGGGCGTTTGCCCCGCGCTGTACGCCGGCCACGCACGCGGGATCCGGCCGCGAGTGCGTCTGGTGCCGCTGACGGGCGACCCTCAGCCTGGACCTGGCGCACTCGGCACCGATCGTCCCGCTCCGCGACGAGACCGGCGGCATCCGATACCCTGCTAGGGCGATGCGGCTCTCCCTTGCCTCCCCCTGGCTGGTCCTCTCCCTCCTCGTGGCGGGCGCGGCCGCAGCCGTGGAGGCGCCCGATCTCGACACGGAGCAGCGCGTTCGCCTCGACCGGGGTGACGTGATCGTCCTCGAGGCCTCACCCACCAACGGCGAGGGGTTCGCGTATCGCTCCTTCGGCGTCGTGGACGCACCTTCGGCTCGGGTCTGGCCCGTGGTGAGCGATTGCGGCGACCTCGACGAGTTCATGCCGCGCATGATCCGCGCTGACCAGTTCGACGAGCAGGGGACGAGCTACGTCTGCGAGACCGAGATCGAGCTGCCCTTTCCCCTGTCGAACCGCACGAACGCCGCGCGCTCCTTCCTGGAGGAGCTCCCCGGCGGCATCTTCCGGCGCCAATGGAGCCTGGTGCCCGGCGACTGGGATTGGCATCGCAACGACGGTTCCTGGACGGTATGGCCCTGGGGTGAGGCGCTGGACCGGACACTGCTCGAGTACAAGATGGACGCCTGGCTCAAGACACGGCTCCCCGACTTCGTCCTCGACGCCGCCCAGAGCATCCAGGCCCCCGCCGCCTTCGACGCCATCCGCGCCCGCGTCCGCTCCAAGTCCAATGGCGTAGCCGCTCCCCCGCCAACCGACCGGGACTGAGCCGCCCCACCTTCGCGCCACCGCGGCCTCGCCAGACGCGAGACCTTGCGTTGGCACGAGCAGGGTGGCTGCCGGAGGTTTGCTGAGGGCAGGGGTCGTGGGGTGTCAAGAGCGCCGACGGTAGAGGCCCATTGCCCCGGGCCGGCGAGGTCGCCGGACACAGCTGCTCGGGTCAGCCCGGGCACTCCCCTGGGTCGAGCAGCCCCCCACCTTCGCGCCACCCCTCCTGCAAGAGCCAGGTATGCGGCCACGCCACCGCATGCACCCACCCCCCAGGCCGCTCCCGCGCCTCCGACCCCAGGGAGGCCGCCGAGCGCCGCCA
>NYZB01000007.1 GCA_002687015.1 Deltaproteobacteria bacterium
GGCCGGGCGCATCGCATCGTGGCCCTTGCTGGGATCGATCTCGCCCGAGGTCCTCGCCTACTTCTTCTGCTGGGCCGGCATGATCCTCGATCTGGGAATCGGCGCCGTGCTCCTCTGGCGGCCGACGCGGGTGTTCGCACTCATCGTCCTGCTCAGCTTCCATTTCACGAACCACGTCCTGCTGTTCAAGGACATCGGTGTCTTCCCGCTGCTCGGAGCCCTGACGGCATTCATCTTCCTCGATCCCGACTGGCCCCAGCGCCGGTCCCGCGCCAGGGCCCCGGCCACGGGCGACGCAGGAGCTGCTCCGATCCGCACCTGGGCGCTGGCCCTGGGCCTCGCCTGGTGCGTCCTGCATCTCGCGCTCCCGCTCCGGCACTACGTGATTCCCGGCAACGTGGCCTGGACGGGCGAGGGCAGCCGCCTCGGGTGGCGCATGAAGGCCGCCGCCCGACGCGGACGACCTGCTCAGCTGCAGCTCGTCGACCCTGCCGTCTTGCCGGCGGGCGGCGGCACCGACGAGATCGAATGGGCCGTCTGGCCGGGCTCGCCCCTCCTCGTGCGCGAGGTCGATCCCTTCGACCTCGATTGGAGGGCCCTGCCGCAGCTCTTCGTCGCGTGGAGCCCGGTCGGGGGCGAGCGCGTCTTCTTCCGTCCTGGCGACCCGCTCGCGGCAGCGGGGCTGGAGCAGCGCTGGCGAGAGCAGCTCGGTCGCACACCGGAGCTGCGAGTCCCCGCGACCCGCCGGCAGGTCCTCGAAGCCCTGCCCCCCGACGAGGCCGTGAGCCGCGCGCTCGCTCTCGATGCGGCCGTGCGCGACGCGGGCGCCGCGTCGCGCCGCGCGGGCGCCGCCTTGAGAAGGGAGCTGGCCCTGCTGGCGCGCCGGCCACCGCTGCGGACCGCCGCGGAAACCCTGGGGCCCCTGGCCTTGAGCGGCGCCCCCGAGCCCTCGGGGCTCGTCGAGGTCGTCGACGAGGGCCTGGCTCCGCGCGATCGGCGGGGCTTCCGTCGCGTCGATGGGTCCCAGGCGGCCAAGGTCGGTCTGGGCCGCGAGATCCTGGATCGCCCGCGCAGCGGTGACGTCGGGGTGGGCCAGGCGCTCGCGTTCCTTCGCCTGGATCTCGACGGGGGCACCACCCTGGTCTGGAATCCCGCGGCCGAGCTGAACGAACGCCAGCTCCAGAAGATCTGGACGGATCCGCTCCAGCTCGAGAGCTACGCGCAAGACGTCGCCCGGCGTTGGCAGGGCCGGACCGGGCGCAGGCCCGGCGTTCGCGCCTCGCTGGAGGCCGCTCTCGTGCCGTGGGAGCCGCAAGCCATGGTGCGCCCCTTCCACGACGTCGCCGCCGGCGGCTACGGTTGGCTGGACCACCGACCGTGGATCGTCCCCCTCCGGCGAGAGGCGCTCGCCGCGCGGGGCGACCGGACCCCGACCGGGGGATCCGGGCCTCCCTAGCTAGAGGCCAAGCGCGCCGGCGAGCGCGCGGCTCGCGTCGAGGCCGCTCTGGGCGGCACCCTCCAGGGTCGGCGCGACCCGGTGGTCGCCGGCGAAGACGAGATGGCGGCCCCGGGCGAGCTGGTCGGCCTCGACCCGTGCGAGCCGCGCGAGGGCGCGGTAGCGGCCCACCGGAAAGTGGGGCAGGGCGCGTTCGAATCGGAGCAGCTCGGTGAAGCGGAGCGCCTGCGTCGAGCCCGGCAGCACCCGGCCGAGAGAGCCGAGCAGTGTCTTCAGGACGGCGTCGTCGGGCGCACCCAGGTGCTCGGCGCTCCAGTCGGCGCGCGCGATCAGGACCGCGCGCTCGCAGCCCTCGGGTGCGGGTGCCTCTCCCGTGCCTCCGGGCTCGACCGCGAGGCTGGCCACGGCGCGGCGCTCGTCGGGGCGGAAGCGGTAGCGAGACGCCTTGACCGCGAAGCTCCCCTCCAACCCCGCGACGAGAACGATGGCCGGGAGCGTGCGGGCCTCCTCGAAGCAGCCTCGTTCGGCATGGGAGAGGAGCGGGCCGGCCATCGGGATCAGCTTGTCGGCCGGCGTCGCGAGAACGACTCCGTCGGCCTCGATGACCTCCTCACCCGCAGCGCCGGTCGCATGCACTTCGAAGCCACCCCGAACGCGATCGACCGAGACCACCCGCGTGTCGGTCCGGTCCCCCGGCGCGGCGAGCGCCGCCGCCAGGCGGTCGAGGCCGCCGCGCAGCACGCCCACGGGCGCCTCGTGGCGGGTCAGGTGGTGGAGCAGGAAGAGCAGACGGCTGGTCTCGGCCGGGTCACAGAGCAGGTCGGCCTCGAGGAGCGGAGCCGCCCAGTGCCCGAGAGCCGTGGCGCCGAAATAGAGCCGTACGAAGTCGGCCGTGCTGCGGTCGTCGAGCCGGGTCGCCGCCAGCGGATCGCCCGGGTCGAGCAGCGCCTGGAACTTGGCGATCAAGCGGGGCAGGCGACGCAGACGGAGGGCGTCGAGGATCCGCACCCCGGGGATGCGAGCGATGCCGAGGGTGCGGGCGGGGTCGATCGCGCGAACGTCGGCTCCGCTCACCTGGAAGAGACGCTCCGGCCGGAGCGGAAGCAGATCTCCAGCGAGCCCGGCCGCTCCCACCAGATCGGCCATTTGCGCGTCGCGACTGGAGAGCGCGTGGGCCGCGGAATCCCATCGGAAGCCGTCTCGCTCGCCGCCGATCGCGCGACCGCCGAAGCGCTCGCCGGCCTCGAGCACCTGGGCCTCGCAGCCCCGGGCGCGCAGCGCCTGGGCGGCGGCCAGGCCCGCGATTCCGCCGCCTACGACGATCACCTTGGGGGGCATGGATCCTCCCTGGGGGGACAGGGGCACCCGAAGAGGGCCAAGAGGGCCAGCCTGCGGGCGAGGGAGCGGGTTATAGCAGCCCCCGCGAACCCCGCCCCGGGGTCCGGCGTAGTACCCGGCACCACATTGGACGGACCAAACGAAGCGGGGCCCCGTGGGGCCGATGTCATGCTGGCCGGTCGAGCGGGTGCGATACCGTGGGCCGCCGTGGCCGAAGAGAGGTCGGACGAAGACCTGATGGTGCAGGTCCAGGCAGGAGACGACGCGGCGCTGACCGCGCTCATGGACCGCTACAAGGGCCCGCTCTTCGGGTTCCTGATGCGGCGGGTCGAGGCCTCGGCGGCGGACGACCTCTTCCAGGAGTCGTGGATCCGGGTGGTCCGGGCGCGGGATCGCTTCGACCCGCGGCGACGCTTCTCCACCTGGTTGTTCCAGATCGCCAACAACCTGTGCCGGGACCGGGGCCGCCGGCTCGCCGTACGCCGGCGCCACCGGGACGCAGTCCAGCAGGAAGCGCGGAGCGAGCCCGCTCTTCGCTCACAGCCGCCGGCGTCGCTGGAGCGGGTCGACATGCAACGGCGGCTCGCGGAGCTGCCGGATCCCCAACGCGAGATCCTGGTGCTTCGCTACTACCAGGACCTCTCGGAACGCGAGATCGCCGAGGTGCTCGGAATCCCCCGTGGCACGGTGAAGAGCCGGATGCACACGGCGGTGCGCGCGCTGCGGGCCGTCGTCGCGCAAGAGGAGAACGGCCATGGCCAGGACTGACCGGCGCGTCGGCGCGCACGATCCGGATCGGCTGCTCGGCGAGTTCGCTCCCGCTCTCGACCGATGGCGGGTGCCGGTGCCCAGCGACGAGCTGGTCGAGCGGACCCTGGCGCGCGCGCGAGCCGAGCTTCGCCCCTCTGCTGCCGTACCCGCTCACGCCGCGATCCAGACGGGCTTCAAGCGCGAGCTGGCCAAGCTCCTCTTCGCCATCGCCCCTCCGCTTGCCGTCGTCGTGGCCTGGAACGCCTTCGTGATGCTCCAGCTGCCCGAGTGGCTGGCCCATTGGCTTCCGGCCTGGCTGCCCGAGTCCCTCGCCTGGGGCCTGCCGGCCCTCTACGTCATGGCCGCGGCCGCCCTGCTGGCGCTGGTCTTCGGCACCCTTCCCTTCTTCGCCCACCGCCGCGCGTGGCGGAGGAACCACGAGGCCCCGTCATGAGCGAAAACAAGACCTGTCCCTTCTGTGCCGAGCAAGTGCGCCTCGAGGCCATCAAGTGCAAGCATTGCGGCTCCTTCCTGCGCGCGCGCAAGGCGTCGAGCGGGGATTGGTTCCGCAGCGCCGACGAGCGGATGGTCGCCGGCGTCTGTGGTGGCCTCGCCATCCAGTTCGGCGTGCCGACCGCCATCGTGCGCCTCGCCTTCGTGCTGATGACCCTCTTCACAGGCGTCGGCGTCGTCATCTACGCCGTGCTCTGGTTCGTCATGCCCCTCGACGACTGGGTGGACGAGCTCGAAGACGTCCGCCGAACCCGCTTCCGGGACCCGGACGTCAACAAAGGGGTCTGAGCCCCTCGTGGGCACCGATCCCTCGCTTCGAGGGGCGCGGGTTTGGCGCTAGAGATGGTCGGGGAGCTGGGCGAGGACGTCGTGGAGAGTCGCGAAGGGCTGGTAGGCGATGCCTCGCCGGTCGAGCTCCTCGGCGAGGGTGTCCTTGGCGAAGACCAGGTCGGCGCTCTGGCTGGCGCACAGATCCGAGACGCGCCCGTTGCCGATGTGGATCACGGTGGCCTTCGGGTGCAGAGCCCGGAACGCAGCAATCCGCGCACGCTTGCAGGTGCCGGTTCCGCAGGAGCAGCTCGGGTCGGGTGAGCCGGGCGCGAGCCGCCAACGGCCCTTCTCGTACCAGAGGTGGTTGGCATCGTAGGCGAAACGCACGCCGTGCAGCTCTTGCAGGCGGTCGAGGTTGCGCCCGAAACCGTCGGAGAGGATTCGGAAGGGAACGCCGTGGTCCTCGCACCAGCGCACCAGCTCGTGGGCCCCGGGTGTCGGCTCGACGGTACGTAGGAAGGCCTCGAGCTTCTCCTCCGGAAGCTCCAGCCCGTCGAGGAGCTCCATGTTGTACTGCCATGCCGTGAACTCGCCTGCCCCGAGTCGATCCCAGAGAGCCTCGCGGCGCTCGCCGGCATGGGCCTTCGCCAGGCTCGACCCCACGTCCTGGATCGCAAAGGTGCCATCGTAGTCGCAGAACACGGCCAGTCTCAGGTCGCGGGGCTCGAAGTCCAGGGAGGCCGCGTGCGCCGCCAGGGCACCCCGAGGCGCCTCGTCCGCATTGAGTGTGTACCGCCAGCAGGCCGATGCAGTCCTGGCCTCGATGCCCGAGGGGATCTCGCGGTCGAGCAGGCCTACCGCGCGAGCGACGCCGCGCATGCCCGCGGCATCGATCTCGCGGGCACGCTCCACGGTGCGACGAACCCGCACCCGGTCGGCCTCCACCAGCTGGGGGAGATCATCCGAGATCATGGTCAGCCCGCCCGTCACCGCGATCGCGTCGGCCAGCGCATCGACCTCGGGCTCCCTGAGCTCCGTGCCGCGGGTGCGCGCCATCAGGCAGTCGGGGTCATTGATCCAGAGCCGGCGGTGCATCCAGACCCGTGCAAGGACGCTGCGCAGGGCGCTCCGCGTCGAGGGCAGGGTCTCCTCGAGGCCAGGGGGACTGCCCGGCGCGGGCGCCCAATGGGGGGCGACGTCCGGACCGATCCGCATCGCGTCGACGACGCCCACGGCGGGTCCCAACGGACATCCGCAGCCCAGCAGGAAGGCCTCTTCACCCGCCCCACGGCGGATCGCGTCGAGTCCGCGGCGCAGACGCCCGGCCTTGCTGTAGGAGGGATCCCCCGCGCGCGCCTGCATGGCCGCCACGTAGAGGAAATCGAGCTTGAGGTAGCTGAAGCCCATCCCCACGAGCGACGCGAAGGTCTCGTCCAGGTGGGCGATGACCTCGTCGCGAGTCGGATCGAGCGAGTAGACCCAGCCTTCGCCGGTCCAGGCGGGATGCAGGAGTCCGCGATGCGGTCCGCCGGCCGACCTGTAGCTCCCCAGGAGCCACTCGGGGTGCTCGCGAGCCACCCGGCTCTCTCCCACGGCGCAGAAGGGCGCCGTCCAGAGGCCCGGCCGGAAGCCGGCGGCACGAATCTCGTCGGCGACGGGCGCGAGACCCCGCGGAAACCTGCGGTTCGTCTCGAGCCAATCGCCGATCGCGCGTTGGTAGCCGTCGTCGAGCTGCACCACCGCCACGGGGAACTCCGAGCGGATCCGCGACAGCGCTTCGAGGTTGCGGAGCAGGTCCTGCTCGGTGACGTCGTGGAAGAACTGATACCAGCTACACCAACCGGTGGGCAGGGCCGCACCGGTGCGCGCGCCGGAGGCGCGACCCAGGTCGTCGGCGAAACTCTCGAGCAGCGCGTTCTCGTCGCGGCCCAGGGCCACCTGGACGGGCTCGACCTCGAGGGAGGCGCCGGGTTCGAGCGGAACCTCGAGCTGGATCTCTACCTCGACGCGCAGTCCGCCCGTGCTCGCCTGCCAGTAGACGAGACCGGTACCCAGCCCTCCTTCGAGGACCCCGGCCAGGCAGGTGCGGCCCACCCCGTCCCGTGCGACCGAGACAAGACTCGACTCGTGCCAACCGGCCCGATCCGCCGGCGGTGCGGAGAGAGGATGGTGGAGCCCGCGAAGCCACGGCCCGGAGCCGAAGTCCGGCTCGCCCTCCGCATCGAGGGCACGAGATCCCGTGAAGGACCACGACTGCCACCCGTTCTTCAGGTAACGCAGAGCGGAGAGGTCGGCGCCCTGCCAGCGGAAGCCGAGCACCACGGACTCCAGGTAGCGGGCCTCCGCGTCCGCGTTGCGGAGGGTCGCCACCCACTCTGCCCGCTCTCCTGCGTGGTCCGCCGCGAGCGCGACCTCGAAGGGCCCGAGGCGTTGGCGCCCGGCGGCGAGACGCCCTTCGGCCAGCGTCAGCGGACCCGCTTCTCCGTGCTCGCTACGCTCGGGGGGCGCAGCGGCGTAGCGCACGCCCAGACGCACCGCTTCGAGACGTCCGGCGTGCTCGTCCCGAACCACGGAGGGAGCAGGGCTCATGGCGGCGGAGCATAACAGGCGGCCCGCTCCACCCGGCGACGCGGCGACCCCCTTCCACCTCGATCCACGCCGGCCCTTCGTCCTGGATGGAGCCACGGGCACCGAGCTCGAACGACGGGGAGTGCCCTGTGCGCTGCCCCTCTGGTCGACCCACGGCCTGCTGGAGGCACCCGACCTGGTGCGCTCCATCCACTCCGACTACGCGAGAGCCGGCTGCGACGGAATCACCGCCAACACCTTCCGCACCCAGCGCCGGGTCCTGGACAGGGCGGGGCTGGGACACCGCGCAAGAGAGCTGACCGGCCTCGCCGTGCGGCTCGCGCGCGAGGCGCATCCCGGGGGAGTGGTGTTCGGGTCCGCGCCGCCGCTCGAGGACTGCTACCACCCCGAGCGGGTCCCAGGAGATCCAGAGCTCGACACCGAGCACGCCGAGCACGCCCGACACCTCGCGGAAACAGGCGTCGATGCCATCCTGGTCGAGACACACAACACCGTGCGAGAGGCCGTGGCCGCTGCCACGGCCGCCTCCGCCTCGGGGTCCGCCTTCCTCGTGGGCTTCGCCTGCGACGACAGCGCTCGCCTGCTTTCGGGCGAGCCCCTCGCGGATGGCATCGCCGCCGTCGAGCCGCTGCGACCCGTGGCCGTGGGTGTGAACTGCCTTCCGCCGCGCGCCGTCGCTCCCTGCCTGCGTGCACTCGCCCGCTGCGGCCTCCCCTTCTTCGTGAGCGCCAATCTGGGCGCACCGGACGCGCGAGGTGAGGGTCGCAACGACGAGCTCTCTCCCCGCGCCTTCGCGGAGCAGGCGAGTCTGTGGCTCGATGCGGGCGCAGCCCTGGTCGGGGGTTGTTGTGGAACGACGCCCGATCACCTGGCGGCGCTGGTGGGGGCACTCCGAGAGCCAGCGTCGGCCTGAAGTCCTCGTGGGGACGCCGTTCCATCGCGCCCCGGCAAGCCCTGCGCAACTCCGACTCCCCGAGGAACGCCAGGGACACAATTTGTGTCACCGGATTCCCCGCGCGCCACGCGGGGGCTCCCCCATCGTTGTGCAGATGGGAGGCGCAACCCCACGCCTGCCCACCTCAAGGGGTGGGCGGGGGCTTCGCCCCGCGACCCTGGCACGTGCCTTGCTACTTCACGGGCTGCAATTCGAACGGTCTCAGCGCCCGGACTGGCTACCCCTCCCCTCGTGCTCGCACGAGGAGCCGGCCCGGGCGCTTCGTTCTTCGTGCCACGAAGCACCCGCGCCGCTACCGATGGCGCGGCTCGGGAACCGCCGCGAGCACCCAGACCACCGCGGCCGCCTGGAACGCGATCGCCACCCAGAACACGGCCTCGTAGGAGACGAAGGCCGCGATCAGCCCGCCGATCAGCGGACCGATCACCCCCACCAGCTCGCTGGCGGAGTTGGCGACGGCGACGCGCATGGGGAGATTGGCCCGGCTTCCGAACTCGAGCACCAGGTTCTGGGAGGACATCTGGAAGCCGCCGAAGCCGGCCCCGAGGCCGACCATCAAGAAGACCAGGACGCTGCGCTGGTCCCCGGCCGCGAGCAAGACCAGGGCGGATGCGATCCACAGCAGCAGGGAGGCGACGAAGATGGCGCGGAAGCCCGTGCGGTCGGCGATCTCGCCCCACAGCAGGTTGCCGCCACTCCAGGCGAGCACGAAGGCCGTGGTGAGCAGACCCTGGGTGGCGCCGTCCAGCTCGACCCTCTGCCCGGCGTACAGCACGTAGAACGGGATGCTCATCCGACCCATCGTGGCGAGCGCGCGCGCCAGGAAGTAGCGCGTGAAACCGGGGTCGCGACGCAGGAGCTCGGGAAGCTCGCGCAGGCGACTGCCGAGACGTGAGGGCGTGCGCACCACCGGCGAATCGGGCTCGCGGAGGAAGGCGAGCATCGACAGCCCCGCCGCCGTGAGGACGAAGGCCAGCAGGAAGGTCGACGCGTAGCCGTTGCCGAGGGCCTCGATGTCGACGAGGTAGCCGCCCACGCCCCCCACAGCGCCCGCCGTGATGCCGGCCAGGGCGTTGCGCAGGCCGAGCAGGCGGCCGCGGCGCTCGACGGGGATCAACTTCGACGACAAGGTGCTGAAGATCACGCCCTGCATCCCCATGAAGAAGCCGAACAGGGCGAGGAAGGCGCAGGCCGCACCCAGCGCCGGAAGATCCGAGAGCAGGAAGCCCGCCAGGGCGAGGCCGAGCAGCTGCACCCGCATCAGGCCACCGATCCAGAAGCCCATGGAGAGAACCCGGCGCCGGTGCTCGATGCGGGTCGCGCCCAGGATCGGCGAGAGGAACATGCCGAAGGACTGGCAGGCCCGGGCTAGGCCCACGCCCAGGGGCGAGCCGGAGATCAGCTCCAGGTAGACGGGAATGAAGGTGGGGGCCTGGATCAACCGGAAGCCCGTCTGTCCGAGCAGGCCGTGTGCGAGGAAGCCGAGGTAGTTGCGCAGCAGGTGGCGCTCGGCCTCCTCCTGGAATCGAGCCTCGGCTTCGACGAGCTCTGCCCTGGCGAGTTCGGCCTCGCTCACGTCGCGGCGGCGCCCAGCAGGGTACGGGCGATGCCAGCCAGATAGATCGATCCCGTCGCGCACAGGAGATCGTTCGGCCCACACTCGGCGCGTGCGCGCCGCAGGGCTTCGCGGGGCGCGACCACCACCTCGACCTCGGAATCCGGCGCGAGGCTGCGCAGAAGAGCCGCCACCTCCTCGGGCTCGCGGGAGCGAGCCGCCTCGGCACGAGTCACGATGAAGCGGTCACCGTGGGGCAGGAGCGCGGCACAGATCTCGTGGAGGTCCTTGCCCGAGGAGATCGAGAGGACGAAGAGACCCCTTCGATGGGGAAGCTCACGGAGGACCTCGGCGAGAGCGCGCGCCGAAGCGGCCGTGTGGGCTCCGTCGATCACGATCCACGGCGCGCGGGATACGATTTCCACCCGCCCGGGAAGCCGCACCCCGCGGAGGGCCTCCGGGGCGAGCTCGCCGAGCGCTTCATCGGGGATCAGACCGAGGCGCCGCACGCAGGCGAGCGCCAACGCGGCGTTCACCGCCTGGTGGCGGCCGGGGGCCGTGAGATCGGCCTCCACCTCGAGGGAGCCGTCCACGAAGCGAAGCGCCGCGCGCCCCTCCGCGTGGTCGCGAAGCTCGAGCCCGAAGTCCTTGCCGAGACGGACCAGGGGTGCCCCGACCTCCGCGCAGCGCGCCCCGACCACCTGGGCGGCCTCGTCGCCGAGGGGGCCCATCACCAGGGGAACCCCCGGCTTGGCGATGCCCGCCTTCTCGGCGGCGATCGCGCCGAGCGTGTCTCCGAGCTTGTCGGTGTGCTCGAGCTCGATGCTGGTCACGCAGGTCACCGCGGGCGTGACCGCATTGGTCGAATCGAGGCGCCCGCCGAGACCCACCTCGAGGATCGCCGCATCCACATCGGCCTCGGCGAAGAGCAGNAGCCCCGCCGCCGTCGTNACGTCGAAGAAGCTCGGCGCGTCGGGCTCNGCGCGTCGGCGCTCCACGATCGGTTGGATGCGCGCAACCGCCGCGGCCAGNCGCTCGCCGTCNACGTTGCGCCCNGCGATGCGGAAGCGCTCCACCCAGCTCTCGAGGTGCGGNGAGGTATAGGTCCCCACCACGAGTCCGGCNGCACCGAGCAGGGCCTCGGCGAAGAGGGCCGTCGAGCCCTTTCCCTTGGAGCCGGCGACGTGGAGGATCCGGAGGCCGCGCTCCGGATGGCCGAGCTCGGCGAGCAGGGCCTGGATCGGGGCGAGCGAGAGCCGGGCCCGCCGGAGATCGGGCATCCGTTCGACGTTGATCAGGCTCGCGAGCCAGGCTTCCGCTTGCTCGAGGGTCATCGCCGGCCCCTCCACAGGCCTGCCCTCTCCGGGGCTGAAAAGAGACGAGGCGGCCCGCTGCGCGGGCCGCCTCGTGTGGTTCGAGTGGGAACCCCGCTACTGCACCATGTACTTCTTCCAGGAGCGGTAGCTCTTGATCGCCGTGCTCGTGCTCTCCACCGCGGGATAGTAGTAGCGGACCGCATGACCGCAGGTCTCGCAGATCTTGTAACAGAACTTGAAGCCGTCGACCTCGCGCACCTGGCCCACGGTCACCCGGTTGTCGTCCGTGCAGCAGCTGTCGGGCGACGGCGGCGACACGATCTTCTTCGGGTAGTCGTTCTTGGGCTTCTCGGTGTCCGAGTAGCGAATGATGTTCTTGATGATGCGGTTCTGCTTCGCATCCGCGTTCTGCTTCCGGATATTGCTGCCAATGCGTCTCAACGGCGGTTCCTCATCGAGGCTCCGAGGCGATGCCGGCCGAAAGGTCCAGCTCCGCCAGGAGCGGGGTCATGTCTTCGAAGCTCGTCTCACAGGGCGGCCCATCGGCGTAGAGGAGGAGATCCTCTTCGCGCCGACGCCCGCGCACGTACAGCGTGGAGCTGCGCGTCCCGTAGGGACCCGCATGGATACAAGTGGCCTCGAGGGGGGTTCGAGTGTCACCCTCGGGCACGTGCATGCGCAGCGCATGGGCAAGTGCACCCACGGCCCCGTCGAGCGGCCCGTCGGCGATGGGGGCGACCTCCTGCATGAGGCGCCCGACCTTGGGATGACCCGCATCGTTGGGATCGGCGTTGCCGATCACGTGCGCACCGGGCTCCAGCTCCGCGATCCGCGGCCGGCCCTCCAGCACCACCGAATAGGCGGCCAGGCCGTCGGCCAGGAGCAGGTTGCAGGGGTTGAAGGCGCCGGCGGGCAAGGCCGCCAGCCGCTCGCTGGCCTCCTTGGCGCTTCCCTCGGAGAGCAGGTCGATGACCAGATTGCCCCGGGAGCGGCGGTGGGGGTCTGGAGAGGCGGTGGGGCGGTTCGTGAGCCCGGCGAAGAGGCCGGCCTCGTTCCAGCCGAGCCAGGTGCCGCCCTCGCGGAGGTCACGAGGCGCCAGGATCCTGCGCCCGCCCCCGAAACGGAGACGAGGGCCTTCCGCCGGCCGGTCGTGATACTCGTCGCGGTTGGCGGCGATCACGAGCGGTGCATCCGGGAAGCAGCGGTGAAGTGCCAGAAGGGTGCACATGCAGGAGGGTCTCGGTCGCGGCCCGGCAGGTCGCCAGCTGCTGACACGAGAATCAACAAGGTACCCGAAATCCCCCGGGGGTCAAGAGTGGCCCCTTAGGCCCCGGATTTCGAGGGCTCAGGCGCCGACGACGTGCAGTCGCGTGGCCGGCGCGGGCCGAGGGGCCGTCTCCTGGCTGCTGACGCGCCATCCCTGCTTGCTGCGCAGGCGGCGGGCGCGGCGACGGGCCGAGGAGCGGTCCATCTCGAGCCCGTAGCGGGCCAGGAGCGGCGCGACCTCGTCGTAGTTGCTCTCGATCGAGACCCGCACCGACTCGAAACCCTGCCGAATCGAGTCGGCCCGCTTCCAGAAGGCCAGGGGATTCGTGCCGAAGAACTCCGCATCGTGCTCGCGGGGCTCGAGCAGCAGGATGTCTCCCCGGAATCGGGTGTCGCTGACGTAGCGCTGGATCGCGATGCGCAGCCGCGAGTGGACCAGCGTTCGGAAGACCTGGTTGGCCACCGTGAAGAGCCCGCGTTCGGCCAGCGGGGTGCCCGCGGCGAAGGCCTCCTCGTCATCCCGGCGATTCAGGAAGGGTCGGAAGGGGTTGTAACAGATGATCAGGTCGGCCCCCTTCTCGATCGCGACGTCGATGTTGGCCGTGTTGCGGATGCCGCCGTCGATGTAGTCGACGCCCCCGATGCGGGCCGGCTTGAAGAAGAAGGGCAGCGCGGTCGAGGCCTGAACGGCCTGGGAGATGGAGAGGTCCGCATTCTCGTCGTGGCCGAGGACAGCGCGCCCCGCCGTGTCGAGATCGCAGGCGGCCAGGTAGAGCTCCTTGTCGCGCTTCTGCTGGAAGGCGCGAAAGTCGTTCGGCAAGCGAAGCCGCTCGAGGCTACTGCGCAGCCAGAGCTCGAGGCCCCGGTTGTCGAACACGCCCGTGGGGATCTGGCGCATCAGCGACGGTGGCTCGCGCCGCGGCGCCACGTGCTCGATGACCTGCATGGCCACCTCCTCGGCACGCGTGTAGCTGGGTTTCTTGGCAGAGGCGCGCAGCGCCGGGCCCAGGGCCTCGGGAAGCTCGGGGATCTGCCGGGCCAGCTCGACGGCCACGGCGGGCGCGTAGGTGAGCGACTCGAAGAGGAATCGCGCCGGTCGCCGCACGAACTCGGAGAGGTTCGGATTGTAGAAGTGGAGCGGCGTCAGCTGGTCGAGACGTTGGCTCGTGCCCTCGAGCACCTTGATCATCTCGTTGGGTGTGACCCCCCCCGGCCAGCGAGACCGCCAGGATGGAGCCGGCCGAGAGCCCGACGTAGGTGTCGAAGTCGGTGATCTTGCGGTCGACCAGGTAGTCGTCGAGCGCGCGCAGACCGCCCACCTTGAAGGCGCCTCCGGACACGGCCCCGCCCGCCAGGACCAATGCGATCTTCGGGTTCGCCTTGGGGCGGGTGCCGCGGCTCTTGCGGATCAGGGTCAGGCCCATGGGTGACTCCTCAGCGGCAGCGGAGCGGGAAGGAGGGCTCGCAATGCGCCGCGTTAGCCTAGCCTCGCAGGGAGGGCCCGCCAGCCGGCGCGAGGGGCTTTCACCTCGCCACCTCGCTGCAGCGAGGCGACTCAAACCATTCGTTTTTTCTCCACTTTTCGTCGGTCCGGAGAACCCGATCGCGATTCGGGCATCTCTTCTCGGGGGTGCTGCGGTGCGTCGACCGGAGCCCTGCCCGGGTTGGGAAGTGCTTTGCGATTGCCACCGCCGCCAGTACGATGAGGTGCGAGATCTCTCCATGAAACGCGAAGCGCCTTCCCTGCTCCTCGTCTTCGCCGCGTGCCTCGCATGGCTATCCGCGTGCGCCGGTACCGGCGCCCAGGGCCCCCCGCAGACCGGGGTCGATCCCAGCGCCACCCCGCCTCCGATCACCACGGCCAGCGGTCCGGCTCCTCCGACCGTCGACGCAGGGCCCGCGAGTCCGACCGCGGGCAAGCGCGCGCAGAGCGCCATGGAGGGCATGCTGATCGGCGCGATCGTCGGGGCCCAGGCCGGCCCGATCGGTGCGGCCGTGGGCGGCGTGAGCATGCTCGTGTACGGGGCCGTCACCGGGGAGGTGCCCCTCGCGAGCCAGGGCTCGTCGCGCGGCAGCGGGCGCGGCGGGGGGCGCTACCCCGGCGGAGCCGACGCCGATGACGAGGCCGACCTCGACGCGGAGATCAACCAGGAGATCGCGCGGCAGGGAAGCCTCGAAGACGAGATCGAGGCCGAGCTGCGACGCCAGGAGGAGCTGCTCCGCCGCATCGACCGGGACGACGCCATGCGCGAGGCGCAGGACAACCAGGCCGGACCCACCGAGGCGGACCTGGAGCGCAAGGCGAGCGAGACGCGCCGGGCGCCGAAGGCCGAGAAGCTGCGCGACCTGCCCTCTTCGATCTTCGACGAGTCCAGGCGCGAGGAGGGCGGGCGCGCCCTGAAGGCCCGCTCGCTCGACGCGGATCGGGACGGTGCTCCCGAGGAGATCCGCTACTTCGACGACCAGAGTGGGCAGCTCGTACGAGTCGAGCAGGACCGCGACTACGACGGCACCGTCGATACCTGGGCCGAGTACCAGGGGGGCTCTGTGCGGAGTGCGCGCCGGGACAGCGATGGCGACGGAAAGGTCGACGAGTGGTTCGAGTACGGCGGCGACGGGCTGACCGACCGCCGGGAGGTGGACCGGGACGGCGACGGCGCAAAGGACGCCACCTTCCTCTACGAGGGGGATGCCCTGGTCGAAGAGCGCCACGACACGAGCGGCGACGGCAAGACGGACCGGACCCTCCGCTACTCGAACCGCCAGCTGACCCTCGCCGAAGAGGACACGAGCGGCGATGGCAGGGTCGACACCTGGACCCACTACAAGGTCTTCGCCCGGCAGGAAGTCGTCGATCGGATCGAGAAGGACACGACCGGCGACGGCAAGGCCGACGTGTTCGAGAGCTACGAGCAGGTCGCCGGAAGGCTCCAGATCAAGGAGCGGGGCGAAGACAAGAACGGCGACGGGCAGGTCGACATCAAGTCGATCTACGAGAACGGAAAGCTGAAGCAGCGCCAGATCAGCGACCCGGCGCTCCTCCCCCTCTAGCCCCCCGACCCGCCGTCGACGGAGGGGGCAAGCCCCTTCGTCAGCGTCCGCGCCCTTCGGCCTCCAGCTCCAGGAGCTTGCGCTGCTCGCTGCGGAAGGCGTCGATGTTCATCTCGAGGCGCTGGAGCTCGAGCTCCTTGTTCTGGCGGCGGATCCGCTCGAGCTCGGCCATGCGGTCGCGATCGGGCAGGCGGGCCTTGGCGAAGACGAGATCGAACTCGGCGCTGCCTCGGCTCCCGTCGCTGGCGAGAGCGCTGACCCGTACGCGGTTCCTGCCCTCGGCGACGGGCACGTAGCCCGTGAAGCCTCCGTCGGGCGAGAGCCGGACGTCGGTCGAGAAGTCGCCCGTGGTCAGGTTCGTGAAGACCACGTCCTCGACGTTCGAAAAGGTGATCCCCTGGAGCAGGGTGATGATCTGGCCGGGCTTCTGCACGGGCGTGTAGGTGCCGAGCGTCACCCGAGACATCTCCGTCAGCACCTTCGGGTAGCGCAGGGCCTGCGCACCCAGGGCGTAGGTGTTGATCGAGATGCTCGCCTGGTGCGCCAGGCTCGCAGCGCGGATGGCCGCCTCTTGATCGCCCGGATCGACGACGTCTCCCTTTCCGACGGGCAGGGTCGGGGAGCCGTCGGAGAGGAAGAGCACCACCCGGCGCACCCCGGCACGGGGCTGGCTCTGCGCCCCGCTCAGGCCCGCGAGCTCCCGCACGGCGATGCGGATTCCCGCGGCGTAGTTCGTCGCGCCGCGCGAGCCCCGCGCCAGGATGGCTCCCAGCGCCTTGCCGACCAGCTCGAAGTCGGCCGTCAGCGGGACCGCGAGAAAGGCATCCTCCTGGTCGACCCGCTTTCGCATCCCCGTCGTGGGATTGACCTCCCCGGCGAAGGTGACGACCCCGACGCGAACCCGGTCGGGATCGAGCGCGCCGAGCAGCGCCCGAGCCGCCTGGATCTGGGCATTCAGGACCGTGTCTCCGGGGTCGGTGCTCAACACGTTGCGGGCGTAGGCGCCCGGCGGTAGGAGCTCGTGGTGCGGGTTCACGCCGAGCACCCCGTCCCCATCCACGTCGAGGCCGCTGGCCGCGTTCGTCGAGTGGGAGACGTCGATCGCGAGGACCACGTCGAAGTGCTCCGGCTTCTCGCCCGCGGCCGATGCGCTGCCGGTCACGCGGGCCTGGTGCACGAGGCCCTCCAGGGTGACACCGGGGGCGGGTGACTCGACGACCACGCGCACTCGCTCGTCATCGGGCCCTGCCCACGCCGCCAGCGGGAATGCGAGGCACAGCAGGGCACGGGGCCAGGAACGCGAGATCATCTCACCTCGTAGGGATCGTCGTACCGCGAGCCTTCGTCGGGCCCGTAGGGGTCGTAGCGAGGCCCATCCCCCGCCTCGTAGGGATCGTATCGGTCGTCGGTCGGCGGATCCGAAGCATAGGGATCCGCCCCCGGGGCGCCGGTTCCTTGGGCCCGGAGGCGATGCTCCTCCCTCATCTCGGCGCTCGGCCGGATCTCGAATTCGACCCGGCGGTTCTGCTGGCGCCCGGCCTGCGTCTCGTTGCTCGCCACCGGCATCGTGTCGCCGAGGCCGATCGCCTGCACCCGGGCGGCGGGCACACCCTGGGCGATCAGATACCGGCGCACGGCATCGGCCCGATCCTCACTGAGGCGCAGGTTGTAGTCCCGGCCACCCGTGGAATCCGTGTGACCCTTCACGACCACCTCGGTCCCCGGGTGGCGGACCAGCGAATCGGCCAGCTGGTTCAGCCGGCCGTAGGCGCCTGCGTGGAGGGCGCGGGAGTCGACGTCGAAGAGCACGTCGCTCGGGAAGGCCACGAAGAGCCGATCGTCGCGGCGTTCGACGGCGGCGTCGGGAATCGCGTCGACCTCCTGGGCCTGTCTGTCCAGGGTGTGGCCGATCAAGCCGCCCGCGAGACCGCCGACCGCCGCACCGATCAGGGCGCCACGGCCACGCTTGTGATCGTCGGCGGCCGCGCCGGCCGCGGCACCGAGGATCGCCCCGGCGATCGCACCCTGGGTGGACTTCTTGTCGAGTGCGGTGCCCGTCGTCGTCTGGCACGCCGAAAGGGGGAGCACCGCGATGAGCAGGATGGCGAGCGGAAGGGAACGGGGTCGATCACGCATGGGATCCTCCAACGTCTGGGCGCTTCGGGACTCTGCCGTCTTGGACGGGCGCAGCCACTCGGAGATTCGCCTCGGGGATGCCCCGCGGGGAAAGGAGCCTCTTCGGTCACCCTTTTGGGTGATCGACTTTCCCTCGCCGTGACATTTCCGGGTCTCTCTCACCACTTCTCTTCAGGACGCCCCCACCCTGGCGGGGCTTCTCAAAGGTGGGAAGGCAGGGTCCTCTCGGGGGCCCTGCCTTCTGCCATTCGAACCTGGCCCCTCTGGAACCCAGCCGGACGGGCCGGGTTTCGCTGCCTCGCCCCTCCCCGGTCCCGGCGGAGTTCGCCATGGCCGGTCAGGCGCGGATCATGGGCGCCACGCTGCTCGGCATCGAAGGCGTCCCGATCGAGGTCGAGGTGCGCATCAGCTCCCAGCTGCCGCGCATCGACATCGTGGGGCTGCCCGAAGCCGCCGTTCGCGAGAGCGCCGCGCGGGTGCGTGCCGCCATCCAGGCGATCGGTCTGCCCTTTCCCGATCAACGGGTGACCGTGAACCTGGCTCCCGCCGCGCTGCGCAAGCAGGGCGCGGGCCTCGATCTCGCGATCGCCGTGGGCGTGCTCGCGGCGGCCGGTCACCTGCCCGCCGCGGGCGTAGAGCAGGTCGGGCTGGTCGGTGAGCTCGCTCTCGATGGCCGGGTCCGGGGCGTGCGCGGCGCCCTGGTGCTGGCCAGCTGCCTCGCCGAGGCCCGATGCGCGCGGGTGATCGTGCCCGAGGGCAATGCCGCCGAAGCTTCGCTGCTCGGCGAGCGCGCACCCGAGATCGTCGGCGCCCTCGGCCCGCTCGTAGAGGCTCTCACGACCGAGCGACGCCTGGGCGTCGCCTCGGAGACCCGCGCCACCGTCGCGACCACGCACCACCCGAACCTCGCCGACGTGCGCGGACAGGCCGCCGCCAAGCGCGCGCTCCTGATCGCCGCGGCCGGGGGCCACGGCCTGCTCCTGCGCGGCGCCCCGGGTGCAGGCAAGACGCTGCTGGCGCGTTGTCTGCCCGGCATCCTGCCTCCGCTCGCTCCCGAAGAGGCGCTCGAGGTCGCCCGCATCCACGACTCCGTGGGTCTGGCCGTCGCCCGCTGCGAAGGCCTGGTGCGCCCCTTCCGGGCGCCCCACCACTCGGCTTCCCAGGCCGGCTTGCTGGGGGGCGGACGAGCCGTCGGACCCGGCGAGGTGACCCTGGCCCATCGCGGCGTGCTCTTCCTCGACGAGCTGGTCGAGTTCCAGCGCGGCACCCTCGAGTCCCTTCGCCAGGTGCTCGAAGAGGGGCGGGTCGTGCTCTCGAGGGCCGAGCAGCGCGTCACCCTGCCGGCGCGCTTCCAGCTGATCGCCGCCGCGAACCCCTGCCCCTGCGGCTGGTGGCAGAGCGGCGTGCGCGACTGCCGCTGCGACGACAACGCCCTCGCCCGCTACGCGCGCCGCCTCTCCGGCCCCCTGCTCGACCGCATCGACATGCACGTCCACGTGCGCCCGGTCCCCTTCCTCGACCTCGACGGGCCGGCGATGGGCGACACCAGCGAGGAGGTGCGCGAGCGGGTGATCGGTATCCGCGCCCTCCAGAGCGACCGGCTCGCGGCCCTCGGCATCCCGCCGGGCGGCCGCGGCAACGCCGCCCTCCCCTTCGAGAACCTGACCGAGACGACCCGCACCACCCGCCCAGCGCTCCGCGTCCTGGCACGCGCGGTCGATCGCCTGGCCCTCTCGGCTCGGGCGGCGCACCGGCTGCTGCGCGTGGCGCGGACGATTGCGGATCTCGAGGGAGAAGCGGAGGTGACACCGGGATGTGTGGCGGAGGCGGTGGGGCTGCGGCCTCGGCAGGACTGAGGTCGTGTCGCGCAGCCGGTGGATTCCAGGGGACCCAAGCGCAGAGCTTCCCCCGTGATCTGGTCGGCTGCGCAGCTCTTGCCGGCGATATCGGCGATGAGCCGGTCAGAAGGCGCGTATCGGTCGATGGGTTTGCCATCGACCACGTAGGGGTGATTGGCCTGGTGCCCCCCGCCCTGTAGCCAGAACTGAGTCGTGTCCGTAACCGCCCACGCCCACGGAACGGGTCGTGTCTGACGCTTCAAGAAGTTGACGCGTGTGGCGTGAACGGCAGCGCTTCCGAAGAGCGCACGGCCGGGTTCGAGCTCCCTCTCGTAGCTCGACATCGGGTCCAGCTGCTGCGCGAATCCCCCGCCGATGTCGATTTCCGTGGGCTCCCATCCGTTCCACTCGCGCGCGAGCTCTGCGATCTTGCGCGCATACGCCCGCATCGACTCCCGCCAGAAACCGAGCTCGCCACGGTGTCGCCCGATGTGGATGTGAAGTCCGGTCAGCTCCACCTGTGGCGACGCAAGCGCGCGCAAGCCAACGGGGATCAGGTCGTCGTCGGCAATGCCGGCCTTGTACCCCTGATTCGCGAGGTCCACCGGCGCACCGTGGACGTTTTCGAAGTCGGTCGGCGAGTTCGCCGAGGGAAGACGGGGCCGCAGACGGAGCCGGATCTTCGCCCTACGACCGAGTTCCTTGGCGATCGCCTCGATGGGCTCGAGCTCCTGGGCATCGTCCAGCGTGATCCGCACTCCCTTTCCGATCGCCGAGCGTGGGCTCGAGGGTCTCACCATGGAGGGCGTCGCCCGAGGGGCGGGGGTCCCCATCGGTTCGCTCTACCAGTTCTTCCCAGACCGGAACGCTCTCCTTGCGCTCCTCTTCTCCCAGTTCCTGCACGTGACCGATGCCCTCGTAGAGGACCGTTTTCGAGCCGTGGACTCGGCCGCCGGCCTCCAGGCTGCGGCGGAAGGCCTGCCGGAGTCCCTCTACGAGGCCATCGCCGGCGACCCCGCTCTCGTCGAGATCTGGAGCGCAGTCCAGGCCATTCGGGCCCTCCGCCATCTGGGCGTGGAGGACTCGCGAAGAATGGCGAGCGTATTGTTCGAGGCCGCACGGCCCTTCGCACCCGATTCCGTGGACGACGAACGACTCTCGAGAGTCTGCTTCCTGGTCTGCGACCTCCTGGGTGCGGTCACCCGGACGGCTCTGGAGCAGGGCGGTCGTGAGGGAGAGCTCCTGGTCCAGGAGTACGCCGAAATGGCGAAGAGCTACGTCAGCCAGGTATTGAAAGGCTGAGGCGCTCGCGACACTCGGCAAGTCCGCCAGCGCGTTCTTCGTCCGGGGATGCGTGACTCAGCGGGCCCGACGATTCAGAGCGGCGATGCCGTCGGCCATGTCCTCGTCCAGAGCCCCGTAGCCCGAGAGGAATCGTCGATACCTCTTCATGTCGAACCAATCTGCGACTCCCGGCGGATCGGTGTGGCCGGGAATGCCGAGCTCGCGGCGAACCTGCTCCAGAGGGAGAGGCAGGAGCTCTTCGTAGTAGGCGGCGAGAAGCTGGCCTGCCCCGGCCGTCTCCGCTCCCCTCTCCCATCCCTCGCGCAGGTACCCGTGCCAGCGTCTCCATCCGACCTTCGGCCTGAGTGAATGGAGGAACGCGGCCAGGAGCCCCCTGCGCATCTCGAAGTGAGAGAAGGTGAACATGATGACGGCGCCTTCACCAGCCAGGCTGGGACCGTACCCCGCGAGCACGTGGAACAGGTCGTGCGTGTTGGCCATGCGCTCCACGAACCACGCGATCTCCTCATCCCATCCCAGCTCCTCGGCCAGGGCATCCACGTGCGCATACGACGCGAGGGCCCGCGTGTCGACCATGGCATTCGTGTCCATTCCGATGAAGTCCCGATACGCCGCGGCGAAGCTCCCTTCGGGTGCGTCCAACGCGTTGGCCGCGTCCGCGAGCCTATCCCCGAGCTGCGGCCGGTCCTTGAGGAGTCGCTCTCCATTCGGATGCCTGGAGAACTCCTCGAAGGCCGTCTGGAGGTGTGGGCCGGCGAGGGAGAACGCCGCCTTGAACGCATGCGAGGCTCCCTCCTCGCTGATCGGATTCATCACGTGCTTGACGCTCGACGTGATTCCGGCCCAATAGCGACGCTTGAGGTTTCGCTCGGTAGTCATCTTCATGTCCCTCGCCTGAAGGGAGTCAACCGAGAGCCGCAAGGATGGCGGCTCGGGTGCGCTCGCTTCGTTCCGCTCGGGTCGTCCTGGCCATCGGTGTGATTTCCGATTCTACCTACATGTCGGTACGAAGAACCAGAATGGCCGTCCTGCGGCCTCAGCCGCGTCGAGGATCTACGGCACCCGCGTGGCGTTCGGGGTCAGGCCCTTCGAAACGCGGCGGTCTCCTGCCCGCTGAAGATGCGCACCAGGTCGTCGGACGACGGCAGACGGCGGCGGCGGAAGATCGGCTCCGCCCACGTCCGGGGAGCCGAAGCCCCAACCGGGTCTTCACGGCCTGTCCTACCCTTTCGGGGACCTCTGCACGGGCCCATCCGGGGCCGATGGCGGCGGTCCTGCTCTTCCCCATTCGGGGCCTCTTCGACCCCTTTTGGCTGAGTTCACCATGTTCCCCCTGATCAGGCGGCTCGCCGACCACAGGCTCTACGACACCGGGACGGGCCGGAACACCAGGCTCGACGGAATCATCGGGCTCCCGACCCAGCTGGACATCGAGGCGATCGGGAAGAGCGGTGGCCACGAGCCCACCGGCTGGAGCTCCGTCCAGCCCGCGGGTTGATGGAGAGCCAAGCCCACCAGGACGCGCGTACCCGCCGAAGCGGCTGGCTTCTGTTTCCGGCACATGGCTTCGCGCTCGTGCTCGGCTGCTGGACCCTGGCCTACCACCTGAGCCTGCTGACGGGCCTGCCGGCGGGCTGGATCTGGCTTCCCTTTGGCTTCCTGATAGCCGGGGTGGTCTGGGTTTGCCGCCCGAAGGCCTGGGTGACCGGCCGGGAGGCGGGCGGGCCGCTGTGGGCGACGCTCGGCTTCGGCGTGGCGACGGGCCTCGGCTCGCTCTTCCTCGCCTACTTCAACCCGGACGATGTCAACTACCTGCACCGGGCGCTCGTCCAGCTCGACCACCTGGACGAGCCCTTCGAGGTGGGGCAGAGCTTCTTCAACGTCGGGGTCCTGCCACCGCTCACGACGGCGCACGCGCTCACCTCCCACGAGCTTCTCGTCACCTTCCTGGCCGACCTCGTGGGGCTCGACCCCGTGTGGGCGTTCCAGAAGCTCGGCGGAGTCGTGGGACACCTGCTCTTCGCGTTCGTGTTCGTCGCCCTCTACCGCGAGCTGGGCCTGACGCCGTGGAGGGCCTGCGGCGCGACGCTCCTGGTGTTCTGCTTCTGCCTCGCCGACCTCAAGGTGCCGGGGCGCAGCTACGGCAACCTGCTGCTCGCCCTCTACCTCGGCAAGGTGCTGCTCTGGGGAGTGGGCCTCCCTCTCGTCTTGCTGCTCGCGCTCCGCTACCTCGCGAGCCCCACCCGCGCTCGGCTCCTCTGGGTCACCCTGGCGGCCATCGGCGCCATCGGCCTGAGTGGCTCCGCCATTTTCATGGTGCCGGCCCTGCTCGGGGCAACGGGAGTCGCCTTCGCAGGGGCATCCGGCCCGAGCCGCGCGCGGCTGCTGCGGTCGGCCACACTCCAGCTCGCTTCCGTCTATGGACTCGTGATCGGCCTGGCGGGTCTCGCGGGGCTGCTCCCCCGGCCGGCCGATATCTCGCTGTTCGAGCTCTTCCCGAGCGACTGGCTCGCGAACCTGGCGATGGTCACGGACCACCCGGCCGTTGCCCTTCGCGACGCGGTGCTGCTCACCGCGGCCCCGCTGCTGGCGCTGCCGGCCGGCCGCGGTCGCTTCGTCGTCGGCCTGTCCCTCGTGCTGCTGCTGGGCTTCGCGACGCCTCTGACGGGCCCGATCCTGATCGACATCCTGACGCCCGGGGCCTACTGGCGGATGGTGTACCTGCTGCCGGTCACCCTGTGCGCGGGGCTCGTCGGCGAGGCGTTGCTGCGATCGAAGGCACGGGGCCGGGCTCTCGCTCTGCTGGCGCTTGGACTGCCGATCGTCATCGCCCTCGGATCGATCGAAGGCCGGGATTGGCCCTTCGCGAAGTCGGAGAGCTCGACCGGAAGGAGCCTGCCCGCGAAGGTTCCAATGGGAGCTCCCTCCGGGCTGCGCCTCCCGCCCGGGCAGCTCCGCTTCGCGAACGCGTGTATCGACCTGCTGGCGGGGCGGAGCGTGATGGCCAGCAGGGCCATCTTTCCGACCCTCGCGCTCCTCGACCCGACGCTGCAGTTCGAGACCGCGCGCTGGACCGTTCACAGCTTCGCCAATGCCGGCATTCCCGAGGAGGGCGAACGCCGCAAGCGGGCGTCGTGGGTCGTCTCCAGCTGCCTCGCCGGCAAGGCCCGCGGGACCGCGTTTCTCGAGAGCTTGAGGCAAGGCGTCGATGCCCTGGTCGTCGGCCCCAGCTTTCGGACCCGCAGAGGCGAGAAGACCGTCCGGGCCTTGCTGGATCGTGGCGGCGGCTCCTGGTCTGCAGACCCGTGCCCTTCGAGCTTCACCGTCCTCCTCAAGGAGCCGGCGAGGGCCGCACTCCGGTAGGCTCTCGGGACCATGGATCGCCTCGCATGAAACTGCTCACCCGACTCGCCCTGGCGGCGGCCGGCATCCTCTCGTTCGGCGTACCGGCGACCGGCCGGGCCGATTGCGCGTCGGCGCCGACCACGGCGGAGATCGTGACCTGCCTGCAGCGCGAGCTGGCCGGGCACGAAGAGACCCTCGCCGACCTCGCATCCCGCCTCGAGGCACGCCTGCAGGGAGATCGGGCCCTCCTCTTCAAGAACGCGAGCTACGCCTTCCAGGGCTTCCGCTTCGCGAGCTGCAGCAGCGCGCGCTCCCTCTATCCGAACGGCTCGATGGCGCCCGTGGTCTTCCTCCAATGCATGACGTCGACGACCGAGTGGCGGATCCGGGAGCTGCGTACGACCTACGAGGAGGCCCTGGAGATCACAGCGCCCCCCGACTCCGGGTGATCCAGCGCGGCACGGGCCATCCGAACCCGGGTTGACGCCCCGGGCGCCGCGCGCCACCCTGGCGAGACAATCGTGAACCGCGGGTTTCCGGCCCGCGCTCACTCCAGCGAGCCCTCCGCTCCGGTGGTTGCACCGGACGAAGGCGTTCGAGTCTAGGGAGGAGCGCTGGGCCGTTCTCATTTCTGGCGCTCTTCCACCCCACCCCAAGGTCGGGAGAACGAGATGAACCAGGACATCGATCCGCGCGACGAGAAGGATCCGCAGAGCCGCGAAGAGGCGCTGGCCGGCCTCGGCGACGGCCGCTGGGCCGTGCGGCAGCGCTGCGTGCTGTGGCTCCATCGAGCAGGCGATCCGGAAGGGGTGCAGGCCCTCGTGCCGTTGACCCGCGATCCCAAGCGAGAGGTTCGCCAGATCGCGACCCACGCCGTGGGGCGGCGGCGCGCAGGAGAGGGTTTCCCTGACGCCGTGCCGCTCTTGATGGAGCGCGCCCTCGAAGACACGAGCATCCGCGTGCGGCGCTTCGCCGTGCAGAGCCTCGCCTACGAGCACGCCCATCCGGACCTGTGCGGGTTCTTCCAGCAGCTACTCGACTCCGAGACGGACCCGAAGCTCCACCGGATGGCCGGCATCGGCCTGTGGCTGAGCCGGGAGGCGCAGCGATGACGCCCGAGCAGATCGAGGAGTTCGAGAGCCGCGGTCTGACCCGCCTGCCCGGAGCCGTCGACGAGGAGGTCGTACGCGGCATCTGCGAGCGGCTCTGGGAACGGGTCGCCGAGAAGCTCGACATGCACCGGGACGACCCGACGACGTGGAGGCGGGTGCCTCCGGCGATCGTGAAGGGCCTCAAGGAGAGAGAAGGCCTCTTCGAGCCCATCCTGGCCCCGGTGGTCCGCGAGGCCCTCGACGAGCTGGTTGGCACCGACGGCTGGCGCGAGCCGGCGCAGCCCGGGCAGCTGATCATGACGCCGCCGGGCGAAGGCGAGTGGCTGCTCCCGCGCACGGTGTGGCACATGGACGGGCCGGCCCCCGGCTGGGTCGAGGGGCCTCCCGGCGCCCAGGTCTTCCTGCTGCTCCACCGGCTGGAGCCGCACGAAGGTGGGACCCTGGTCGTCGGCGGCTCCCACCGACTCGTGCGGGAGATGCCCGAACGGCGGGACCGGAGCTACGAAGGCCACTCCGGGGAGGTCAGGAAGGCGCTCGCCGGGCGAGTCCCCTGGCTGCGCGATCTGTGGCAGGAGGGCCCGAACCAGGAGCGCATCGAACGCCTCGTCATGCGAAGCACCGACCACGAGGGGGTCGAGCTCCGCATCCTCGAGCTCACGGGAGAGGCGGGCGACGTCTTCGTCATGCACCCCTGGGCGCTGCATGCGCCCTCGCCGAACTGCAGCGGCCGGATGCGGACGATGGTGACCGAGCGCCTCTGGGCAAAACACCTGGTCCTCTTCCGTCGATCGGCCCAGGAAGCTCCGTGAGAAGCTCCCTCCTGCGGCGCTTCGGGCCGGTCGATGCGGGTGCGACCAGCTCTCTTCCCGGGCTGACGCGCGGCCCGTGGCCGCGGAGCGAAAGAGGGGCTTCGATTGGGCCGGAGACGTGACAGCGTCGAGGTGGGCATCGCCGTCGCGATGTTGGCCATGGTCGGCTTCGTCTCGTACGCGTTCAAGGCGACCGGCCGCGTCGTGGCAGATGCCGAGGCCGTCGCGAGGGATGACGTTCCGCTCTTCGGGGACGCCTGGGAGGTTCGCTATCTCGACGAAGTGCTGACGCACTCCGCCTCGAGATACGTCGACACATCAACCGCCGAGAGGGTAGCCTGGGCCGACCGTTACGATCGCGCAGCCCTTCGCCTCGAGGAGATCTTCGAGATCGCCCGGGCCAGAGCGAACCCGCGCGACATCGCTCACATCGAGAGAGTGAGCGAGGCCAACGACACCCTCGTCGCCCTCGAAACACGGATCCTCGAGCTGGCCGACGCCGGACGGACCGCGGAGGCGAGAGCGATCCTGGGCGGCGAGTACGTCACCCACAAGGCCACCTACAGGGATGGCATCGACGCCTACTTCGCGGCCCGGAAGAAGCACCTGGACGAGCGCGGCAAGAAGGTCGCGGCCAATGCCCGCTCCACGAAGATCGCCGTCCTCGTCATCCTGGGCGTCATTGGTGGGATTCTCGGCTTCCTCGGACGGGTCAACCAGCTCCAGCGAAGCCGAAACGCGGCGCGGGTCGCCGAACGCAACGCCTTCGCCGCGACCCAGCTGCGCCATGCGCGGGTGCACCAGGGATTGGAGATGTCCCTGACCGAGGAGCAGGCCCTCCGCACCCTCGGCGACGCGCTCGCCGAGGAGCTGCCGGAGTGGTCGACGGAGCTTCTGCTGGCGGACTCGAGCCACGCCCACCTCCGACAGGCCCGCACCTCGGCCGAAGACCGGTGCGGCCCTTGCTGCGACGTGCTGACGCCGGACCGCTGCCCCGCGATTCGACGGGGCACCTCCCTCGTGTTCTCGAACACCGGTAGCTACGACGCATGTCCCTACTTGAGGGAACGCGCCCTCTCCGGCGGCACCGCCATCTGTCTCCCCTTGAACGTGATGGGGCAATCGATCGGCGTCTCGCACAGCGTCAGCCCATCCGAGCTGGGCGACGGCGATTTCGAGACGATCCACGAGGTCGTCCAGGTCGGCGTCGATCGGATCGGTGTGCTCCGGGCCTTTGCGACCACGGAGACCCAGGCTTCTCGAGATCCCCTGACGGGCCTCCTGAACCGGCGAAGCCTCGAGGACCGTGTCCAGGGGCTCGAGGCGCGAGGCCTCCCCTACGTCGTGGCCTTCTGCGACCTCGACCACTTCAAGGCCCTGAACGATACCTACGGACATTCCGCGGGAGACCGGGGCCTGCGGCTCTTCTCCCGGGCGATCCGAAGCGCCCTGCGCCCGACGGACCTGGTGGCGCGGTGGGGAGGCGAGGAGTTCGTCATCGTCTTCTCCGAGATGAACCCGGCCTACGCGGAGCGGACGCTGCATCGCATTCGCGAGAGCCTGGCCACGACCCTCGAGACGGCGGACCAGCCGCCGTTCACGTTCAGCGCCGGAGTTGGAGATCCCCGATCCGAGTCGCTCCACGACGCGATCCAGAGCGCCGACGCCGCCTTGCTCGAGGCCAAGCAGGCAGGACGCGACCAGATCGTCGTCTCCGCCCGGGAGCTGACAGCAGGCCTCGCCTAGCCGGCCGCATCTCGCAAGGCCGCGGGTCGCGGAGCCGGCCGACCCCTGGGGGCAGCTCTCTCAAGTCTCACTCCCGTTCCCCGATGCAGGAAAACGCGGACCCGCGAGGGAGGATGTCATGGACGAGCAGCCCTACACCCTGATCCTGGACGACGAAACCACCGGGCTCGGCGACATCGCGCTGCGCCTGCTGCGCCTCGGCATCGACGTCTTCTACGCCAACGACCCCGACGAGGCCGTGCTCTTCTGCAGCCAGGAGGAGGCGGTGACGGTTCGCGCCGTGATCTTCCCGGAGACCCTGGATTTGGCCGCTCTGGGCCGGGTGGTCCCGCGCCTTCCCGTCTCGAGCGAGGGGCCCGGCCCGAGCGTGGTCGTGATGGGCGATCTGGCCGACGAGGATCGGATCTTCGAGCTCCGCAAGGCGGGTGTCGACCGCGTCCTCCGGCCGCCCTTCGACGACGGCACCCTGCGCTGGATCGCCAACGCCGCGCGCTTCGAGAACGAACACCACCCCAAGCGCCAGCACCAGCGGGCGCCCACCAGCCTGCTGGCCCGCGCGAGCTGGGGCCTGAAGCGCAAGGACCTGGTCTGCTCGACCCTCTCGGTGGGGGGGGCCTTCCTGGAGACGCCGTCGCCGCTCGAGGTAGGCGCCCGGATCAAGCTGAAGCTGCCTCTGCCGGGCGGAGACCTGACCCTGAAGTCCGTCGTGGCGAACCACACCGACGGCGCAGGAGAGCTCCGCACCTGCGGGATGGGCGTGACCTTCCTCGGGCCCAGCGAGGAGGAGCGGGAGCGCCTCGCCGCCTACGTGGCTCAGCGCACCCACGAGTTCCTTCTCTAGTACCCCGACCGGCAGGTCCATGTCGATCCACCTAGAACCCCGACCGGTGGGTCAGTGTCAATCCACGGCCACCGCCGGCCGAATTCCGTCACCTCGAGCCGCGTCCAACGAGTCGGGGAAACCCCCTACGGAAGCAACAACCGACCAAAATCAAAGGCGAATCCAAGGACCCCCCGAACCCGCGGGCCGCGAGCCCCACTGGCACGCTTCCTGCTGTAGCCAGGGGTGTCCACGGAGGACACCATGAACCGCACCGCCATCCTCGCTGCTCGCGCCCCCAACCGACCGCCGGCCCCGGTGGAGACGACCCTGCTGGAGCTGGTCCAGGTGCTCGGAGAGCTGACGGACGACGATCGGGAGGTCGTGGCGGCCGTCCGCGATCTGCTCGCCGAGCGGCGGGTTCGCCTGACGGGGAATTTCGCCGGCGAGAACCTCGCCGTCGCCTAGGGAACCCGTGGGCCGGCCCTTCGAAGCGGGTCGAACTCCACCCAGTTGACCCTCCCCGGTGCGAACAGGATCATCCCGACCGGGGGTGATCCGATGAGCAAGCAGGAGAGCTTCGCTTTTTCGGCCGGGGGCCGGAAGGGCGGCAAGGGGGGGAAGACCCCCACCAAGCGCGGGCGCAAGGCCCCTGCCAAGAAGGCGGGCGGGAAGAAGGCGAAGGCCAAGCCCGCCACCAAGAAGGCGCCGGCCCGGAAGAAGGCCGCGCCCCGCTCTCGCTCCACCGCCAAGGAGATGGCGCGCAAGCAGCGCGACATCTCCGTCTCCGAGTTCTTCGCGAAGAACCGACACCTGCTCGGCTTCGACAATCCCTCGAAGGCGCTGCTCACCACGGTCAAGGAAGGCGTGGACAACAGCCTCGACGCCTGCGAAGAGGCGGGCATCACGCCCGACATCCGGGTCGAGATCCAGCAGAAGAGCGAGACCCGCTTCCGGGTCGCCATCGAAGACAACGGCCCGGGCATCGTGAAGGCCCAGGTGCCGAAGATCTTCGGGCGCCTGCTCTACGGCTCGAAGTTCCACCGGCTGCGTCAGAGCCGCGGGCAGCAGGGCATCGGGATCAGCGCCGCGGGCATGTACGGCCTGCTCACGACGGGCAAGCCCATCAAGATCGTCACGCGCATCGGTGACAGGAAGCCGGCCCACCTCTTCGAGCTGGTCATCGACACCAAGACGAACGATCCGCGCGTCAAGAAGGACGAGACCGTCGAATGGGCCCACGCCCACGGCACGCGGGTCGAAATCGAGATGGAGGGCGGCTACCGCGGCGGCCAGCACTCGGTGGACGCCTACATCCGGCAGATCTCTCTCGCGAACCCGCACGCGCGCATCGAGTACCTGCCGCCGAACCCGGAGAAGAGCAACGGCACGATCCTCTTCGATCGCGTCACCGAGGATCTCCCGCCGGAGACCGACGAGATCAAGCCGCACCCCTACGGCGTGGAGCTCGGCGTTCTGATGCAGATGTTCCGGGACACGCGCTCGCGCAACCTGCGCGGCTGCCTGCAGGCGGACTTCTCCCGCGTGTCGGGCCGCATCGCCGACGAGATCTGCAAGCACGCCAAGATCGCCACGTCGCGGCGCCCCAGCGAGGTGACCCGGGAGGAGGCGGAGCGGCTCCACAAGGGCATCCAGGCGACCAAGATCATGGCGCCGCCCACGGACTGCATCGCGCCGATCGGCGAGGAGCTGATCGAGCAGGCGCTGCGGCAGGAGGTGGAGGCCGACTTCTACGCATCGGTGACGCGCCGGCCGACGGTGTATCGGGGCAACCCCTTCCTCATCGAGGTGGGGCTTGCCTACGGCGGCAAGCTCGGCGCCGAAGACTCCGTGACCTGCTTCCGCTTCGCCAACCGCGTGCCCCTGCAGTACCAGCAGGGGGCCTGCGCCATCACCAGGGCCGTGACCGGCACCGACTGGAAGTCCTACCAGATGCAGCAGCCGCGCGGCGCCATGCCCGTGGGTCCGATGCTGCTGATGGTGCACATCGCAAGCGTCTGGGTTCCCTTCACCTCCGAGAGCAAGGAGGCGATCGCCCACTACCCGGAGATCATCAAGGAGATCCGCCTCGGGCTCCAGGAGTGCGGACGGCGCGTGGCGACCCACATTCGCAGGCGGCGCCGCGAGGCGGACGAGGCGAAGAAGCGCTCCTACATCGAACGGTACATTCCGCAGGTGGCCGTGGGCCTGCAGGAGATCCTGGGCTTCGCAGACAAGGAGCGGGACAAGGTGGCAGGCAACCTGACCGACGTGCTCGAGAAGAGCAGGAAGCTCTAGACATGGCGGCTCGCAAGAAGACCACGAAGAAGGCCGCTCCCCGCAAGAAGACGGCCCGCAAGGGCTCCGAGGCCGACGTCCAGGAGAAGGCCCGGCAGGTCAAGGCGAAGAACGCCAAGCTCGACACCCTGACCGTCGACCTGATCAAGGAGACGGCCAAGGGGGTGCACCAGCGCATCAACCGGAAGGGGAAGCCCGACCTGCACTTCCCGATCCGCTCGCTGAAGAACGTCTCCTACTCGCAGAAACGCGGCTACTTCGAGATCGGCAAGCAGAAGAAGACCCGCACCCTGACCGTCAACACGGTCAAGAGCTTCGCCCAGACCCTGCGGATGATGGGCCTCTCGAAGGACATGGTGGAGACCAACGACTTCGCCACCAAGCGAGACGCCTACTACCAGAGCAAGAACTGGGAGGAGGCGCGCTTCGACGAGCAGAGCGAGAGCGACGCCGTGATGGACGACATCGAGGCGATGTTCTCGGTGCGCGGTGTTTCACGGGAGCAGCTCCGCTTCGTGCCCGACGAGCACGGCGGCGCCGTGGCGGGCAACCTGATCGTGCTCGACCCGGATCGGGAGACCGGCGAGATCGAGCGCATCGACTGCACCCGTTTCGGATCGGGCGCCTACTCGATCCCCTCGACCGTCGAGCACCTCTCCTTCCAGACCGATGCCAAGTTCATCCTGGCCATCGAGACGGGGGGTATCTTCCAGCGCCTGCAGAGCCACAAGTTCTGGCAGACCTCGAACTGCATCCTGGTCTCGATGGCGGGCGTGCCGACCCGGGCCACGCGGCGTTTCATCCGCAAGCTCTCGGACGAGTGCAAGATCCCCGTCTACGCCTTCGTCGATTGCGATCCCTACGGCATCTCGAACATCTACCGCACCCTCAAGGTGGGATCGGGGAATGCCGCACATCTCTCCCAGTTCTTCTGCGTCCCCCAGGCCCGCTACCTGGGGGTCACGCCCGCCGACATCCGGGAGTACGACCTGCCCACCCACCCCCTCCAGGACGTGGACGTGAAGCGCGCACGGGATGCGCTCAAGAACGACCCCTTCTTCCAGTCTCACAAGCCGTGGCAGAAGGCTCTGAACGACCTGCTCAAGATGGGCGTGCGGGCCGAGCAGCAGGCCCTGGCCAAGTGGGGCCTCAACTACGTGATCGAGGAGTACCTGCCCCGGAAGCTCGCCGCGCCGGCGCAGTTCCTCCCGTGAACGGGACGAGACGAGACGAATGAAGGGCATCGTCCTCGCGGGCGGATCGGGGACCCGGCTGTATCCCATCACGCTCGGCGTGAGCAAGCAGCTGCTGCCGGTCTACGACAAGCCGATGATCTACTACCCGCTCTCCACCCTGATGCTGGCCGGGATCCGGGAGGTCATGGTGATCAGCACGCCGGAGGACCTGCCCGGCTTCGAGCGGGTCCTGGGCGACGGCTCGCGGGTGGGTCTCTCCATCTCCTATGCGGCCCAGCCGCGGCCCGAGGGGATTGCCCAGGCCTTCCTGATCGCACGCGAGTGGATCGGCAACGAGCCCGTGGCGCTGGCCCTGGGAGACAACGTCTTCTACGGCCACGGCTTGCCGGAGGTGCTGAGGAGTGCGGCGCAGCGGGAGAGCGGAGGAACCGTCTTCGGCTACTGGGTGCGCGACCCCGAACGCTATGGCGTGGTGGACTTCGACGAGGCGGGAAGGGCCGTCCACATCGAGGAGAAGCCCGAAGCGCCTCGCACGAACTGGGCCGTGACCGGCCTCTACTTCTACGACTCGCGGGTCGGAGAGATCGCCTCCGAGCTCGAGCCCTCGGCACGCGGCGAGCTCGAGATCACCGACGTCAACAACGTCTACCTGGAGGAGGGCAGCCTGCAGGTCGAGAAGCTCGGCCGGGGCTTCGCGTGGCTCGACACCGGAACCCACGAATCGCTGATGCAGGCCGGCAACTACATCCAGGCCGTCCAGCAGCGCCAGGGTCTCATGGTCTCCTGCATCGAGGAGATTGCCTACCGCCAGGGCTGGATCGGCGCCGACGAGCTCCTGCGCATGGGCCGGGAGATGGAGAAGAACGAGTACGGGGCCTACCTGCTGCGCGTCGCGCGCGAGTCGATGGCTTGAGGTTCCTCGCCACCGAGATCCCCGAGGTGATCCTGGTGGAGCCGGACCTCCACCGCGACGACAGGGGCTTCTTCCTCGAGTCCTACCACGAGGCCAAGTACCGCGCGGGAGGCATCGATGCGCGCTTCGTGCAGGACAACCACTCCCGCTCTGGCCGCGGCGCGCTGCGCGGCCTGCACGCGCAGCTCGATCCGATCCAGGGCAAGCTGGTACGGGTGCTTCGGGGGGAGGTGATCGACGTGGCCGTCGACGTGCGACGCGGGTCGCCCAGCTACGGCAAGCACGTGGCGCGCACGCTCTCTGCCGAGAACCACCACCAGCTCTGGCTTCCGGAGGGCTTCCTGCACGGCTTCCAGGTGCTCTCGGAGGAGGCCGAGGTCGAGTACAAGGTGACGGCGCTCTACCGGCCCGAGGGCGAGATCGCAGTGGCCTGGAACGACCCGGCCCTCGCGATCCCGTGGCCCATCCCCGATCCGCTGCTCTCGCCCAAGGACGCCGAGGCGCCTCCGCTGGCCAGCCTCGCCGACCGACTGCCCGCCTACTGACCGGAGCGGCTTCCTCGGGGTCCGCGGTATCGTCCCGGGCGGAGGAACCAACATGGATGTGGAAGGCAAGGCGGCGATCGTCACCGGAGCAGGCACGGGCGTAGGGCAGTCCACCGCGCTGGCCCTGGCCGAGCGCGGCTGCTCGGTGGTCGTGAACTACAGCCGCTCGAAGGACGCGGCCGAAGAGGTCGCCGCGCAGGCGGCCGCCCTGGGCGTGAAGGCGCTCGCCGTGCGCGCCGACGTGGCGAACGACGACGATTGCCGGGCCCTCGTCGAGACGGCGACGGGCGAGCTCGGCCGGCTCGACATCCTGGTCAACAACGCGGGGACCACCAGCTTCATCCCGCATCAGGACCTGGAGAAGGTCACGCGCGAGGACTGGGACACGATCCTCGGCGTCAACCTCGTGGGCCCCTTCCAGTGCGCGCGGGCCGCCTGCGCGGCGCTCAAGGCCGGCGAAGGCGGCGAGATCGTGAACGTCTCGAGCGTGGCGGGGGTGTACGGCACGGGCAGCTCGATCCCCTACTGCGCGTCGAAGGCCGGGGTCAACAACCTGACCATCACGCTGGCGCGGGTGCTCGGGCCCGAGGTGCGGGTCAATGCGGTGGCACCCGGCTTCATCGACGGCTCCTGGCTGCAGGGCGGTCTGGGCGGAGCCTTCGACGCCGTGAAGGGAGCGATGGTGGGCCGCTCGCTGCTCGGCCGCGTCTGCACACCCGACGACGTGCGCGACGCGGTGCTCGCATTCATCACGGGCTCCGACCTCGTCACCGGCGAGGTGCTGGTCGTGGACGGAGGCGTCGGTCGCTCGGGGTGAGCCCCTGGCCCGGGCTAGTAGTCCTCGTCGAGGAGCAGGTCGTCCGGGTCCTCACCGATCTGCAGGGTCAGCGGAGCCCGGCAGTAGGTGCAGAAGACCTCCTCGCCGGGCTTCTCATCTCCAGCGAGGGGCACGTCGGCGTTGCAGATCGGGCATTCGAGCTCCCTGGTCCCCATGGCCCTCTCATCGGACGAGGGAAGAAAGGCCTTGATGGAGCCGCTCGGGGCCGATAGATTGGTCCGACCAAATGGTCGGACCAATTGGATCGAACGATCCGATCCCGGTCCGCGCCCAGATTCCCCACGGGGGACCGATGGCCGAGGCCCGACACGAGTGGATTGCCGAGCAGCTGCGCGGCGACATCCTGCGCGGGGCCTATCCGGCGGGTGTCCGCCTGCCCGCCGAACGCCAGCTCGCCCAGCGGCTCGGCGCCAACCGCAGCTCGGTGCGCGAGGCACTGCGGACGCTCGAGCAGTCGGGCCTGGTCGAGATTCGCCACGGCGGAGGCGCCACGGTCCAGCCGCTGCGCCAGGCCAGCCTGGACGTGATCCAGCACCTGCTGGTCCTCGATGGGGTGGTCAATCGGCCCCTGCTCGAGCAGGTGCTCGAGGTCCACGAGATGCTGATCGTCGAGGCCGCGCGGCTCGCCGTGGAGCACGCCAGCGGGGAGCAGGCCAAGGAGGCCCGGGCCCTGCTCGCCGTCGCCGCCGACCCGGCCACGGCGGACGACGACTACATCGATGCCATCGAGGCCCTGCTCAGCCTGATCGCCGAGTCGAGCGGCAACCTGGTCCTGCTGATGGCCCGTCGCGCGGTGAACCCCCTCTTCCAGGGCAGCTTCCGGGAGGCGCGCAAGCGCTTCCGGGCACCTCACGAGGTGATCGCGGCCTTCACGGAGGCCCTGGGCGTGGCCATCGAGACCCGCGACGCCGACCTCGCCGCCCTCACCGTCCGCCGCTTCATCCGGGCCGGCCGCAGCCGCGCCCTGGACGCCCTCGAAGAAATCACGCGCCCCGCAGGAGACGATCCCCGATGACCACGACACCCAGCCTCCCCGACCGCCAGCCCGTCGAGACCGAGACCGTGAAGGCCGCCCTGGAGGCGATCTACAACTGGAACTACGAGAGCGAGATCGACCAGCTGCGCTCGCTCTACGCGAACGCCCTCGACCGCCAGTGGGTCGCCGTGCGCGACCTCGACTGGGAGCCGGAGATCGACCGCGAGGCCTTCAGTCGCTCGTTCACGATGGGGGGGATCCCGGTCAACGAGACCGAGTTCTGGAAGTCGCTGGCGCCCGACACCCAGTGGGAGGTCTCGCGGAACACGGCGACCTTCATGCTCTCGAACTTCCTGCACGGCGAGCAGGGCGCGATGATGGTCGCGTCCCAGCTCGTGAATGCCGTCCCCCACATGGATGGCAAGTTCTACGCCTCCCCCCAGACCATGGACGAGGCCCGCCATGTCGAGGTCTTCGCGGCCTACATCGAGAAGCTGGGCGAGGTGCAGCCCATCGCTCCGGGTCTGAAGAAGCTGCTCGACGGCGTGCTGTCGACGAACAACTGGCACCTCAAGCTGGTCGGCATGAACGTCGTCACCGAGGGCCTGGCGCTCTACAGCTTCCGCGACATGCGCATGCAGACCGAGGAGCCCCTCCTGAAGGAGCTCCTGAGGTTCGTCGCCCAGGACGAAGCCCGGCACACGGGCTACGGCGTCCGGTACCTGTCCCAGATCGTGCCGACCCTCTCGGAGCAGGAGATCGCCGAGATCGAGGACTTCGCCTTCGAGGCCGCGCGGCTGCTGATCGACTCGCGGGCCGGCCTCTCCCTGCGCGAGACGGCGCTGGGGATCTGGGCCCAGGCCGGCATCGATCCGGCCGACGCCATGGCGGCCCTCACCCGAGAACGCGAACTGATTCGCACATCCCTCGAGCGCTCGGGCGGCCGCACGGGCCCCATCCGAGGCCTCGTGGTTCCCACGCTCAAGGCGATCGGACTCTTCAGCGACCGCATCTGCGGCCACTTCGACGAGATGTTCGAGGCCAACTTCCAGGGCGCCTTCGGCAGCATTGCCGACGACCCCTTCGACCTGCCCAAGGATCTCGAGGCCTGGGCCCTGGGCGCCCCGGCGGAGTAGGACCGGGGATCACTCCGGGTCGGCCAGGCTCGCCTGGACCTCGCTTCGAACGGCTTCGAAGGCGTCCCGCAGCTTGGGCGAGGCCTCGGGGCCCAGCGCGATCTCCGGCTCGACGCGCAGCGCGCGGCGGAAGGAGGCCTCGCTCTCGAGGCTCCGATCGAGGGCCATCTGGGCGATGCCGCGCATCAGCTCGGCCCGGGCGATGCGCGGGCCAGCATCGGCTCGCGTCCAATGGCGGCCCAGCAGC
Organism: Deltaproteobacteria bacterium; assembly: GCA_002687015.1. Classification (GTDB taxonomy): domain Bacteria; phylum Myxococcota_A; class UBA9160; order UBA9160; family UBA6930. The sequence goes on from NYZB01000007.1 coordinate 36,320, forward strand.
CCGAGGCCCAGCTCGGCCAGGTCGATGCTCTCCTCGAAACGCGCGGAGTCGAGGTAGCTATCGCCCAGGGCGAGGACCTCGTCGATCGCACGGAAGGGCTCGCCTCCATCGGCCGGGTCCTCCGCCGCGGGCCTCCGCTCGGTCGGCCTGGCCGGCGCAGCGGAGGCGACGGGAGCCGGCGTCGCCTCGCAGGTGGCCGGCGCCTCCCGCGGCGCTGCAGGCTCCAGGCAAGAGCAGCCGGCCGCGGAAGCTGCGGGGACCGCGAGCACCGTGCCCACCGCGAGTGCACCCGAATCGGAGATCTGGTTGCTGCGCGCCAGGTCGTCGGCGGCGACCCCATAGCGCTGGGCGATCCGCCGGAGGGTCTCTCCGTCCTCGACACGGTGCTGGCCGGAGAACACGGCTGCCGGGGGCGGCGGGGACGCGACGGCTGGCAGGGCGGCAGGCGGCGCAGGCTCGATCGAGGGGCCCGCGCTAGGCGCGGGGACCTTGAGGCGGGTCCCCGCCCGCAAGGCCGTCGCGTCGTCGAGCCCATTGAGCTGCGCCAGCTCCTGGAGCTCGAGCCCGTAGCGCCGTGCGATGGACCAGGCCGTCTCGCCGCGGGCCACCGAGTGGGTGATCCAGGCGGGCTCGGGCGCGGGCTGCGGCTCGGGCGCGGGCTGCGGCTCGGGCGCGGGCTGCGGCTCGGGCGCGGGCTGCGGCTCGGGCGCGGGCTGC
>NYZB01000008.1 GCA_002687015.1 Deltaproteobacteria bacterium
GGCCTTGCAGGCCTGGGTGCCGGAGTAATCGAACTCGCAGGCCTGGCCGATCACGATCGGCCCGGAGCCGATCACGAGGATCGTCTCGATGTCCGTGCGCTTCGGCATCGGTCAGCCTTCCCTGGCGATCTGTGCGCCGCTGACCGTCTCGCCGGCCTTGTGGCGGAGCGTCATCTCGCGGAAACGCTCGAAGAAGTAGCGGACGTCGTGGGGCCCCGGTGAGGCCTCGGGGTGATACTGCACCGAGAAGAGGGGACGCTCCCGGTGGGCCAGCCCCTCGACCGTGTCGTCGTTGAGATTCTTGTGCGTCACCTCGACGGGCTCTCCGGCCGCGTCCAGCGACGCCGCCTCGACCGCGTAGCCGTGGTTCTCCGCGCAGATCGAGACCTTGCCCGTCGCCAGATCCATGCCGGGCTGGTTGCCCCCGTGGTGCCCGAACTTGAGCTTGCGGGTCGTACCGCCCAGTGCCAGGCCCAGGATCTGATGGCCCAGGCAGATGCCGAACATCGGCAGCTCGCGAGAGAGCTCGCGCACCGGCTCGCGCACGCCCCGGACGGCCGCCGGATCGCCCGGGCCGTTCGAGAGGAAGACCGCGTCGGGCGACAGCGCACGCACCTCTTCGGCCGTGGTCGTCGCGGGCACCACCGTCACGTCGAAGCCGTGGTCCACGAGCAGGCGCAGGATGTTGCGCTTCACCCCGAAGTCCATGGCCACCACGCGCAGGCGCGGTTCCGGACGGGCCTTCGCCGGAAGCTGTCCATCGATGCCGCTCCAGCCTCCCTCGCTCCAGGCGTAGGGCTTCTCGCAGGTCACCTCGGCCACCAGGTCCTGCTCCTCCAGCGGCCGAGCACCGCGTGCGCGGTCGACGAGCTCGCTCTCGTCCTGCAGCGCGGGATCCGTGCTCAGGGTCCCGTTCTGGAAGCCGCCATCTCGGATCCTGCGCACCAGGGCACGCGTATCGAGGCCGGAGATCGCGGGAATCCCGTGGCGCGCGAGAAAGGCCGGAAGCGTCTCCCGGGAGCGCCAGTTCGAGGGCGGCTCGAAGAGCTCCTTGACGACGAAGCCGCGCAGAAAGGGGCGTGCGGCTTCGTCGTCCTCCGGATTGGCGCCCACGTTCCCGATCTGCGTGTAGGTCATCGTCACGATCTGGCCGGCGTAGGAGGGATCGCTCAGGATCTCCTGGTACCCGGACATGCTGGTGTTGAAGCACAACTCGCCCGTCGCGACCGACTCGGCGCCGTGGGCCATGCCGCGGTAGATCGTGCCATCGGCGAGGGCCAGCCGGGCCGGCTTGGGAGCAGCAGAGCGGGTCACGGAAAGAGAACTCCCTTGTCGACGTGGTAGACCAGGTTGCCACCCACGAAGGTGGCCACCGGTCGGCCGTGCATTTCTTCACCCGCCCAGGGCGAGTTGCGACTCTTCGAGTAGCCCTTGACCGGGTCGTAGACCCAGCGGCGCTCGGGGTCGAGCACCGCGACGTCGCCGGGCGCCCCGGGGGCGAGGCGCCCGCCCGGAAGCCCGAACACCCTTGCCGGGTTCCAGGTGAGGGAAGCGATCAGGCCCAGCGGGGCGATCTCTTCCTTGCGGACGAGGTCCATCACCACGGCGAAGGCGGTCTCGAACCCGAGCACTCCGCAGGGAGCCTCGGTGAACTCGACCTCCTTCTCGTGCACCGCGTGGGGTGCGTGGTCGGTCGCGATCGCGTCGAGGGTCCCGTCGGCCAGGCCACGGCGGCAAGCTTCGACATCGACCCGGCTGCGAAGGGGCGGCGCCATCTTCGTGTTCGTGTCGTAGCCGAGCGTCGCCTCGTCGGTGAGCGCCAGATGGTGCGGCGTGACCTCCCCGGTCACATGGACGCCGCGCTCTCGGGCCTCGCGGATCAGATTCACCGCACCGGCCGTCGACACGTGGCCCACGTGGAGATGGGCACCCGTCAGCTCGGCGAGCTGGATGTCCCGGGCGACGTGGACGGTCTCCGCCTCGGCGGGGTTGCCGGGCAGGCCCAGCCGCGTCGAGATCGGCCCCTCGTTGATCACGCCGTCGCGCACCAGGGAGCGATCCTCGGCGTGCACCATCACGGGCTTCGACACCAGGCGCGAGTACTCGAGCACCCGGCGCTGCATGCCGCTATCCATGATCGTCGCCCCGTCGTCGCTGAAGGCCACGGCACCGGCCTCGACCAGGGCCACCATCTCGGTCATGACCTCGCCCTTCAGGCCCTTCGTGGCGGCGGCCACGGGGTAGATGCGCACGGGGCTGTCCTGACGCGCCCGGTCGAGCATGTAGTCGGTCACTGCCGGGTCGTCGTTGACCGGATCGGTATTCGCCATACAGGCCAGGGCGGTGAAGCCACCGGCGGCTCCGGCCCGGCCACCGGAGGCGATGTCCTCCTTGTACTCCTGGCCCGGCTCCCGCAGGTGTGCGTGGAGATCGATGAAGCCCGGGGTCACCCAGCAATCACTGGCGTCGAAGACCTCGGCCCCGCTCGGATCGATCTCGAGGCCGACGGCGGCGATGGCACCATCCTCGAGCAGGAGGTCCGCCCGCTCGTCCCGCCCGGAGGCCGGATCGATCAGCCGCCCCCCGCGGATCCACACTCGTCCCATTCGTCGCCGTCCTTCCCTCAGTCCGCTTGCGGCGCCCGCCGCCCCGAATCCGAATCGTCCCTGGAAGCTTCGCGGCGCCGACCGGCGAGGAGGTAGAGCACCGCCATACGCAGGGCCACGCCGTTGCGCACCTGGTCCAGGATCACGCTGGGTCGGTGGTCGGCCAGATCGTGGGCCAGCTCCACGCCGCGATTCACCGGNCCCGGNTGCATGACGATCGCGTCGTCCTTGGCGAAGCGCAGCTTGGCNCGGTCCAGCCCGAAGGTGTTCGCGTACTCGCGCACGCTCGGNAAGCAGGCCTCGGNNAGCCGTTCNCGCTGGATGCGCAGGGCCATCACCACGTCGGCGCCGTCCAGAGCCTCCCGGAGGGAGCCGAAGGCCTTCACGCCGAGGGTCTCCACGGCCGTCGGGATCATGGTCGGCGGCGCCGCCACGCGCACCTCGGCTCCCATCTTCAGGAACCCGTAGATGTTCGAGCGCGCCACCCGCGAGTGGGCGATGTCGCCGATGATCGTCACCGTCAATCCGTCGAGACGACCCTTCTCCTCGAGCACCGTGAGCATGTCGAGCAGGGCCTGGGTCGGATGCTCGTGGGCGCCGTCGCCCGCATTGACGACCGGCGCACCCAGCTCGTCGGCGATGCGTTTGGGTACGCCGGCCACGCCGTGGCGCACGACCACGGCATCCGGATCCATGGCGTCGAGGGTCCGAGCCGTGTCGAGGATGCTCTCGGACTTGGAGAGGCTCGAGCTGGAGGGGCTGAAGTTCACGACGTCGGCCGAGAGCCTCTTGCCCGCGATCTCGAAGCTGGTGCGAGTCCGGGTCGAGGACTCGAAGAAGAGATTGATGATGGTGCGCCCGCGAAGAGTGGGCACCTTCTTCACGTCCCGCTCCGCGATCTCCTTCATGTGCACCGCGGTCTCGAGAATCGTGACGATGTCGTCGCGAGAGAGGTCCTCGATGCCGAGCAGGCCATTCTCCATCACGATGCCGCCCCCCCCAGGACGGGCTGGAGCAGGACCACTTCGACCGGGTCTCCGTGGGCTCCATCCGCCGTGCGCATCTTGACCAGATCCGTGCGTTTCGTGGGGATGTTCTTCCCCACGAAGTCGATCTTGATGGGCAGCTCCCGATGCCCGCGGTCCACCAGGGCCACCACCTGCACGGCCCTGGGCCGGCCGAAGTCCATCAGCGCGTCCATGGCGGCGCGGATCGTGCGGCCCGTGCTGCACACGTCGTCCACCAGGATCACGACCTGGTCGTCCACGGCCGAGGGCATCTCGGTGCGGCGCAGCTTCGGCCGTGCGCCGCTCGAGACCAGGTCGTCCCGGTACAGGGTCGTATCGAGGACGCCCACGACCGGCTCCAGGTCGGCGATCTCGGCCAGGTTGGCCGCGAGCTGCCGCGCCAGGGGCACGCCGCCATTGGGCACACCGACCAGGTAGAGGCTACCCAGGTCGTCGTTGCGCTCGACGATCTCGTGGGCGATGCGCATCAGCGCACGGCGCATCTGCTGGGCGTCGAGAACGACCTGGGACACCATCTCCTGGGCCGCGGGGGGAGCCGCCGGCGTGGGTGTCGTCGGGGACCCGGTTGCCGGGTCATGGGGGGAGTCGTTCGCCACCTCGCACCTTTCCCCGCCTCACGGGACGGACTTAAAAGGGGCATCGAGCCGGGCGGAGCATACCCTCCAGACCGGCCGACGCCACGAGCCCCTCCCAAACGCCGTCTCGGGGCGCCAGGAGGCCCGGGGCCGGCGAGCGGCCTCCGTGCTAGCCCGCCGCCGAGGCCGGAAGGGGCGGCGGCTCCTCGCCGGGCTCGAAGCACTCGCCCAGGCCCCCGAAGCGGCTCCAGCGGGTCTCGCCCGTGAGGTTGCCCACCCAGGTCAGCGGGTTCAAGAGCTCGAGCCAGCCGCCGTTCCAGTTCCAGGACCAGTAGAGGAGCCCAGCCGGGCCGGCCAGCTCCTTGATCCGGACGGTGCCGAAGCGCCGTCCATCGTGGGAGTTGTCCCGGTTGTCCCCCATGAAGAAATAGCGGTCCGGCTTTACGACGAACTCGGCCATGTCCTGGTGTTGCCAGTGCGGGTCGTCGAGGACGTAGTGCCTGCACTCGCCGAGGGTCTCGATCAGGACGTCGAAGACCCGGCCCCTCGCGTCGGTGAACTGCTGGCCCGTGGGCTCGAGGGGGACCAGCTCGCCGTTCAGGACGAGCCGCTGGCCCCGATACGCCACGCGATCACCGGGGAGCCCGATCAGGCGCTTGACGAAGGCGTCCGTGCGCAGATCCGTGCGCTGATCGGCGGGGAAGATCCCGCCATGGGGATCGCGCGCCAGGTGGAAGACCACGACCTCGCCGCGCTCGGGCTCGCGCAGCCGCGGGAGCTGGAGCTCGGTCCAGGGCACCCGGGCTCCGAAGAAGAACTTGTTCACGAAGACGTGGTCGCCGACCAGCATCGTCGGAAACATCGAATCCGAGGGCACGTAGAAGGTCTGGAAGAGGAAGGTCCGGATCAGAAGCGCCACCACCACGGCGGCGACCAGGGTGGGAAGCTCCTCGAGGAAAGTGGGCTTCTCCTCGGCTTCGCTGCGCGCTTCGTCGCTCACCCGTCGTCTCCCAGCTTGAGCGCGGCCAGGAAGGCCTCCTGGGGGATCTCCACGGAGCCCACTCGCTTCATCCGCCGCTTTCCTTCCTTCTGCTTCTCCAGGAGCTTGCGCTTCCGGGTGATGTCGCCTCCGTAGCACTTGGCCGTGACGTTCTTGCGCAAGGCCCGCACCGTGGTGCGCGCAATGACCTTGGAGCCGATCGCCGCCTGGATCGCGACCTCGAACATCTGGCGGGGAATGAACTCCTTGAGCTTTCGGGCCAGCTCGTTGCCTCGGGACTGGGCCTTGTCGCGATGCACGATCAGCGAGAGTGCATCCACGGGATCGCCATTGACCAGGATGTCGAGCTTGACCAGCGGAGCGGCCTGGTAGCCGATCAGGTCGTAGTCGTAGGAGCCGAAGCCGCGCGTGACGCTCTTGATGCGGTCGTGGAAATCGGCGACCACCTCCGCCAGCGGCAGGTCGTAGCGGACCTGGACCCGACTGCCGTGGACCGCCATGTCGCGTTGGTTGCCCCGGCGATCCTGGCAGAGCGAGATCACCGCTCCCACGTACTCCTGGGGCACGTGGATCGTCGCCAGGATCATCGGCTCCTCGATGCGCTCGATCTCTGTCGTGTCGGGCAACGCGGCGGGGGTCTCGATCTCGATCGTCTCGCCGGTCTTGCGCACCACCTGGTAGCGCACCGTAGGCGCCGTGGTGACCAGCGCCAGATCGTATTCGCGCTCGAGGCGCTCCTGGATGATCTCGCAGTGCAGGAAGCCCAGGAACCCGCAGCGGAAGCCGAAGCCCAGGGCGGCACTGGTCTCGGGCTCGTAGACGAAGGAGGAGTCGTTGAGGCGCAGCTTCTCGAGGGCGGCCTTGAGGTTCGGGTAGTCCTCGGCCTCCACGGGATAGAGCCCGCTGAAGACCATCGGCTTGACCTCTCGGAAGCCCGCGAGGGGAGCCGGCGCACTGTCCCGGGCCGTCGTGATCGTGTCGCCGATCGTGACCTCGTCGAGGGTCTTGATCCCGCAGATCACGACGCCGACCTCGCCGGTCGAGAGCTTCTCCACCCGGCGCGGGTGGGGGTCGATCACGTCGAGCTCCTGGATCTCGTGCTCGGTGCCCTGGGCCATCAGCTTGACGCGCATCCCGCGGTGCAGCTCGCCGTCTACCACCCGCACCAGGGCGGCCACGCCCACGTAGGAGTCGAACCAGGCATCGAAGATCAGGGCTCGCAGCGGCGCCGCGGGATCGCCCTGGGGAGGCGGCACCCGTGCCACGATGCGCTCGATCAGCTCCCCGATGCCCGTGCCCTCCTTGGCCGAGACCGGGATCACGTCGGCGGCATCGAGGCCGATCACGTCCTCGACCTCCGTGGCGGCGGCGGCGGCGTCGGCCGCGGGGAGATCGATCTTGTTGGCGACGGGGACCAGCTCGAGGTCCGCGTCGATCGCCAGATAGGCATTCGCCAGCGTCTGCGCCTCGATTCCCTGGGCGGCGTCCACGACCAGCACGGCTCCCTCACAGGCCTGGAGGGCCCGGGACACCTCGTAAGAAAAGTCGACGTGGCCGGGGGTGTCGATCAGGTTCAGGATGTACTCGTTCCCGTCTGCCCCCCGATAGAGCATGCGGGCCGTCTGCGCCTTGATCGTGATGCCGCGCTCCTGCTCCAGCTCCATCTTGTCGAGGAACTGGTCCTTGCGCTCCCGCTCGACGAGTGCGCCCGTGGCATCGAGGAGGCGATCCGCAAGGGTGCTCTTCCCATGGTCGATGTGGGCGATGATGCAGAAGTTGCGGATTCGCTCCTGGTCCATCAGACACCCGCCCGGAGCGCCTCCACGAAGTAGTCCCGGGTGCGGCGCAGCCCTTCGGCCGGCTCGATCTCGGGCTCCCAACCGAGCTCCCTGCGGGCCACCGTGATGTCCGGCCGGCGGACCTTGGGGTCGTCGGCGGGAAGCTCCCTGTGCACGATCTTCGAATCGCTGCCCACCAGCTCGACGATCGTCTTCGCCAGGTCGAGCATCGAGATCTCGAAGTCGCTTCCGATGTTGACCGGGGCATCGTAGTCGGAGCCGAGCAGGCGCCAGATCCCGTCGACCAGGTTCGAGACGTAGTTGATCGAACGGGTCTGGGATCCGTCGCCATAGACGGTCACGTCCTCACCCCGGATGGCCTGGGTGAAGAAGTTCGGAATGGCCCGACCGTCGTCCACCTGCATGCGCGGTCCGAAGGTGTTGAAGATCCGCACGATCCGGGTCTCGACGCCGTGGTGGCGCCGGTAGGCCATGGTCATCGCCTCGGAGAAGCGCTTTGCCTCGTCGTAGACGCCGCGGATGCCGACGGGATTGACGTTGCCCCAGTAGGTCTCCGGTTGGGGGCTCACCTCGGGGTCGCCATAGCATTCCGAGGTACTGGCCAGGAGGAAGCGTGCCCCCTTCGCCTTGGCCAGCCCCAGGGCCTTGTGGGTGCCCAGCGAGCCGACCTTCAGGATCTGGATGGGGAGCTTCTCGAAGTCGGCCGGGCTGGCGGGCGAGGCGAAGTGGAGGACCGCATCGAGGGGGCCCTTCACGTAGAGGTAGTTCGTGACGTCGTAGTGCTCGAAGGAGAAGCGCGGGTTGCCGAGCAGCTCCTCGACGTTGCTCATGTGGCCCGTGAGGAGGTTGTCGAAGACGATGACCTCGGAGCCCTCCGCAATCAGCCGCCGACAGAGGTGGGAGCCGATGAAACCGGCGCCCCCGGTGACGAGGACGCGGCCGAAGCGGCCGGGCGTGGGATTCGAATCGGACACGAAAGACCTCCTTTAGGGAACGGGCACAGCTGACCCGTCTTCCGATGCTAGATAGGCCTCCAGGGCCTCCTGCCAGGGACGCATCGGCACACCGGCCTTCCGGGCTTTGCCCAGGTCGAGCACGGAGTAGCGTGGGCGTGGCGCCGGCAGGTCCAGCGCCAGGGTGGCGATGCGCTCGATCTCCAACCCGCCGTATCCGCTGCGATCGAGGACCGCCCGCGCCAGATCCCACCAGCTCGCCTCGCCGTCGTTGGCGAAGTGGAAGAGGCCCCGATGCCCGCCGGCGACCAGCACGCGGATCGCCTCGGCGAGGTCTTGCGCATAGGTGGGGCGGCCCCGCTGGTCGTCGACCACGCGCAGGGCGCCCTCCCCCGCCGCGACCCGCTCGGCCTGACCCAGGATGGCGGCGATGAAGTTGCGGCCGCGGCCGAAGACCCAGCTGGTCCGCACCAACAGGAGCTCGGAGCACTCGGCCATGGCGGCGCGCTCGCCCTGCCACTTCGTATGGCCGTAAACGCTGCGCGGCGCCGGGGGGTCCTCCTCCCGGTAGGGCTTCTCGCCCTCTCCGTCGAAGACGTAGTCGGTCGAGATATGGACGAAGCGAATGCCGCGCTCGCTGCAGAGCCGTGCCAGCCCGGCGGGCGCCAGGGCGTTGATGCGCGCCGCGAGCTCGGGCTCCTGCTCGCAGCGATCGACCTGCGTGAAGGCCGCGGCATTGACGAGCACCTCCGGCGGCCCGCCAGGCAGCGAGGCGAGCTCGTCGGCCACGGCCTCCGGGTCGGCCACGTCGAGCTCCAGGTCCCGGCCCCAGCAGGGCTCGCCGAGCTCGCCGAGCCGACGGCGCAACGCCGTGCCGAGCTGGCCTTCGGATCCGGTCACGAACCAGCGCATGAGGTCACGACCCGTTCACCGGTTGTCCGGCGTCAGGATCCACGTGGGCAGACGGTGCTCGCGCTTGAGGCGGGCCGCGAGGGCATCGGCCCGGGCGCGCTCGGCGACGGGACCGACCCGCACCTTGAAGCGCGCCGAGCCCCCCGTATCCTCGAGCACGTAGACCGGGAAGCCCGCCTCCTCGAGCTCCCGAACCAGGGCCTCGGCACCGGAACGGTCGCCGAAGGCGCCGACCTGGATCGCGTGGCCTCCCTGGAGCTTGCGCGAAGCGGTGACCGCCGGCCGTGCGGGAGCCGGACTTCCGGAGGCGGAGCCGAGCGGCGGTGGAGGGCTCTCGGCTTCAGGGGGCGCCTCTTCGAAGCGGTCACCGGCCGCGAGGGGAACCTCGGTGGTGCGGCCGGCGAAGTGGTCCATGACCAGCTCGGGCTCCTCCCAGGCCGCGCCGGCCACCAGACCCACTCCGAAGCCCAGGACGATCAGGATCGCCGCTCCCCCGAGCGTGGCGAACCAGCCGGGCCCCTCGGCCCTGCTCTTGCCCTTTCCCTGGCTCACATCCGCTCCGGGGCGGCCATGCCCAGCAGATCGAGGCCGCGGGCCAGCACCACGCGCACCGCCTGGGTCAAGCCGAGCCGGGCTGCGGTGAGCTCGGCGTCTTCGGTCAGGATCCCGTGGCGGTTCTTGTCCTGGACGTAGGGGTTCCAGAGCCCGGCCACCTCGCGCAGGTAGTACGCCACGTGATGGGGGGCCCGCGTCTCGGCCGCGCGTAGGGCGACCTCGGGGAACTCGCCGAGCTTCTTGATCAGCTCCAGCTCTTCGGGCAGATCGAGCCTCTCGGCGGGCACCTCGTCGGCTGCAGGCATCGCCACCCCGCGCTGGATGGCCTGGCGCTCGATGCCGTGCGTGCGGGCATGGGCATACTGGAGGTAGTAGGCGGGGTTCTTGGTCCAGTCCTGCTCCCTGGCCAGATCCAGGTCGAAGTCGAGGTGGCTCTCGGGCCGACGTTGCACCATGAAGAGGCGGAAGACGTCGGGGCCCACCTCGGAGAGCAGCTCGTCGACGGTGATGAAGGTGGCCTTCCGGGTCGACTGCTTGATGGTCTCGCCCTGGCTCGAGAGGGTGACGAACTCGTGGAACACGAACTCGACCCGGGCCGGGTCGAGGCCGAGCGCCTGCAGGGCGGCCTTCACGAAGGGGCCCTGGTCCTTGTGATCGGCACCCTGGACGTCGATCACCTTCGCGAAGCCGCGCCCGAACTTCTCCCGGTGGTAGGCCACGTCGGGGAGGAGGTAGGTGGGCTCGCCGCTGCTCTTGACGATGACGCGCTCCCGGTCGAGGCCGAGCGCGGAGAAGCGCATCCAGACGGCACCCTCTTCTTCGTAGACGAGGCCGGTCTCGCGCAGGGCGCCGATCGTCTCTTCGACCTTGCCGTCGTCGTAGAGCGAGGCCTCGCTGAAGTAGACGTCGAAGTCGATGCCCAGGGCACTCAGGGTCTGGCGGATCTCGGCGAAGATGGTGCTCTCCGCCTCTTCGCGGAAGCGACCCTCTCCGGGCTCGTCCACCAGGCCCTCCCCTTCCCGGTCGATCATGCCCTGGGCGATCTCGCCGATGTAGTCGCCCTGGTAGCCGTCGCGCGGGAACACGACGGGCAGGCCGCCGAGGGTCTCGGGCCAGGCTTCGTTCTCGTCCTTGAGGGCATTCTCGGGGGGCGCGGCGGCCCGGCCCAGCCGCTCCAGGTAGCGCGCCTTCACCGAGTCGCCCAGCACGCGCATCTGGCGGCCGCCGTTGTTGAAGTAGTACTCGCGCGTCACGTCGTAGCCGGCATTCTCGAGCAGGCGCGCAATGCAGTCTCCGAGAATGGCCTGGCGCCCGTGCCCCGTGCTGAGCGGCCCGGTCGGGTTGGCGGAGACGAACTCCACCTGCACCGGCTGGTCCTTGCCCGTATCGCTGCGGCCGTAGTCCAGGCCTGCGCGGAGCAGGCTGCCGAGCAGGCCCTGCCAGCGATCGCCCGCCAGCCAGAGGTTCACGAAGCCGGGGCCGGCGATCTCCGCCCTGGAGACCAGCCCCCCGGCCTGCCCCAGCTCATCGATCAGATCCTGGGCGATCTCGCGGGGTGGCCGGCGAAGGCGCTTGGCCAGCACCATCGCGCCATTGCAGGCGTAGTCGCCGTGCTCGGCCTGACGCGGAGGATCGACCGCCACGACGGGAACGGGGCCTTCGTCACCTGCCGCCCTCAGCAGGCGTCCCAGGGCCTGCTGGATCTGCTCCGCCAGTCGCTCGCGCATGGTCTCCTTGCCTGGGTGTCAGGCACTCCCGTACTCCGGGGCCGGCTCGCCGGCCGGGCTGCCAGCCCCAGCCCTCCGTCGCGCGGCCGCGCTAGGGAGTGGCCCGGAGGGCATCGCCGGCCCCTTCGCGGAGGATGACGACCGTGTCGCCGGGCCTCGCGAGGCCAAGATCCTCGCGAATGGCGGCCTCGATGGCGAGGGGGTCGGCCGCGAGGAGGCCGGCCTGGTTATCGAGAGAGGCCACGGCGCCCTGCAGGGCCGCGATCCGGCTCTGAGCGGCCGCGAGGTCCTCGCGGAGCCCCAGCCACTTGCGAATCCCGGTCTCCGGATCGACCCAGGCCACCAGCCAGGCAATCACCAGGATCGCCGGCGCGAGCCAGACCTGTCGCGACGTGGGTCGCACCTCTACCCCCCCGTGGAGCCTACCGGTCCGGGCAGCCTCTCCCCACCCGGAGGGAGCCGTCCACGCCGTGCCAGAGCGGGGCGACGGAGGAGCTCCTCAACGCCCGAGCAGCCGCGCGATGCGAGCCCGATAGGCCGGCGCATCCCACTCGCGGGGCCCGATGTAGCGCTCCACCACGAGCCCCTCCCGGTCGATCAGGAAGCTCTCCGGGAAGCGGAAGCTCTGGTAGCGCCGGGCGACCTGCTGCCCTTCGTCGTGGAGGATCGGGAAGCTGAGCGCCAGCCGATCGCGAAAGGCGCGCACCTCTTCCGTGTCCTCGTCCACCGAGACGGCGAGGAGCTCGAAGCCCTCCTCCCGCAGCGCCTGGTAGAGGCGCTCCATGGCGGGCATCTCCTCCTCGCAGGGCTTGCACCAGGTGGCCCAGAAGTTGACCAGCACCACCTGGCCCTGCAGCCCAGCGAGGGACAGGGGCTCTCCCGTGAGATCGGGGAGGGAGAAGAGCGGAGCGACGCGGCCGGGCTCGACGGGGGCGGCCTCCCGCTTCTCGCTGAGGCTCCAGACCACGCCGGCCAGGAGACCCAATGCCAGCAGGATCGCGGCGGGACGATGAGCCATCTTGGAGGCCGCGTCAGGAAGAGCGGTCGACCAGCTCCACCACCGACATGGGGGCGGCGTCGCCAATGCGCTGACGGACCTTGAGCACCCGGGTGTAGCCGCCCGGTCGCTCCTTGTAGCGCTCCGCGAGCTCGCCGAAGACCTTTGCCGTGACGCTCTCGCTCTTGATGACCGACGCGGCCTGGCGCCGAGCGTGCAGGCCTCCCCGTTTGCCGAGGGTGATCATCCGGTCGGCAACGCGTCGCAGCTCCTTCGCCTTGGCGTCCGTCGTCTCGATCACCTCGTGATCCAGGAGGGAGGTCACCATGTTGCGCAGCAGCGCCTTCCGATGGGCGCTTGTGCGCCCCAGCTTTCCGTGGCTCTTTCGATGTCGCATCTCAGATCTCTCTGCTCCAGGCGGGAGGCGTCGCCGTCCAGGCCCCTTCGCCTGGGGCCCCGGCGCCGCTCTCTCAGGCCTCTCGGTCTCGCGATCGTTGGTCGAGTTCCTTGCGCGAGGGGAAGCTCTCGAGCGCCATGCCCAGCTCCAGCTCCATCGAGCTCAGCACTTCCTTGATCTCGTTCAGGGACTTCCGGCCGAAGTTCTTCGTCTTCAGCATCTCGCCTTCGCTGCGCTGCACCAGCTCGCCGATGTAGCGGATGTTGGCGTTCTGGAGGCAGTTCGCCGAACGCACCGAGAGCTCGAGCTCGTCCACCGACCGGAAGAGGTGCGGGTTCAGGGGCTCCGGCTCGTCGTGGGCGGCCACGGCGGCCTCTTCGGGCTCGTCGAAGTTGATGAAGATCGCCAGCTGATCCTTCAGGATCTTGGCGCCGAAGGCCACGGCGTCGGCCGGGTCCACGGAGCCGTCCGTCCAGACTTCGAGGTTCAGGCGATCGAAGTCGGTCTCCCGCCCCACACGGGCCGGCGTCACCGAGTAGTTGACCCGACGAACGGGCGAGAAGATCGAGTCGATGGGAATCGTGCCGATCGGCATGTCTTCCTGCTTGTTCTTGTCGGCCAGGCGATAGCCCTTGCCCTGCTCGACGGTGCACTCGATGTCGACATCCGCTTCGCCGGTGAGCGTGCAGATCTTCTGATCCGGGTTCATGACCTCGACGGTCTGGTCGGTGGAGCTGAGCTCCCCCGCCAGCAGAACGGATTCTCCGCTCTTGCGTACCCGCAGCACCTTCGGCCCTTCGGCGTGCATGCGCAGACGCACTTCCTTCAGGTTGAGGATGATGTCCGCCACGTCCTCGATCACCCCGGGGATGGTCGAGAACTCGTGGAGCACTCCATTGATGCGCACGGCGGTGATGGCCGAGCCCTGGAGAGAGGAGAGGAGCACGCGCCGTAGCGAGTTGCCGAGCGTCTGGCCGAAGCCCCGCTCCAGGGGCTCGCACCAGAAGCGGCTGTAGGCAGCGACGGAGCCTTCCTCGGCCTCGAGACGTCGCGGCCGGATCAGCTGGCGCCAGTTCTTCGTGATCAATTCCTGCTGCATTTGGGTTCCCCCCCGGTGCGCTAGTTGCGCGAATAGAACTCGACGATCAGCTGCTCTTCGATGGGGAGGGTGATGTCCTCCCGCTGCGGCAGCGCCGTGACCGTGCCTTCGAACTGCTCTTTCTCGATTTCCAGCCAACCCGGAACCGCGCGACCCTCGAGCGTATCGAGGGCGCCCGCGATGCGGGCGATCTCTCGGGACTTCTCGCGGACCTCGACCTTCGTCCCGGGCCTCGTCAGGAAGGACGGAATGGTGGTCTTGCGGCCGTTGACCAGGAAGTGGCCGTGCTTCACCAGCTGCCGCGCTTCGGCGCGTGAGGTGGCGAAGCCGAGTCGGAAGACGACATTGTCGAGCCTCCGCTCGAGCAGGCCGAGCAGGTTGTCGCCAGCGCGCCCCTTCATCCGGGTCGCCCTGTGCACCGTTGCCGCGAACTGCTTCTCCAGCAGGCCGTACATCCGCTTCACCTTCTGCTTTTCCCGAAGCTGCACTCCGAAGTCCGAGAAGCGGGGCCGACCTTGGCCATGCTGCCCGGGCGGGTAGGCCCGCCTCTCGACGGAGCAGCGTTCGCCGTAGCAGCGGTCGCCCTTCAAGAAGAGCTTCTGCCCCTCCCGTCGGCACAGCCTGCAGACTGAATCTCGATATCGAGCCATTGTCTCTCCTGACTCCCGTTACACGCGACGCCGCTTGGGCGGGCGGCAGCCATTGTGCGGCACCGGTGTGACGTCTCGGATCATCGTGACCCGGATTCCCGCGGCCTGAAGGGCCCGCAGGGCGGATTCGCGGCCGCCCCCGGGGCCCTTGACGTAGACGGAGAGGGTGCGGATACCGTGCTCCATGGCACGCTTCGCGCAGTCCTCCGCCGCGACCTGGGCCGCGAAGGGAGTCGACTTCCGGGAGCCCTTGTAGTGCTGCCCGGCGCTCCCCCACGCCAGGGTCCCGCCGTTCGAGTCCGTGATCGTAATGACCGTGTTGTTGAAGGTCGACTGGATGTGAGCCACACCCGTGGCGACGTTCTTCTTGACCTTCTTCTTTGCGCCCTTCTTGACCATGCTCTTCCCTACTTCTTCGCCGGTGCCTTCGGCTTGCCGGCGACGGTCTTGCGCGGGCCCTTGCGGGTCCTTGCGTTGGTGTGAGTCCGTTGGCCCCGGACCGGGAGCCCTCGGCGATGGCGAAGGCCGCGGTAGCAGCCGATGTCCATCAGGAGCTTGATATTCTGGGAGACCTCCCGACGCAGATCACCCTCGACCTGGTAGTCGCGCTCGAGGATCTCGCGAATCCGGATCACCTCACCCTCTCCCAGGTGATCCGTCTTCGTGGTCGAATCGACCTCGGCCTTCGTGCAGATCTCGACGGCGCGGGTGCGGCCTACACCGAAGATGTAGGTCAGCGCGATTCCGATCTGCTTGTTGCGCGGAAGATCGACGCCTGCAATTCGTGCCATGTTCCTACCCCTGTCGCTGCTTGTGCTTCGGGTTGTCGCAAATGACGCGCACCACGCCGCGTCTCCGGATGATCCGGCACTTGTCACACATCTTCTTCACGGACGCTCGGACCTTCATGGTGGCTCCTATTCCAGACCGGCCGCGATACGAGCCGCGACCTCATCGACGTTGCCCTTGCCGTCGACTTCGACCAGGATTCCCTTGGCCTCGTAGTACGAGATCAGGGGAGCGGTCTTGGCCTTGTACTCACCCATCCGCGTGCGGATGGATTCTTCGTTGTCGTCGGATCGGCCCTCGATCTCGGCCCTCTTGAGCAGCCGCCCCACGAGCTCTTCCTCGTCGACCCGGATGGCCACGCAGCGCTCCAGCGCGAAACCCAACTCCGGGAGCATCTCGTCGAGGGCCTGGGCCTGGGCACTGGTACGCGGGAAACCATCCAGGATGAAGCCCTCGCGGGCATCGGGCTGACCCAGCCGGTCCTTCGCCACGCCGATCACGACCCGATCGGGGACCAGCTCGCCGGCGTCCATGAAGCCCTTGGCCTCCCGGCCCACCTCGGAGCCCGCCTGCACGGCCGCCCGTAGCATGTCCCCCGTGGAGATCTGAGGAATGCCCAGCTCCTCGGTGATGCGTTGGGCCTGGGTGCCCTTCCCGGCCCCCGGCGGCCCCAGCAACAAGAGTCGCCGCGCCGTCATTGACCCAGCCTCCCGCGCATTCGCGTGCCCTGGACGAAGCCCTCGTACTGACGCGAGACCAGGTGGGCCTCGATCTGGGCCATCAGGTCCATGCTCACACCCACCACGATCAGGAGTGCCGTGCCGCCGAAGTAGAAGGGCACGCGGGCCCACAGCGAGAGCAGCACCGGGACCAGACAGATGGCAGCGACGTAGAACGCCCCCACCAGCGTGATGCGCCCCAGCACCTTGTCGATGTGCTCCGCCGTGCGCTTGCCCGGGCGCACGCCCGGAATCGAGCCCCCCGAGCGCTTCAGGTTGTCGGCGATGTCGTCCGGATTGATGATGATGGCCGTGTAGAAGAAGGCAAAGAAGATGATCAGGACGACGTAGAGGGCGTTGTACCAGAAGCCGCCGAAGTCGAGGTAGTCCTGCAGGAAGCGGTTCGTGGCCGAGTCGGGCTCGGTGAACTGGGCGATCGTCGAGGGCAGGATGAGAAGGGAGGACGCGAAGATCGGCGGGATCACGTTGGCCGTATTGACCCGCAGCGGGAAGTAGCTCATCCCGCCCTGGGTCATGCGGCGACCCACCACACGCCTCGCGTACTGGATCGGGATGCGCCGCTGCCCGCGCTCCACGTAGACCACGAAGCCGGTCAAGACGATGATGAAGGCGAAGAGGAAGAGAACCTGGAGAAGCGTGAACTCGTCGGTCTGGACCAGCTGCCAGAGCTGACCCAGGGCACCGGGGATCGCGACGATGATCCCCGAGAAGATCACCAGCGAGATCCCGTTTCCGATGCCTCGTTCGGTGATCTGCTCTCCAAGCCACATGATGAAGGCGGTGCCCGTGGTGAGCGTCACCATGCACATGAGCTTGAAACCGAGGCCCGGCTCCAGTACCGCCCCCGTGCCGAACTGGCCGTTCTCCAGGGCCGTCGCGATCAGCAGGCTCTGGAAGAGCGAGAGGCCGATCGTGCCGTAGCGGGTGTACTGGCTGATCTGCCGGGTGCCGCGCTCCCCCTCCTTCTTGAGGGCTTCGAGAGAGGGGATCACCACCGTCAGCAGCTGCATGATGATCGAGGCGCTGATGTAGGGCATGATGCCCAGCGCGAAGATCGAGAGCTGCTCGAAGGCGCCCCCGGAGAAGATGTTGAGCAGTGCCAGCGGGCTCGATCCCGAGCCCCCCCCGAAGAACTGGCTGAGCACATCCGGGTTGATTCCAGGGGTCGCGATCTTCGCGCCCACGCGATACACGGCGAGCATCCCGAGCGTGAACAGGATCCGGTTCCGAAGCTCCGTGATCCGTCCGATGTTCTGGACGCCTCCGATCAAGCCAGCAACTCCACGCTTCCGCCCGCCGCCTCGACCTTCTGCCGGGCCGAGCCGCTGATGCGGTGGACCTTGATCGTGAGCTTGGCCGGGGCCTCGCCCTCGCCGAGCAGCTTGACCGGGGCCTTGCCTCCGACCAGGCCCTTCTCGGCCAGCAGGGCCACGTCCACGGTCGCGCCTTCGCCGAAGCCCATGAGGTCGCGGAGGTTGACGATGTCGATGGACTTCCTGTGGATGTTCGTGAAGCCCCGCTTGGGGATGCGGCGCACGAGGGGCATCTGCCCGCCCTCGAACCAGAGCGGGGTCTCCCGCCCGGCCGAGCGGTGACCCTGGCCCTTGGTGCCGCGCCCCGCGTTCTTGCCGGTGCCCGAGCCGGGACCTCGTCCCACGCGCTTGCGACGGCGCCGCGCGCCGTCCTTGGGCTGCAGACGATCCAGCATGCCTACTCCTCTACCCGCAGCAGGTGGGTGATCTTCTTGACCATGCCCCGCACGGCCGGGGTGTCCTCGACCTCGACGCTGTGGTGCATGCGGCGCAGCCCGAGGCCCCGCAGGGTGGCCCTCTGCTTGCGGTCGTAGCCGATCTCGCTCTTCACCTGGGTCACCCGGATCTTCTTGCCACTCATCGCGCGAGCTCCGCCATGCGCTGCTCCGGGTCGCGCAGCTCCTGGAGGGCCACCATGGTGGCGTTCACCGTGTTGTGCGGGTTGTTCGTACCGAGGTTCTTCGAGAGCACGTCCCGCACCCCGGCCGATTCGAGCACGGCCCGGACTCCGCCACCCGCGATCACCCCGGTACCGGCCGAGGCGGGCTTGAGCAGCACGCGCCCGGCTCCGAAGCGGCCAAGGATCTCGTGAGGCAGGGTCCCCTCGATGAGGGGCACCCGAACCAGGTTCTTGCGCGCGCGATCCACGCCCTTGCGAATGGCCTCGGGGACCTCGCCCGCCTTGCCGAGCCCCACGCCGACCACGCCGGCGCCGTCGCCGACCACGACGAGAGCACTGAAGCTGAAGCGTCGACCGCCCTTTACGACCTTCGCGACCCGGTTGATGTGGATCACCCGATCGTTGAGTTCGTAGTCGTTGGCATTGAGCCGAGTCGTCTGGAGAACCTTCATTGGATTTCCTAGAAGCGGAGGCCGGCCTCGCGGGCCGCCTCTGCCAGCGCCTTTACACGCCCGTGGAAGAGGAAGCCATTGCGATGAAAGACCCCCTCTTCGATCTGCTTTTCGCGAGCCACGGCGGCGATCGCCGCACCCACCTTCTTGGCGGCGTCCACGTTGCCGCCGCCACCCTCGGCGACGATCTCCTTCGACCGGCTGGAAACCGACCCCAGGGTCGCGCCCGAGACCGGATCCACCAGCTGCGCATAGATGTGCCGGGCGCTCCGGAACACGGTCAGCCTCGGGCGGACCGAAGCCGCCACGCTGCGCGCCACGCGCTGGCGCCGGGCCAACTGCAGGGCGCGTTTCGGATTGCTGATCTTCTTCCTCATGATGCTCCCGAACCTCAGCCCACCGCGGCCTTGCCGACCTTGCGGCGCACCTGCTCGTCCTGGTACCGGATCCCCTTGCCCTTGTAGGGCTCGGGCGGCCGGAGCCCGCGGACCTCGGAAGCGAACTGGCCGACCAGGCGCTTGTCCGCGCCCTGGATCTTGATCTTCGTGTTCTCCTCGACCGCCACGGAGAGCCCCTCGGGCACGGGCAGGTCCACCGCGTGGGAGAAGCCGAGCTGCAGCTTCAGCGTCTTGCCCGCGGCCTCGACCCGGTAGCCGACGCCGACCACCTCGAGATCCTTCACGAAGCCCTCAGTGACGCCCGTGACCATGTTCTGCAGGAGCGCGCGGGCCAGGCCGTGGAGGGCACGGATGCGTTTCGACTCGTCCGGGCGGGTAAGGGTGGCCTCTCCGTCCGCGAGTTCCAGGCCGATCTCCGCCGGCAGGCGTTCCGAGAGGGTGCCCTTGGGTCCCTTCACCTCGACCGAATCGCCCTTCTTCGTGACCGTGACGCCGCTGGGCAGGGCCACGGGCCTCTTGCCGATCCGCGACATGCCTACCAGACCTCGCACATGAATTCGCCGCCCACGGCCTGCTCGCGGGCCGCGTCGTCGGTGATCACACCCTTGGGCGTGGACAGGACGGCCACGCCCAGGCCATTGCGCACCTTGGGGAGCTGCTTCGCACCGACGTACACGCGCCGGCTCGGCTTGGAGACCCGACGCAGGCCGTCGATGATCATCCGCCCCTCGGCGTTGTAACGCAGTGTGATGCGGAGCTGCGGCTTGCCCTCGTTGGGCTCGAGGGTCACGTCCTCGATGAATCCCTCCTCCTTCAACACCCTGGCAATCGCCAGCTTGAGCCTGGAGGAGGGACAGGTCGTGTCCGGGTGCCGCGCGACCCCCGCGTTGCGGATGCGCGCCAGCATGTCGGCTACCGGATCGGTCATCATGGTTGCTTCTCTCTCCTCCGGCCCTAGGCGTTCCGGAAGGGCATGCCGAGATGGGTCAGCAGCGCCTTCGCCTCGGCGTCGGTCCTGGCGCTCGTCACGACGGTGACGTTCATTCCCGTGATCTTCTCGACCTGGTCGTAGTCGACCTCGGGGAAGATGATCTGTTCGCGGATTCCCAGCGTGTAGTTTCCCCGGCCGTCGAAGGCCTTGGGGGAGGTTCCGCGGAAGTCGCGCACCCGCGGCAGGGCCACGTTGGTGAGCCGGTCGAAGAACTCCCACATCCGCGAGCCGCGAAGGGTGACCATCGCGCCGATCGGCTGACCCTGGCGGAGCTTGAAGTTCGCCACCGACTTGCGGGCCTTCTTGATGACGGCCTTCTGTCCGGTGATCAGCGCCAGCTCCTCGGCTGCCTTCTCCAGCAGCTTCGGATTCTGGGTCGCCTCACCCAGCCCCACGTTCACGACGATCTTCTGGAGATTCGGAACCTGGTGCGGGTTGGAGTAGGAGAACTCCTCGCGGAGCTTCCCGTGAATCTCACTCCGATAGCGCTCTAGGAGACGCGGCGCGGTCATCACAGCACCTCCGGGGCCAGCGAGATGATCTTCATGAAGCGTCGGGCGCGCAGCTCACGTGCCACGGGCCCGAAGATGCGGGTGCCCACGGGCTCCTGGCCCTCCAGCAGCACGGCCGCGTTGTCGTCGAACTTGATGTAGGAGCCATCGGCGCGGGGGATGCCCTTGCGGGTCCGCACGACGACGGCCCGGCGGACCTCGCCCTTCTTCACGCGAGCGTTGGGGATCGCGTCCTTCACGGTGACGACGATGACGTCCCCGATCGAGGCATAGCGGCGCCGCGTACCCCCGAGCACGCGGATGCAGGCCACCTTCCGCGCCCCGGAGTTGTCCGCGACTTCCAGCGTCGATTCCGGCTGGATCATGGTTCTTCTCCGCCCGCCTAGACCTGGGTCGACTTCTGGAGGGTCGATTGGACCTTCCAGCGCTTCCGCTTGGACAAGGGTCGATGCTCGATGATCCGGACCCGGTCGCCGATCCCGCAGCCGTTCTCTTCGTCGTGGACCATGAACCGGGCATGGCGGCGCACGTACTTCTGGTAGCGGGTGTCCTTGACGAGGCGTTCGACGCGCACGACGACGGTCTTGTCCATCTTGTCGCTCACGACGACGCCATCCAGGGTCCTTCGATTTCCGCGTTCACTCACTCGTCTGCTCCACGCTTCTCTCGCAGGATGGTCTCGACGCGCGCCACCTCCCTGCGCAGGGTGCGCAGGCGGGCGGTGTCCTCGAGCTGGCCGGTCGCCTTGTCCAGGCGTGACTTGACGAGCTCGGTTCGCAGCTCCTCACCCTTCGTGGCCAGCTCTTCGTTCGAGAGCTCCCGAAGCTCGTTCGCTTTCATCAGAACTCCTCCCGGATCTGGAACCGGGTCGGGATGGGGAGCTTGTGGGCCGCCAGGCGGAAGGCCTCGCGCGCCACCGTCTCGGGCACGCCCTCCATCTCGTAGAGCACGCGGCCGGGCTTGATCACGGCCACCCATTCCTCGGGGTTGCCCTTTCCCTTGCCCATGCGGGTCTCGGCGGGCTTCTTGGTGATGGGCTTGTCCGGGAAGATCCGGATCCAGATCTTGCCACTACGCTTGACGTGCCGGGTCATGGCGATACGAGCCGCCTCGATCTGGCGGGCCGTGAGCTTGCCCTTCTCCACGGCCTGCAGGCCGTACTCGCCAAAGGAGATGCTGCTCCCGCGGTACGCCTTCCCGCGCATGCGGCCCTTCATGACCTTGCGATGCTTGACCTTCTTCGGTTGCAGCATGACTAGCGGACTCCCTCGTCGTCGATCCGCGACGAGAGCGCCCCCTTGCGCAGATCAGCCGGAGGCACGTCGCCCTTGAAGATCCAGACCTTCACTCCCACGATTCCGTAGGTGGTCTTCGCTTCGGCCGTGCCGAACTCGATGTCCGCGCGAAGGGTGTGGAGGGGGACGCGCCCCTCGGCGTAGCGCTCGCGCCTGCCCATCTCGGCGCCACCGAGTCGGCCACCGCACTCGATGCGGATGCCCTTGGCACCGAACTTCATGGTGGAGGTCATCGACTTCTTCATGGCGCGGCGGAACGCGACGCGGCGTTCGAGCTGCAGCGCGATGTTCTCGGCCACGAGCTGGGCGTCGAGCTCGGCCTTCCGGATCTCCTTGATGTTGATGAAGATCTCGTGGCTCGTGAACTCTCCGAGCTCCGCGCGCAAGACCTCGACCTCGGCGCCGCGCTTGCCGATCAGGATGCCGGGGCGGGCCGTGTGGATGTTCACGACGCACTTCTCTCCGGTGCGATCGATCACGACCTTCGAGATGCCCGCGTGGTAGAGCTTCTTCTTGATGTGCTTGCGGATGGCATGGTCTTCGAGGACCTGGTCGCCATAGCGGCGCTCCTCGTACCAATTGGACTTCCATCCATAGAGCGTCCCCAGACGGAAACCGTAGGGGTGGACTTTTTGACCCACCTAGCGCTCCTCCAGCTCGACGGCGATGTGGCTCGTGCGATGGGCGATCCAGTTGGCGCGGCCCTGGGCCCGCGGCCGGATCCGCCACATGCGGGATCCCTCGTCGACGGTGATCTTCGAGACGACGAGATTGTCGACGTCGATGCCGGCCTTCTCGCGGTTGTTCTTCTCTTCGGCGTTGGCGACGGCCGAGCGCACGAGCTTTGCGAGCGGACGCGCAAAGCGCTTCGCAGAGAGGTCGAGCAGATTCAACGCATCCTCGACCTGCCGCCCGCGAATGCTATCCGCCACCAGCCGCGCCTTGCGCGGACTGACCCGGAAGTTCTGGAGCTTGGCTTGGGAGGATGCCATCAGCGCCTGACCTTCCTGTCCGAAGCGTGGCCCGTGAACTTCCGCGTGGGCGCGAACTCGCCGAGGCGGTGTCCGACCATGTTCTCCGTCACGTAGACAGGCATGAAGAGCTTGCCGTTGTGCACGTGGAAGGTGAGCCCCACCATTTCGGGAGTGATCATCGAGCGACGGGACCAGGTCTTGATGACCTGCTTCGAGTCGTTCGCGACGGCCACGTCCACCTTCTTCTGGAGGCTGGGCTCGACGTAGGGCCCCTTCTTGAGCGAGCGCGCCATTACTTCTTCCCTCGCCGCTTGACGATGTACTTGTCCGAACGGCTGTTGCTGCGGGTCTTGTGGCCCTTGGTGGGTTTGCCCCAGGGCGTGCACGGGTGCCGGCCGCCCGAGCTCTTCCCCTCGCCGCCACCCATCGGGTGATCGACCGGGTTCATCGCCACACCGCGGACGTTGGAGCGCTTGCCCAGCCAACGCGAACGCCCGGCCTTGCCGATCCGCTGGTTCTCGTGCTCGAGGTTTCCGACCTGCCCCACCGTCGCGAGGCAGTCGATGTGGATCATGCGATTCTCGCCGCTGGGCATGCGGAGGGTCGCGTACTTGCCCTCCCTGGCCATCAGCTGCGCGCCCGTGCCGGCCGCGCGCACCAACTGGGCCCCCTTGCCGGGCTTCATCTCGAGGGCGTGCACCACCGTGCCCAGGGGAATGTTGGAGAGGGGCAACGCGTTGCCCGGCCGGATCTCCACCTCGGGTCCGGACTCCACCTTGTCACCCACTCGCAGACCGGCCGGGGAGAGGATGTAGCGCTTCTCCCCGTCCCGGTAGTGCAGCAATGCGATTCGTGCGGAGCGGTTGGGGTCGTACTCGATCGCCGCCACCTTTGCCGGAACCCCCGGCTTGTTGCGACGGAAGTCCACCTTCCGGTAGCGGCGCTTGTGGCCCCCACCGCGGTGCCAGGAGGTGATGCGGCCGTAGCCATTGCGCCCACCGCTCTTGTTCACACGTCCGGTGACGAGCGAGCGTTCGGGCCTCCCCTTCGTGACCTCGGCGAAATCCGAGACGCTCATCTTGCGGCGCCCCGCGGACGTGGGCTTGTAGATTCGGACCGGCACGGTTCTAGACTCCCTCGAAGAACTCGATGGACTGGCCCTCTGCCAACGTCACCATCGCCTTCTTCCACTCCGATTTTCGCCCCACGAAACGGCCCACTCGCCGCGATTTGCGCGGCATGCGGATCGTCCGCACGTCGAGGACGTCGACCTTCCAGATCTCCTCGACGGCCTCCTTGATCTGGCTCTTGTTGGCGTTCGGGTTCACTGCCAGGGTCACCACGTTGGCGAGCTCGCGCGAGAGCGTGCTCTTCTCCGTGACGACCGGCCGCAGCACCACGTCCTGATGCTTCATGCCGAAGCCCCCCCGCTGAAGCGGGCGTGAATGGCGTCGAGAGCGCCCTGCACGATCACCAGCTTCTCGTGCCGAAGCACGTCGTGGACGTTCAGGCCGGCGGCCCGGAGCACGCCCACGCCGCGGAGGTTGGCGGCCGATCGCTCCAGGAAGGGATCCGCCTCGGGAATCACGATCAGCACCGAGGTCTCCGCCAGGCCCAGGGAACCCAGGGCCTCCGCCACCTTCCGGGTCTTGTACTCGCCGGTCTCGAAGGCATCGACCACCGTCACCGCGCCCTCCTGCTGGCGCAGCGAGAGGGCACTGCGGAGGGCAGCGCGGCGCGTCTTCTTGGTGAGCTTGTGCTCGTAGCCTCGCGGCACGGGGCCGAAGACCGTCCCACCCCCAGCGAACTGGGGTGCCCGGATCGTACCCTGGCGGGCGCGGCCCGTGCCCTTCTGCCGATAGGGCTTCGCGCCGCCACCGGAGACCGCCGAGCGGTTCCGCGTGGCATGGGTGCCGGCCCTCCGGCGCGAGAGCTGGCGGCGGACTTCGGCGTGGAAGAGATGGGGCTTCACGGCAGCCTCGAAGACCTCCGGTGCCAGCTCCACCGAGCCGGCCTTGCCCCCTCCAATCGTGGTCACGTCCAGGGTGGCCATGGCTACAGCTTGATCTCCACGTCCACACCCGCTGCGAGCTCGAGCTTCATCAGCGCATCCACGGTCTGCGGCGTGGGATCGAGGATGTCGATCAGCCGCTTGTGCGTCCGCATCTCGAACTGCTCGCGGGACTTCTTGTTGATGTGCGGCCCCCGCAGCACCGTGTACTTGTTGATCGAGGTGGGCAGCGGAATCGGCCCCGCCACTCGCGCACCCGTCCGGATGGCCGTGTCCACGATCTCCCCGGCACTCTGGTCGAGGAGCGTGTAGTCATAGGCCTTCATTCGGATGCGGATCTTCGCCGAAACGTCTGCCATGGGTCGCCCTTTACTCGATGATCTCGATGACGACGCCGGAGCCGACCGTGCGGCCGCCTTCGCGGATCGCGAAGCGCTGCTCCTTGTCCATC
>NYZB01000009.1 GCA_002687015.1 Deltaproteobacteria bacterium
CGCCACGGGGACTGGGAGAGCCTGCTCTCGGCGCTCGCAGGGGAGGGCGGGCCCCCGGAGCCGCGTCTGCGCCTCTTCACGGCCCGTGGCGGCGGGTCGCTCTTCGAGGCGCCGTTCCGGGGCGACGAGATCCTGGTCTTCGGCTGCGAGTCCAGGGGGCTGCCGAGGGCCCTCTTGCAGCGCTTCGCGAGCCAGCGCCTGACCGTGCCGATCCTGCCCGGGGTGCGAAGCCTGAACCTCGCGAATGTCGTCTGCCTCTCGCTCTACACGGCCCTGGACCGCTGCGGTCGTCTGCCGGCGCTTGCGGATTCCCGCCCTGCTTCCGATGTCGATGCGGGGCCCGCCCCGGTCGCCCGGTAGGGCGAGGCTGCTGGCGGAGAGGGAGGGATTCGAACCCTCGAGGGCTTGCGCCCTGGCGGTTTTCAAGACCGCTGCCTTCGACCACTCGGCCACCTCTCCGGTCGAGAAGGGTAGCAATCGCGGTCAGTTGCAGAGGCGCGTGGCGAACCCCCCGGGTGTGACGTCGCCGTTGACATTGCTCTCGGCCATTGGCCTGCCGCTGGCCGAGCCCCTGTGTCCCGGGGATCCGCGGGGTGCAGACGGATGTGACGGAGAACCCGGGCGAGAAGCACCGCCTTTCCAAGTTGGCGCGACGCGATGAACACGCGCCACTTCGTCGGCCCAGTTCGCCCGCTCACACGTGGGCCGACGAATGGTCGCCAGCCGCTGGCATCCGGAAGCGAGGCGTGTGAGCCTCGAGCTCATGCGCCTCGCCCTTCTTGCCCTCGTCGTGCTCACGGCCTGCGGTCGCGTCGAGGAGCCGCTCCTCGAGGAGGTGTGGGATCCCGCGCGCGCCGTGCCCCCGCCCGAGAAGCCCTTCGTCCCCGCCAGCCGGGACCGCAACGTCTTCTTCGGCGATCTCCACATCCACACGGCCTTCTCCACCGACGCCTTCACGATGGGCGTGCGGGCGATGCCGGAGGACGCCTACACCTTCGCCCGCGGCGGCGAGATCGGGCACGCCCTCGGGTACCCGATCCAGCTCTCCCAGCCCCTCGACTTCGCTGCCGTCACGGACCACTCCGAGTACCTCGGGATGGTGCGCGCCTCTCCTCCGGACGTTCCCCTCGTGCACCGCTCGATCCGGGAGCGCTTCCTGGAAGACGGACGGCTGAGCCTCACCTGGGCGTGGTTCCAAACGGTCACCCGCATGATCGACGAGGGCTTCGGCCCGGACGCCGAGGGGAGCGCGACGGCCTCACGGGACGCCTGGCAGGAGATCATCGCCGCCGCGAAACGCAACCAACGGCCCGGCATCTTCACCACCTTCGTGGCCTACGAGTGGAGCCGGGGGACCGACGGCGGGATGCTGCATCGCAACGTGTTCTATCGCGGAGACGCGGTGCCCGAGCTCCCCGTGAGCTCCTTGGTCGCGCCGGCCCCGGAAGACCTGTGGGCGGCGCTGGAGGAGCAGCGGGCTGTCGGCATGGACGTGATGGCAATCCCGCACAACGGCAACCTGAGCGACGGCCGCATGTACACGAAGACGACCCTGGCCGGGGAGCCGATGAGCCGCGAGCAGGCGGCGCAGCGTCTTCGCAACGAGCCACTGAGCGAGATCCTCCAGGTGAAGGGCTCTTCGGAGACCCACCCGCTGCTCTCGCCCGAGGACGAGTTCGCCGACTTCGAGCTGCACGAGGACCTCGGCACCGGCGGCGCAGGCGAGGCGAAGGGCAGCTACGCGCGGGACGCCCTCCGCACCGGCCTCGAGATGGCCCACGCCGAGGGCGTGAATCCCTACCGATTCGGCGTCATCGGCAGCAGCGACGGTCACAACGCGAGCTCGCCGGTGGAGGAGGGCCGCCACCACGGCAAGCTCCCGATCCTGGACGGGAGCCCGGCAATCCGCCTGGGCCGTGCCTACCTGCTCCCGAAGAGCTTGAACCGCGGGGGCCAGTGGAACGGTGGCGGGTTGGCGGCGGTCTGGTCGGAGCAGAACACGCGCGACTCGCTCTTCGACGCGATGCGCCGCCGGGAGACCTACGCGACCTCGGGCACGCGGCTGGTCGTGCGCTTCTTCGGCGGCTGGAACCTGCCCGCGGATCTCACCGCGCGCACGGACTTCGTGGCCGCGGCCGACACGGCAGCTGTGCCCATGGGCGGCGTGCTGCGAGCGCGGGCGCACGATGCGTCCCCCGAGTTCGTCGTGTGGGCGCTGATGGATCCGGCCGGTGCGCACCTCGACCGCATCCAGCTCATCAAGGCCTGGGTCACCCCGGACGGCGCGAGCCACGAGCGCATCTTCGACGTGGCGGCGTCGGGCGGGCGCGTTGCGGATCCGACCAGCGGACGGCTGCCGCCAGTGGGCAACACCGTCGACGTGGCTGCCGCCACCTGGACCAATACGATCGGCACCCCCGAGCTGCGCGTCCGTTGGCGGGACCCGGACTTCGATCCGGAGGCGGACGCCTTCTACTACGCGCGCGTCCTGGAGATCCCCACGCCCCGTTGGTCCACCTACGACGCGGCCCTGCTGGGCGTCGACGCTCCCGAGCCCACCAGCATCCAGGAGCGCGCGATCACTTCCGCCATCTGGTACGCCCCCCCGCGCGAACACGAGTGAGGACCCCAGCGGCTCGCCTCCCCATTCGAAGAAGCGTCGAGTGGTCGAGGTCCGACGATTTCCACCTGACCGTGCCATCGGCCGCGCCCGCCCACCTCTGGGAGACCCCGCGAGCAGTTCGCACGCGGCTGGCAGGTGTCTCCAGGGCCACCACCGTTCCGCGCCTCTCTCGCACGCCCGGAGGGACTCGAACCCCCGACCCTCAGGTTCGAAGCCCGGGGCTCTCAAGCCTCCATGATTGACGTCGCTGTCGCGAAACCGAGCGGCCTGCGGGTCCTACTGCTCCGCGCCCGGTGCCATGTAGAACCAGAGGGGGAACGGTGCGTCGGCGTCGCGCATGGCGCGGCGCGCCGCCAGGAGCGCCCGGCCCGCCTCGGTCTCGTCGTAGAACCAGCGCTCGACCGCCCACGGCCCCGGTGGGCCATCCGCGACCTCGACGGCCAGCTCCTGGTAGTAGCTGCGGACGTCGTGGGCCGCGAGCATGGGGATGCCGGGAACGCCCGCGTCCTTCCAGGGCGTGCCCTCGGCCACCCGGACGAAGGCTGCGACAGCGTCGGGGATGCCGTCCACGTCAACGGCTCGCCCGACGGTGGTACGGCCGGACGCGGCGAAGGAGCGCTCCCAGGCGCTGCGCAGTGCCCGCGCCTCGTCCACGGCTGCTGGCAGGCTCGGGTCGTAGCGCGCGGGCAGGGGACAGGCGAGCGGCTCCCCACCCGTGCTGGCGATGGTCTCGGGGAAGTCCTCCAGCACCGGGCCGTCGGGCCGCTCGAGCAGCGCGAACGCCTGCGCCAGCACGCGGTGCTGGGACTCGGCGTCGCCGGGCCTGCCCACCGGCCGTCCCAGCGGGAACTCGCCGTGCAGCGCGCGCGGAGGCTTCATGCGCTCGGCCACGTTGCGGATGGACGACAGGACCACGGTCGCCAGCCCCGCGGCCTCGAACACGTGCGCGAGCGTACACACGGTACGCGGGCACAGCGGTCAGACCGGGGTGAGCAGTACGACGTCCACACCCTCGTCCCGCATGCGCTTCGCGCACGCCGGACCGGTGTCGAGACGGACCGTCGAGACCTGTTCGTCCTGGTTTCCGGCGAAGGCGTAGTGGTGCGGGGCGACGCTGCCGATCACACCGCGCGCGGCGAGCTCGTGCAGGCGATCGACCGGGTACACCACGTTCAGGTCGGCGGCGAAGCCGCCGCGGTCGAAGTTCGGGCTCACGTGGCCGAGCCGCAGGGCGCGCTCCCCGTCGTCGAGCACGGTGAACTTGGGATCGAGTCCGGGCTCGAAGCCGTCCTCCGTGGCCACGTGGAGCGCGGCGCTCGTCACGATGGCGACCCTGCACTCCGCGAGCGGCGGGGGTTTCGTGAATGCCGGCTTCTCGAACTCCGGCACGGGCATCTTTGCCACATTGTCGCGCATGAGCCTGTCGTTGTCGGGCACCGGCATGGTCTCGCTCCCATGTTCAGGAGCACGCCGATACGCGCGCTCCCCACCGAGATGATGCCGGACTGCGGGCGGCGATCGCCAGTCCGTCGTTCCCGTGCTCGGGTACGATCACCGCGACGTCCTGGACGACGCCATCGTGATCGTCAATCTGCGCCAGTCGGGCACCGCCGAGCAACGCGCCGCCGACCGTGCCTTCGGCATGGAGATGGTGCGCGGCATGGCCGAGGGCGGGTACGGCCCGATGTACATGGGGCCCGCGGTCGGCGTTGAGGGCGAGAGCCGCTTCGCCCAGTTCGCCGCCGTCTACGACCCCGGCATCGACCCCATGCACACGATGATCGGCAGCACGTTCACGAGCCGGATCGCCGCCGGCAAGCAGCTCGCCGACACGCTGGCGATCGCGACGATCCCTGTGCTCTCGAAGCTCTAGCCGGCCGCAGGTCGGCGAGCGCTCAGGTCTCCCGGGGCCGCAGCCCCGCCTGCTCGAGACGCCAGCGCAGGACGTCCAGCCGGTCCTGGCCGAAGAAGGGCTCGCCGCGGAAGGCCACGGTCGGCACGCCCCAGTGGCCGGCCGCCGCGTGGGCGGCCTGGTTCTCCTCCACCACGGCCGCCAGGCGCTCGCCCTCGCCGCGGACCCGCGCGTCGAGCTCGCCGAGGTCGAGGCCGGCACGCCCGGTGGCGAGGGCGAGATGGTCGCCCTGGTCCCAGCCCTCGGTTCCGCCCCAGATGACTCGGGAGACCTCGTAGGCGAAGGCGAGACCGCGCCCCGCCTCCTCGGCCAGGACACCGAGGTGCGTGAGCCGGTGGATGTGCGGCTGCTCCTCGAGGGTGACGGGGCGGCCGTTGCGCTGCTCGACGGCCACGGGATCGGGCTGCGGCCAGCGGAAGGGCAGGCCCAGGAATTCCGCCACCCGGTGGACGTCGGTGAAGAAGTAGCGGGGCCACAGCGGGTCCAGACGGTCGAAGAAACCGGGCGTGCGGATCGCGATCGGGTAGACGGGCCGGAAGCGAACCCGGAGCTCGTACCCCCGCGCGAGCTCCACGAGGCGCGGCGTGGCCAGGTAGGACCAGGGGCTACGGAAGGACCAGAAGACGTCGATCTCGAGGCTGTCGGACAGGGGCCTTGCTCCTCGTGTCGCGGCCCGGCGCAGGGCCTTGCAACATTGGCATGGAGCATGCCACGATTCAGGCTCCCTCCACACTCTCGCCTCCGCCCGAGAAGGAGCCCCCATGGCCGACCTCCAGGAATCCGCCAACCAGTTCATCGAGGACCTGATCGCCCAGAACATGGCCGGGCTGATGGCCACGTTCACGCCCGAGGGCATGTCGAAGGCGATGGCCCTCGGTCAGGGCCCACAGCCCCAGGGCCCCGTGACACGCAAGGAAGCCGTGCTGCTCGCCGCCGAGGGCGACGACCACCCGGTGGACCTCGTCGTCGGAACCGACAGCCAGGAGGGCATCATCGGAACCGTCTGGCGAGAGGTCGGCGGCGCGTGGAAGGTGAACGACATCCACGTCAAGAAACAGCCGTAGCACGGCGCTCCGCAGGCCACGGTCCTGGGCGACCCATGAGCGGCCGCGACCTCCGCCTGGTGGGGATCGGCGCGTCCGGGTCCGGTCAGTTGCAGAGGCGCGCTACCAGCCCCCCCGGGTGTGACGTCGCCGTTGACGTCGCTTCCGGCCATGCCGGGATGTGATTCTCCGTAAGCCCTGAGAGTGGCCTCACCTTCGGCAGCCTCTGACGGCGACCGGGAGGACTCGAGAGTGCCCATTTGCAAGGCAAGGGATTCGGAGATTCGTTCGATGACCGGAATCCACCTGTACCCCTTTTTCCCGTCCAACTGCGCTGGGCATGTGCGGACCGGCTTCGTTGCGCCGGAGGGAGCGTTCGCATGAAGATCCTCGCAGGGCTCTTCCTGGTACCGGTGCTGATCGTATTCGTCGCCATTGTCGGTCAGGAGCTGCGCTACCTCCACGTCCGTCGGAATCTTGCGATCGACCGCCAGCCCCTCCTTCATTCAGGGTCGGTGTTCCACGTCACGAGCTTGTTGAAGCTGGCTCCGCATCAGGGATTGCTCGACGGGGTCCGGGACTTCGTCGGGGCTGTCGAGCGAGACGGGGCGAAGGTGGTCTACGCGGGCAAGGTGGTCGTCAACGGTCGAACTTCCAGCCAGCTCCCGAGCGACGACTGGGAAGCGATCGTTCTGACCCAGTACCCGAGTCGCGCGGCCTGGGACGCGGCTTCGGCCAGCCAGGAGCGCCGGGACCTCGAGGCCCGATTCGAGAACATCTACTCGCTGGGCATGAAGCGGAGTGCGGCGGTCAATCTGCTGATCCCCATCGCGTTGCTCCGAGCGCGTGTTTCGCAGCTCGTTCGCCGGGAGCCTCCCCGGTATCCCTTCCAACCGGGGCTGCTTTCGCCGGAGGACAATCCCTTTCGGAAGCTGATGCCGGCCAACGTCGAATACAGCCGCGACGCCATGGTGATCGTGAACTTCGCAAAGGAAGGGACGCGCGATCAGCGCAAGGCCAACTCGGGATACGGCGGAGAGATGTTCGCGCTTTTCGCCCAGACCGGGTCCGGCCCCACGCATATGGGCAGGGCCGTCACGGTCGAGGGCGATGCCAACTTCGATCAGGTGATCATCGTCTTCTACCCCGGGCTCGAGTTCTTCGTGGAGATGGTCGAAGGCAGTTTCTACCAGGGGATCTTCGGGGGAAAGCAACTCGGCGACGATCTATCGACGCTGACGGTTCCCCTCTTGCAGCATCTCTGAACGCGTGCTGCGGAGCCGGGTCATCTCGAT
Organism: Deltaproteobacteria bacterium; assembly: GCA_002687015.1. Classification (GTDB taxonomy): domain Bacteria; phylum Myxococcota_A; class UBA9160; order UBA9160; family UBA6930. The sequence goes on from NYZB01000009.1 coordinate 6,874, forward strand.
CTGAACTGGGAAGCGCCCCCTGCGGCTCGAAGCTCCTCAGCGAGCGACTCTGGTACCAAGGTTGACGAGAGCGACTATGTTCACCCTTCGAAGCAGGAGGCCCCGTGACCCGTCCCATCCTCCACGGCTCGAACATCTCGCCCTTCGTGCGCAAGGTCCGGGTCGCTCTGGCCTACAAGGGCATCGAGTACGACAACACCCAGCAGAGCCCTTTCGGCGCGCCAGCCGAGTACAGAGCGAAGAGCCCCCTCTCGAAGATCCCGTGCTGGGAGGAGGGCGAGCTCGTCCTGCCCGACTCGTCGGTGATCCTGAGCTACCTCGAGCACCGCTGGCCAGAGCCACCCCTGCTCCCGTCAGAGCCGGGCCCACGCGCGCGGGCGCTCTGGTTCGAGGAGTACGCCGACACGAAGGTGGCGGAAACACTGGCGATGATCTTCTTCCAGCGAGTCGTGCGCCCGACCGTCTTCAAGCAGGACCCCGACGAGGCCTTCATCGAGAAGACGCTGACCGAAACCATGCCCGAGGTCTTCGACTATCTCGCGAGCTGCCTCGGAGACGGAGAATTCATGGTCGGCGGAGCGTTCTCGCTGGCCGACGTCGCCCTCGCCAGCCCCTTCGTGAACTTCTTCATCGCCGGCGAGAAGGTGGACGCGGAGCGCTGGCCCGAACTCGCGGCCTACGTAGAGCGCGTCCACGCCCTCCCTTGCTACGCCCCGATCGTGGCTGGCGATCTTCCCCGGCGCTGACGGGCGCGAGGAGCGCGTGCTCGCCCAGGTCTCCGGGCACGCGGCCGAGGTGTGCTGGGCTCAACGTTTCGGCGTAGCTGAGGCGCGGACGCCGGGCGCGGAGGCCAGCTCAGCTCGGAGGATCGATCCAGATCGGTGAAGACCAGGCCCGCTCACGAATCGTCGCCGGCACGCGCGGATCCGGCTCGATGCCCAGGCGAATGGCGTCGTAGGTCGACCAGCGGCAGGTCGGATTCTGGAGGGCCCGGACGTAGTAGAAGGCGCCCTGGGTCGCATCGAAATCCTCGTCCTGCCAGGCCGCCCTCAACTGCTTCGCCCCCGTCTCGCCCTGCGCTTCGCAGGAGGTGAGGTCGACGGAGGCTCCGTTGTCAGGGCAGCGACCTGTGGTCGCGTCGACCTCGAGGCCGTCTGCGCAGACGACGTCGTGGACCGACTCGTGCGTCTCGCCCTCCGCGTCGATCCAACCCTTCACGACCTGGATGCGTTGCAGCGGAGCGCTCATCCAATCGGCGAGGGCCCAGACGAAGAAGGTGGGGCTCTCCTCCCGCCCAGCCTCCGGCCGAAGCACCGCTCCCATCGGAACGCCACCCTCGGTGGCGACCGCGACGGCGTCGGGATCGTCGACGATCGCAGCGTCGAAGTCCCAGCCCGCGAAGAAGCGCAGGCGGATGCGCGGCCCCGAGGTCGCGTAGGCTTCTCGGCGCTTCATGCCAGCGAAGATCGCCTCCCGCGTGTTCTCCTCGGCCCACACGGCGGCGAGACCCCCCGAGCCGTGGTCCATCAGGATCTGGGAGTGGGGCGGTTGCCCCGGCCTCGTGCGAAGCCGCCGGAGCGCGGGCGAGCTGGCCGCACCGACCTTCCCGGGGAAGTCCCACTCCTCGGCGTCGCCGGGGTTCGCGTTGTGCCCGTCGGTCGCAGCCACGAAGCCGAAGGCCATGGGGTTGAAACCGAGCTCGCGATCGAGCTGCATGCCGATCTGGAGGCCCTGCCTCGCGAACGACGATTCGAACGCGCAGCCTGTCTCCTGTCCCTGCTCGCAGGGCTCCAGGACCTGTTCGAACGCGCATTCCTCGTCGGTCGCTCCGACGCCCAACGCGCACTCCGAGGCACCCTTCACCTGATACATCTCTGCCAGCGGCTCGCGTTGCATCCGCAACCGCCAGTCGTCTTCGCCGTAGGTGCCGCCATCCCAGGTGTGCCGGCTGTAGAAGAGGCCCCAGCCCTTGTTCATGTTGTGGGGGATCGTCAGGAAGTCGCAGTCGCCCGTGCAGGTCTCTTCCAGGCCACGCCACAACCCGATGGCATTGTCGACGTCCTGCGACGAGATCGCGTGGGCCGGAAGGTCTTCGCCGTGGAAGATCACGTTGCGGTGGTGCTTCCCGGCGCCTTCCAGCGTCGGCGAGAATTCGTAGGCGGCGAAGGTCGTGAACACGCCGGGCTCGTAGTGGCGGTCGGCCAGCTCGATGTAGCGCGCCCAGGACGCGTTGCTGTCTCGTAGGCAGCGCCCGGGGCCGCCTTCGCCGCGGCTGCAGATCGGAATGTCGGCCAGCTGCCGACGACTCCGGGGGCGCTTGCGATACCCCCCGGCGGGCTGCGTCGGATCGGCCTCGACCGCCATCCGGGTCTGGCGGCCCAGCAGGAACAGGGCCGTCGTGAACCCCGGGGTCTGCATGAGCCAGCAGTTCGCCCGCTCGACGAGGCTCAGATCGGACTCTCCACAACGGGAGCGCAAGCCGAAGCCCTCCGCGTGATCCGTGATCGCGACGAAGTCGAGCGGCCGCGAGAGCTGCATCAGCTCCCCGCCCGGGCTTCGGAGCGGTTCGCCCTGGGCGAAGCGGTAGGCATCCTCGACCGTGGCGGTCGTGCCGAAGAGGACCGCGTCCATGCTCTCCACCGTGTGCACATGGAGTTCGCCCCAGTACACGTTCTTCAGCGGATCGAAGGCCCGCGGCTCCAGGGCGAGCGGCGTCGGAAGCGAGACCCGGCCGTCGTCCTGTTCGGCGTAGTCCGCGGCGGCGGGGCTCGGTGAGATCTCGCTCGCCAGCCCGAGGACCGGCCGCACCACCGTCCAACCCACGAACGCGGCGGCCAGGAGGAGCAGGGCGGCGAAGCCCAGCAGGATCTTCTTCCACATCGATGGCCTCCCTCTACGATCGGTTCTCGGCGGATCGGGCGCCGACCCGATCCAGGAGCAGTCCGAGGACGATCAGGATCAACAGCGGCACGAGCCGGACCGTTGCGAACGATATCACCGGGACCGTCGCCATCGCGGTGCTGCGGCTGAGCGCAGCCCACTTGTGATCGACGTCCTGCGAGAACTCCGGGGTCAGGATGAACTCCACGAAATCCCGCCGACTGCGATAGCGCACCATCGACGCGAAGCTCCAGTCCTGCCGCTCGAAATCGCCGGTGCCACCGAGGAAGAGCGCGGGCTCGACCGCCACGAGCGGATGGCAGGCGCGCCCGAGCAGGAGGGGCGCGACCCGCCGCTGGTACTCGTCCTCGGCTTCCGCGGCGCTGGCGATCGCTTCGCTGCCCTCCACGTCGTCTGCATACGCGGGTGCGTCGCGGTGGACGTTCAGGTTGAGCATGACGAACTCCTGGCCGTCGTCGGTCTCCAGGAACCGACGCAGGTTCGCCCGGATGTCGAAGTCACCTCGATCCGGGCCGCGTCCCTCGGCGCTTTGCAGGGCGCCTCGTTCCTCGAGCCTCGCCATGTACCTCTCGACGTCCTCGGGCGAGACCGGATCGCCGGATCCGCCGTACCAGAGGTAGAAGGCGCCGTAGATCAAGGCCAAGAAGGCCCATCGGATGCGTGAAGCCGTCAAGTCGATCTCCTGAGGCTAGGCGGCCGGTGGCGCGGCCATCGCCTCGAGCCAGGCGCGGACGATCGCGGCGACCCGCTCGTCGAGGTCGTCGACATCGGTGCCGATGCGGTTCGCGCAGGGCTCGCGGAAGAGGCGGTAGCCACGGCGCAGCGCGGTGAGGGCGACCTGCAGCGCCTCGAGGTCGTGAGCCCGGTCGATGTCCCCGTCGATGACGTCCTGGCGCAAGAGGCTGAGCGCTCCCTCGTAGCGCGGCATCGGGTCGACGGTCTCGTCCCCGTCGATGACGAGCAGGGCGCGCAGGTGGCTGTCCTGGATCTCGTTGGGCGACCGGAAGGTCCGAAGCCTCCGCTCGACGAAGGAGGCGCCCCGCAGGTCGTCCACCAGGGAGTCGACCACCGCTTCGAAGCGACGGTTGATCGCCGCGCGCAGCAGCTCCCGGCGCGAACCGAAGTAGTGGTAGATGTTGCCACGATTGACGCCGGCCCCGTCGGCGACCTCGCGGAGATTGAGGCCGGCCAGCACGCCGTTGCGGCGGATGAGGTCGAGGGCGACGTCGATGAGTCGGCGCTCGGTTTCGGCGCGACTTCGCTTGGTCTTTGCTCTGGCCTTCGTCCTGGCCGTCATGAATCTCCTCGACGTCCCCAGACTGGCTTGCGAATCGCCAGGCCACGGTTCACATGGGGCACATCCGAATTATCGAAACGATAATCAAAACAAACGGAGTGTCAAGAACCGCTTCGCGCAGCTTGCGGCCGTCTATCGGGACGTTGCGCAGGAGGTCGTCCCCATCCAACCCGGCTGCTCGCGATAGCGCTCTTCGATCTTCTCGCTCTTCCACGGGTCGACGTTGTCTGTCGGGCCTTCGAGCTGCGCCCTGGCTCGAAGCCGCAGTAGGGACTTCATGCCAAACCCCTGCGGGAAGCCTGGGAAGCTCCCGGAGCGGCGCTTCGCCACATCCCTTGGGCCGCGTCGGCCGCGGAGCAGGCACTCGAGGAGGCCCGAAGGAGCGATCGAGGCGGATCGCTACACGCAGCCCGAGCGGGCGCCCGAGGCCGCAGCGACCGCGATCGAACCCGGATTCCGAGGAAGATCCGACATTTTCCTGTGTCCCGGGCCACTCATCCACAGGGCTACTTGCCAGCCTGGCAGGGTTCTGGCCCGACAACGCTGATGGTGGTTTGGTGAAGATACGATGATGCAATTCGACCGCTCCCGATTGAGCGCAGCCGTGACGGGTTCCATTCTCGCGCTGCTCCTTCTCGCCGCTCCCCAGCACGCGATCGCATTCGACTTCTCCTATGTCTATGCCAACCCATACGATGCGCACGCCCAGACCTACATCCAGAGCACGTCCAACATCCATCTCTATTCGGAGGGGAGTGTCCGGATGTGGATCCCCATTGCTGGCGGAGCAACCCAGGCGACCACGACACCGGGTGTCATCACGTAACAAGTTCGACTTCGGTGCGGATAGCGTCGCGGATGCGAACCTCCGGACGAACAACCTGGTGATGGCGAAGTGCGCGGAACGCAGACTACGTTCTCGCGGCACCGCTTCGAGCTCCAGCGAGGCGATTCCGGATCGCACCCTTCGAGATGTCCATGAGCGCTTCCCCCAGCCGACCGCTGCCGCTGCAAGACGTCCCGGCCTGGAACGCGGAGCACGACGTGGTCGTCGTCGGCCAGGGTGTGGCCGGCGGCGCGGCCGCCATCGAGGCCGCCCGTACGGGAGCAGACACCGTCGTGCTCGAGCGGATGACCCGGGGCGGCGGGGCCACCGCGCTCTCCACGGGCATCACCTATTTCGGGGGCGGTACCGAGATCCAGAGGGCCTGCGGCTTCGAGGATTCCGTCGAGGACATGCTCGCCTTCGTGAAGGTCGCGGCCGGCGAGCAGGCCGACCCCGAACGGGTACGCCTCTACTGCGAGGGCAGTCTCGAGCACTTCCAGTGGTTCCGCGACCTCGGGGTCGAGTACAAGCCGAGCTTTCACGCCGAGAAGACCACCCATCCCTTCACCGACGACGGCCTCAGCTACAGCGGCAACGAGGAGGCCTGGCCCCACCGCGCCGTGGCGCGGCCCGTGCCGCGCGGNCACAAGCCGGCGCGGGAAGGCGANGCNGGNGGCTACCTGATGGANGCGGTCTTGAAGGGCACCCTNGACGCGGGCGCCGCCNTCGTNAACGAGTGCCGCGTGGAGCGCCTGGTCGCGGANCCGNGCGGGCGGATCGTCGGCGTNGCGGCCCGGCGCGAGCGTCAACCCTTCTTTGCGAAGGCGCGCCGCGGCGTNGTGCTCGCCACCGGNGGCTTCATCTTCAACGAGGNCATGGTNGCGAAGCACGCCCCGCANCTGCTCCGCTGCAACTACAAGGTCGGAACCGAGGGNGACGACGGCGCNGGNATCAANATGGGNATCGGNGCGGGNGCCGAGGCGATCAACATGANCGAGGGGCTGGTGCTCAACGCCTACTATCCCCCCGAGTCCCACTTGAAGGGCGTGCTGGTCGACGGCCTGGGGCGGCGCTTCGTCAACGAGGACTCCTACCTGGGCCGCACCAGCGACGCGATCCTCGAGAAGGCCGAGGGCGTCGCCTACCTGATCGTCGACGACGAGATCTACGGCCGCACCCAGGCCCACCACAAGCGCGCCGCCGTGGAGGGGAGCTTCGAAGACCTCGAGCGCGCGCTCACGCTCCCGCCGGGCGCCCTGGTCGAGACCATGGCCTACTACAACCGCTTCGCCGAGAAGGGGGAAGACCCGCTCTTCGGGAAGACCGCGAAGTACCTGCGGCCGCTGATCGAGCCGCCCTTTGGCGCCCTCGACTGCGGCACGGCCAACTCGATCTTCGGCGTCTTCACCCTGGGTGGCCTGTCGGTGCGCGCCAGCGGCGAGGTGCAGGGCCCCGACGGTTTCGAGATCCCTGGCCTCTACGCCGCGGGCCGCTGCAGCGCCGGTCTGTGCCGGGAGGGTCGAAGCTACGCGAGCGGCCTCTCCATCGGCGACGCCAGCTTCTTCGGGCGGCGGGCCGGCCGCCAGGCCGCGGCCGCCCGGGCGTGGGAGTGAGATGCCTCGCCTGACCCATCTCTTCTCGCCCGTGAAGATCGGCTCGCTCGAGCTGCGCAACCGGCTGGTGATGTCGCCGATGGAGACCTGCTATGCGAGCCGCGACGGCGTCCCCTCGCCGCGCACGATCGCGTACTACGAAGCGCGGGCGCGCGGCGGCGTGGGTCTCATCACCCTGGGCGCCTGCACCGTCGATGTCCGCCACCGCGAGGTGCCGAACTCCATCGACTTCGACCGGGACGAGGTGCTCGACGCCCACCGCGAGCTGACCGGGCGGGTGCACGCCCACGGTGCCCGCATCCAGCCCCAGCTGGTCCACCCCGGTCCGGACGGCCTGGCACCCTACCTCTCGGGCATTCCCAACGTGGGCCCGTCGGTGATCCCGTCCTATCTGACCGGCGCGCCCTGCCGCGCGCTCGAGGCCGACGAGCTGCCGGCGATCATTGCCAGGTACGGGGAGGCGGCGGTCCGGGTCAAGGAGGCCGGGTACGACGGGATCGAGCTGCACGCTGCCCACGGCTACATGCTGCTGGGCTCCTTCCTGACGCCCGTCCGCAACCGGCGGGACGACGCCTACGCCGGCAACAGCGAGGACGGGCGCATCCGTCTCCTCCTGGAGGTGCTCCGCGCCATCAAGGGCGCGGCCGGCGAGGAGTTCCCGGTGACGCTGCGGATCTCCGGCTACGAGCGCGTGCCGGGAGGTCGCTCCCTCGACGACAGCCAGCGGATCGCGCCCCGACTGGCCGAAGCGGGGGTCGACGCCTTCCACGTGAGCGGCGGTGTGATCGATCGGCTCACCACGCAGATGGTCACGGGCTCGCGCTACGGCGCGGCCCACAACCTGGCGGCGGCCGAGGCGATCAAGCAGGTGGTGGACGTGCCAGTGATGACCGTCGGCCGGATCCACGACCCCGAGCTTGCCGAACGCATCCTGGCCGAGGGTCGCGCCGACCTGGTGGCGATGGGCCGCCCCCTGCTGGCCGACGCCGAGCTGCCGGACAAGGCGCGCGCGGGACGGCTGGGCGAGCTGCGGCGCTGCATCTCCTGCCAGAGCTGCATCGACTCGATGGAGACCGGGCGCATGGGCTGCGCCGTCAATGCGTTCACCGGTCGCGAGCAGGAGCTCGACGTTGCGCCCGCCCAGCACCCGAAACGCGTCGTCGTGATCGGCGGCGGTCCTGCGGGCATGGAGGCGGCCCGGGTCGCCGCGCAGCGGGGCCACCGGGTCGCGCTCTACGAGGGGCAGGCCCGGCTGGGCGGTGCCCTGCGCCTGGCCGCCGCGGTGCATGCCGACAACGAGCCCTTCCTCGACTACCTGTTGGCCGAGGTGGAGCGGCTCGATGTCGAGGTCCACCTGGGGAGTACGCTCACACCCGAGGCGATCGTGGCGCTGGGTGCCGACGCCGTGATCGTGGCCACCGGGGGTCGCGTCGTCACGCCGCAGCTCCCCGGGAGCGGGCTACCCCACGTGCTCACCGGCCCCTTGCTGCGCGAGCTGCTCGCGGGAAGGGTGCCGGCCGAAGCGGAAGGCAAGCTCCGGGCCTGGCAGCGGCTCGGGGTCGAGCTCCTGGGCGGGCCCCTGCGGTGGCTCACCGATCCGCGCTGGCTCCGCAGGCTC
>NYZB01000010.1 GCA_002687015.1 Deltaproteobacteria bacterium
CCGACCGCGTACTCACGTACGCCGAGGGGAGCGCAACGCAGCCAGGGCGGCGCCTGCGGACTCACCCCAACGGAAGGCCCCTACCTACAGTGCCAGTGGTGGCGGTGCTTCCGGCAGTGCCGCTTCGGAGCCGGCTTCTTGTGGACGATCACGATGTTCGGATCGTCGTGCTCCGCATCGACGTGGACGACCACCTTGGGCTTCGGCGCGTGGTGGGCCACGTGGCGCTTGTGGTGGTGGGCACAGCCGAGACCGAAGACGAGGAACGCGGCTGCGAGCAGAAGGGGAAGGAACTTGCGCATGGCTGAGGCTCTCCGTTCGAGTTCACCCGTCTTCAACTCGGCAGGCCCGCTTTGGTTGCGCTCCCCGCAGGGCTGGTACGTTTCCCGCCCATGAGCGAGCCGACCTCCACCTCAGGAACGGGCCCCGCAGCAGGGGTTCGCTGGAACCTCTCCCACCTCTATCCCGAGCCCGCCGAAGAAGGCCTGGAGGCCGATCTCGACCGCTCCCTCCGCTCCGCGCGGGAGTTTGCCGAGCGCTACCGCGGGCACGTCCCCGAGCTCGACGCGGCGCAGCTCTCCGAAGCGGTCGACGCCTACGAGGCCCTCCAGGAGCCCGTCGCCCGCGCCGGTGCCTTCTCCCAGCTCCAGTTCGCCGCGGACACCGCGACCGCGGCCCATGGAGCCCTGCTCCAGCACGTCCAGGAGCGCGGCACCGAGATCCACCAGGAGCTGCTCTTCTTCGAGCTCGAGTGGGTGGGCGTGGACGCAGATCGGGCCGCGTCGCTCCTGGCCGATCCGGCGCTGGCCGAGCGCAGGCACCTGCTGGAATCCCTGCGCCGGTACAAGCCACACCTGCTCTCCGAGCCCGAGGAGCGCCTCCTCGCCGAGACGGCGAACACGGGCGAGCGCGCCTGGAGTCGGCTCTTCGACGAGATCCTCGCTTCGGCCCGCTTCTCCGTCGACCTGCCGAGCGGCGCGCAGCAGCTCTCCGAGGAAGAGGTGCTCTCGCTGCTCTACGACGCCGACCGGGACAAGCGACGCGCCGCCTCGCGGGGCCTGACCGATGGGCTGAAGCAGCACTCCCACGTGCTCGCCTTCATCTTCAACACCCTCGTCCAGAACAAGGCCAGCCAGGATCGGCTGCGCACCTACGACGATCCGATGCAGGCCCGCAACCTGTCGAACGAGATCGAGGGCCCCGCCGTCCACGCGCTGCTCGACGCCTGCCAGCGCCACTATCCGACCGTGCAGCGCTACTACCGCCTGAAGGGTCGGCTGCTCGGCCTGGAGCACCTCTACGACTACGACCGCTATGCACCGGTGGGCGAGCCCCAGGGCGAACGCAGCTTCGACGAGGCGCGGCGAATCGTGCTGGCGGCCTACGGCGACTTCTCTCCCGAGCTGGCGGAGATCGCATGCCGTTTCTTCGACGAGGCCTGGATCGACGCCGAGCTGCGCGAGGGAAAGCGCGGCGGCGCGTTCTCGGCCTCGACCGTGCCGAGTGCACACCCCTACGTGCTGCTCAACTACACGGGCAATCTGCGCGACGTGATGACGGTGGCTCACGAGCTGGGCCATGGGGTGCACCAGCATCTGGCACGGGAGCGCGGGCTCTTCGAGCAGGGCACACCGCTCACGACCGCCGAAACGGCCAGCGTCTTCGGCGAGATGCTGGTCTTCCGGCGCCTGCTCGCCGAGGAGACCGACCCGCAGACCCGGCTGGCGCTGCTCTGCGGAAAGCTCGAGGACGCCTTCGCCACCGTCTTCCGCCAGGTGGCCATGACCCGATTCGAGGAGTCGCTCCACGCGGCGCGACGCGGGGAGGGCGAGCTCCCGATCGAACGCATGCACGAGCTCTGGCTGGAAGCGAACCGCGCGATGATGGGGGATACCGTCCATCTGACGGAGGACTACGCCTTGTGGTGGCTCTACATCCCCCACTTCGTGCATTCACCCTTCTACTGCTACGCGTACGCTTTTGGTGAGCTGCTCGTGCTGGCCCTGGTGCGCCGCTACGACGAGGAGGGCGAGGCCTTCGCGCCGCGCTACCTCGAGCTGCTCCGCGCCGGCGGCTCGGCCAGCCCCCCCGAGCTGCTCGCGCGGGTCGGGCTCGACATCAACGATCCGGGCTTCTGGGAGGGGGGGCTGCTGCTGCTGGCAGAGATGGTCGACGAGGCGGAAGCGCGAGTGGCGGGAGCCGGCGACCGCGCCTAGGGGCGTGAAACCGGATCCGTGAACCCGGCCTGGAGGGTCCGGGAAGTGGCCTCGCGCGACCGGGAGGGCAAGACCGGAACGCCTCCCACTCGCCGCAAGGCGGACCCCTGGGCTGCTACCTCCCCGGCGTGGGTGGGGCGGGAGGCCCGGCCGCGGTCTTGGCCGCCTGCTCGGCGGCACGCGAGCCAGCTTCCAGGGCGCCGGCCACCCCGAGATCCGCCGGTCCACGCCGAACCCAGAAGAGGCGACCCTCGCTGTCCGGGGCGTCGGACGGGAGGACTGGATCCGCCCAACGAGCCACACGAGCCGTCTCGGAGTCGACGGGCTCGCCCATCTTCGCCAGCACCTGTGCAAGGGAGAGGGCGAGCGCGCGATCGTCCGCTCCCCCCTGTGTCTCCGCGGCACCGGGCACGAGCTCGGCGTAGACGCAGCCCTCGGCGAGCCAGGCCGCCCAGATGAGAACCGGAGAGAGACGTTCTGGATCGCTCGGCAGGACGCGAGGCGGGGGGCCGTCTCCTCCCGACCCGGTCGGTGAGCCGAACTGGACGGCGACCGCTTCCTGGATCGAGGACGCCTCGACGGCCGCTCGAAGCTCCCTGCTCCGGGACGGAACCAGCCGGGGAAGAGAAGCGGCGGGCGTCGCCAGGATGACGGCGTCTGCCGTCAGACTCCGTTCCCCGCTCGGGGCCAGGTAGGTCAGGAGCGCAGCGTCCTCGCGGGTGGCGACCTCGAGGACCTCCCAGCCAACGCGCACGGAGAGAGGAGCGGCCAGGGATCGGGCGAGGGCGGGACCGTCCACGAGGACGCTCGGCGGGGGAGCCGGCCGGGCAGGAGCTGCCGCGGGTGGCGACCCCACGAGCTCGGCGATCCGCCGCCGCGCCCGGGCGGGCAGCCAGCGCGACCAAGCCGGGGCCGCGCGTCGCGGGGAAGCCGGGGCCGGAAGTGCCGTAGGCGCGGGCTCGAGCCCTGCTTCCGCGGGCGCTCCTCGCGCTCGCAGCTGCTCCCAGGTGGCGATCGGAACACGTAGTCGATCCACCGCCAGGAGGGCCCCACCGGGCCGGCCAGCCGCCTCGATCAGCTCCACGTCGCAGCCGAGCTCGCTCGCCCGGTGGGCGGCGGCAAGGCCTGCGAGTCCTGCGCCAACGACGAGGAGCCTCGGCATCAGTGCGGCGCGGCGTCGCGGGCGGCGTCCAGCAGGGCCTGGGGTCCGAAGGGCTTGCTCAGGTACCGCCCCCCCATCCGATCGAGCGCCGCCTGCTGCTCGGGCTCGAGAGGTCTCCCACTCAGCAGCACGATGGCGGGCTGGGGGTCGAGGACGGCCAGGGCGTCCAGGATCGGGAGACAGCCTTCCGGGGGAATCGTGGCATCGACGAAGACGGTCTCGAAGGAACGACCGGAGCGGATGACCTCGAGGGCAGCGGTCCCCGTGGCGGCCACCGTGGTGGGCGTGCCAGCCCGCTCGAGGATTCGGACGAGGAGCTTCTGGACGACGGGCTCGTCGTCGACGACCAACGCGTGAGAGCCGGGTGCCACCTTCCCAGGATGCCCGAATGCGAGGCGAATGCGAGGGATTGACGAGAGCGAAGAAAAAGCGAAAATTCGATCTTCGTGCATTCCCCCGGGCCGTCTCCCCAGGACTACGTCGAGCTGCGCTGCCGCAGCGCCTTCTCCTTCTTGGAGGGCGCCTCGAACCCGGAGGACCTGGTCGAGCAGGCCGCGGCCCAGGGCCACGAGGTGCTGGCCCTGGCCGACCGCGACGGCCTCTACGGCGCCCCGCGCTTCCACGCCGCGGCGAAACGCGCGGGGCTGCGCGCCATCGTCGGCGCCGAGCTCTCCCAGGCGGCCGGGGGGCCGCTGGTCCTGCTCGCGGAGAGCCGCAAGGGCTACCGCAACCTCGCCCGGCTGCTCACGGTGGCCCAGGGCCATGCGCCCAAGGGCGAGGCCGCCGCCTCCTGGGACGAGCTCGAGGAGCACGCGGGCGGATTGACCGCACTCGTCCCCGCGAGCGGCTCGCTCGACCGCGCGCACCTGGATCGACTGCTCGGCGTCTACGGCGCCGAGCACACCGCACTCGGCGTGACGCGCGCCATGGATCGGAGCCTCGAAGGTGGGAACCGTTTCGCCGTCGCGCTCGCCGAGGCCATGCGGCTGCCGATCGCGGCCTGGGGCGACGTGCGGGTGGCCCGACCCGACGGACGTCGATTGCTCGACGCCTTCACCTGTCTCTTCCACAAGACCACCCTCGACCAGGCGGGACGCCTGCTCCTGCCCAACGGCGAACGCACCCTGCGCACCCGCGAGGAGCTGGCGGCGCGCTTCGCCGACCGTCCCGCCTGGCTCTACACGACCCGCGCGATCGCCGAGAGCTGCGCCTTCACCTTCGAGGATCTGGGCTACCGCTTCCCGACCTATCCCGTGCCCGTGGGCGAGAGCCAGGACTCCTGGCTGCGCAAGCTCACCTTCCGGGGCGCGGGCGAGCGCTACGGCACCCCCCTGCCTCCGCGCGCCCGGGCCCAGCTCGAGCACGAGCTGACCGTGATCGGCAAGCTCGAGCTGGCCGGCTACTTCCTGATCGTCTGCGACATCGCACGCTACGCGCGGGAGCGTGGAATCCTGTGCCAGGGGCGCGGCTCCGCGGCGAACAGCGCCGTGTGCTACGCGCTGGCCATCACCGCGGTCGACCCGGTGGGCATGGAGCTGCTCTTCGAGCGCTTCCTCTCCGAGGAGCGGGGCGAGTGGCCCGACATCGACCTGGATCTGCCCTCGGGAGACCAGCGCGAAGACGCCATCCAGTACGTCTATGAGAAGTACGGGCCCCATGGCGTGGGCATGACCGCGACGGTGATCTCCTACCGCACCCGCTCGGCGTTCCGGGAGATCGGCAAGGTGCTCGGCATGGAGAGCGACTTCCTCGACCGCCTGTCGAAGAAGCTGCGCCAGTTCCACTTCCGAGAGGATCTGGATGAGGCGCGGGACATGCTGCGCGAGGCCGGCGTCGACCCGCGCTCACCTCGGGTGGCGTTGCTGCTCGAGCTGGCCGGGCAGATGCAGGGGCTACCGCGTCACCTCGGGCAGCACACGGGCGGGCTGGTGATCGCCCAGGGGCGCCTCGACGAGGTGGTGCCCATCGAGCCCGCCGCCATGCCCGACCGCAAGGTGGTGCAGTGGGACAAGGACGACTGCGCCGATCTCGGGATCATCAAGATCGATCTGTTGGGGCTCGGCATGCTCGACGCGCTCGAGAAGACGCTCCCGTTGATCCGCGACTTCGAGGGGGTGGAGATCGATCTCGCCCATCTCCCCCCGGACGACCCCAAGACCTACGGCATGATCCAGAAGGCGGATACGGTGGGCGTCTTCCAGATCGAGAGCCGCGCCCAGATGGCCACCCTGCCGCGCATGAAGCCCACCTGCTTCTACGATCTGGTGGTCGAGATCGCGATCATCCGGCCCGGACCGATCGTGGGAAAGATGGTCCATCCCTATTTGAACCGGCGCGCCGGACGGGAGCCGGTCGAGTACCCCCACCCTTCCCTCGAACCGATCCTGAAGCGCACCCTGGGCGTGCCGATCTTCCAGGAGCAGCTGCTGCGGCTGGCGATGGAGGCCTCGGGCTTCACCGGCGGCGAGGCCGAGGAGCTGCGCCGGGCCATGGGCTTCAAGCGCTCGGTCGAGCGCATGGGCCAGATCGAGGAGCGGCTGCGCAGCGGTATGACCGAGCGCGGCATCACCGGCGAGGCCCAGGACGAGATCGTCCGGGGCATCACCTCATTCGCCCTGTACGGCTTCCCGGAATCGCACTCGGCCTCCTTTGCGCTGATCGCCTACGCCTCGGCCTACCTGCGCGCCCACCACCCCGCGGCCTTCCTGGTGGGGCTGCTGAACGCCTGGCCCATGGGCTTCTACAACCCCGCCACCCTGGTGAAGGACGGCCAACGCCACGGGGTGGTGATGCGGCCCATCGACGTGGCGCACTCCACCTGGCCCTGCACCCTCGAGCCCGGCGAGCACGGCCCGGAGGTGCGGGTCGGCCTGCGCTACGTGGCCGGGCTCTCCAAGGACACCGGCGAGCAGGTCGCGAGCGCGCGAGCCACGGGGCCCTTCGCGAGCCTGGCCGACTTCGCGGCGCGCGTCGGGCCGAAGCGCAACGAGATCCTCGCCCTGGCCGAGGCCGGGACCCTCGCCTCGATCGACCCCGCCGCACGCACCCGGCGCTCGGCGCTCTGGCAGGTGTCGGCCATCGAGCGCGATTCGAACTCGTTGTTTGCCGGCGCGCCGCCGCCGGGCAGCGACGTGCCCTCCCCGTTGCCCGAGCTGACACCGGCCGAGGCCACCCTGGCGGACTACCGCACGACCGGGCTCACGACGGGTCCCCACGTGCTGCAGCACCTGCGCCCCGAGCTGACCCGCCGCGGTGTGCTGCCTGCTGCCGCCCTGCGCAACCAGCCGAACGGGCGTTTCGTGCGCACGGCGGGCCACGTGATCGTGCGCCAGCGCCCCGGCTCGGCGAAGGGCTTCTGCTTCCTCACCCTCGAGGACGAGACCGGCACCTCGAACGCCGTCCTCACTCCCGATGCCTTCGCCCGGCTGCGGGTTCCCCTGCACGCCTCTCCCCTGCTCGAAATCGCGGGGACCGTGCAGAACGTGGATGGGGTGATCCACGTCAAGGTGGGGAGGATCGACCCCCTGGACACGAAGGCCGACGCTTCCTCCCCTCGGGGAGGAAGCCGCCGCGGACGGGGGGGCTACGGCTCCCACGACTACCACTGAGTGGGCTGGAACCTCCTGGTTCGCCAACAGAAATTGGATCGTCCGTTCCCGTCTTGGCCGTTTCGAATGGGTCGGGTTTGACTTGCCTGATTCACTTACCGGTTGGTAAGATGCGCGCGCCATCAGGGGGAAAACACCATGCGCCTTTCTTTCGTGGGCCGTCTCGCCGGCCTGCTTCTCGTCTCTTGGATGCTCGCCTGCGGCGGCCCGGCCTCGGTCGCGATCCTGTCGCCGGCCAACGGCACCTTCGTCAGCGGGACCTCCGTCACCGTGACGCTGCAGTTCGCCCGCGCGAACACGACGGCCGCCCAGGTCAACATCAACGGCGTACCCGTCACGGGCTTCCCCGTGAACGGTCCCATGGACGTGGTCGTCCCGATCGATCCCGTCGCCATCTTCAACCCGATCGTCGTGGAGCTGACCCAGGGCCCGACCCACATCCGGGAGCGCATCACCGTCGTCGCCGTCGACGACGTGAACACGGCCTTCGTTCCGGATGGCAGCATCTCGCCCCAGGCCGTGGGCATGCGCATCGGCAACACCGGCCTCGACCAGATCACCCCCGTGATCGAGAGCCTCTCCAGCGGTTCCCTCGACGTCGCGAACCTGATCACCGACCAGAACCCGATCGCCTCGGGCAGCATGCTCGGCATCAACTACACGGCCAATGCGGTCGAGGTCGGCTTCACCGGCTTCGGCATGTCGGCGGCGGCGGCGACCGGCCAGATCGACACCGACATCCAGATCGACGGCTTCTTCGTCGAGATCGATCTCGAGCTGGGCTTCCTCGGCTCGTGCACCCTGGAGATCGAGTCGTCGTCCACGAACATCGTCGGCGGATACGATCTCGAGCCGCTGGCGAGCGACCCCTCCCTGGTCGACGTCAACCTCATCACACCGATCTCCGTCGTGCTGGGCGGCTTCACCTCCCAGTTCGTCTCGGGCGTGTGCAACGACCCGATCATCGGCGACATCATCAACCTGATCATGGGGCCGAGCCAGCTGCAGGCCCTGGTCGAGGACGGCTTCGAGACCAACCTCGCCGACCCGGATGGTGCCGGGCCCCTCGACTCGCCTCTCGCCGAGGCGATCCAGACGGCGCTGGCCGGGATCTCGATCGCCGGGCCCCTGGGCACCGCGCTGGGTGGCACCTTCACCGCGCCGATCGACTCGATCGACGAGGATCCGAATGGCATCACCCTGGTCGTCGATGCGGCGATCACCCAGGGCACCTTCCATCCCGAGTCCCCGGATCTGCCGGGCTCCCTCGGCATCACGGAGACCTTCCCGAGCTTCGGCCCGACCACGCCGGTCGGCGCCCTGCCCTACGGGCTGGCCTTCGGAATCTCGAGCACGGCCATGAACCAGCTGTTGAAGGCCCAGATCGAGGGCGGCCTCATGGTGACCGACCTGACGGAGCTCGAGCTCTTCGGCCAGCAGGTCCCGCTGACGGTCGCCGTCCTGTCGGTCTTCGTGCCCGAGCTCCAGACCATCTACCCGGCCCTGGACCCCATGGAGATTCGCCTGCGTCCGCAGCTGGCTCCGGTCTTCACGGGCAACCCCGGCGGAGCCGGCGAGCTCGCCGAGCTCCGGCTCGCGGGCCTGCTGGTCCAGATCGTGCACGTCCCGAGTGGCGACACCCCGGTCGAGCTCGAGGTGGACGTGGATCTGGGTGTCGATCTGGTGCTCGGAACGGAGGGGCTCTCGTTCACCGTGGGCGTCCCGGGGAGCATCGGAATCACGGTCGTGACGAACGACGTGAACACCAACGAGGCCAATCTGGTCTCGACCATGCAGAACGTCTTTCCGTTGCTGGCCGATACGCTGGGTAGCGCCCTCGGCTCCTTCCCCTTCCCCTCCCTTTTGGGGATGGGCATCTCGTCGGTCGAGATCTCCCGCATGGGCACCTTCCTGGGCGTCTTCGCCGACCTGGTNGTCACGCCCACCAGCGAGATCCAGAACGCGGTGCTNACCGACATGAGCGCCAAGGTNGAGGGCTACCACGACGGNCTCTGCTGGATCGGCGAGTATCGGCACCGNACNGCGTCCCTGGTGCTCGGCAACACGATCCGGACGAACCTGCGGGGCATGCTCGGCGCGGACNCGGGCTGCACGACGAACGACCAGACCTTCCGGGCCCAGAACCTCTACCGCCTCGACTTCGACGTGGTGGGGGTCGCGGGGGAGCAGTGGACCCTGGACATCGACCACTCGATCCTCGGCGCCTTCACCATCTACGACGAGAGCAACGTATTCGGCGACGGTGGCGGCACGGCGGAGTTCGAGACCCCCATCTACGCTTCGGTGCTGATGGACGGCGTGGTCCAGCCCAACTTCGACATCACGCCCAGCGTGATGTCGGTCCACCACCCGATCTCGGGAAGCCAGTACGATTCCAACGTCGAGTTCAGTGGATCGAACAGCACCCAGATCGTGGGTACGGGCAATGCGACCTTCCAGCTCGAGTTCCGCTTCGACATGCGGAGCTTCTCGAACTCGAACGTCGTCTTCCCGGCCATCACCGGTGACGAAGTGGGCATTCGCTTCGGCAAGAACGACACGATCGACAACAACTTCACGGCCGGGCAGTACCCGGGTACGGGGAGCCGGAACATCGCCGAAGACGGTCACGAGTCCCTCGTGACCCTCACGGCGACGCCCATCCCCTAGGACTGAACGGCTCTGGGCACGACCCGGCTGGATCCGCAGGGTGCATCCGGCCGGGTCGTCGACCCGCCTTCAGTGGGCGGCGTGCTCCCCGCCCGCAGCTCCGGTGCGCAGGAGCTTCCAGAGGCTGACCAGCAGGCCGGCTCCGAAGAGCACCACCAGGAAGCCGAAGCCCCCACGGCCCAGCCATCCCTCGGCGCCCTGGAGGCCCGAGGTGAACAGGCACACCAGCGCCGTGTACATGGCGACCGTGGCAAGGCGGGCCAGGCGGTCGCGCAGGGCTCCACGGCTGAAGGACACGACGAGCCACGCTACGACCAGCACGCCGACGGCGCCCCAGCCGACCTTGAAGAGGATCTCTCCGGGGATCATTCCGGGGATCGATACCAACCCGCCCCGACGAACGCCAGGCTGGCCAGGCCGAGCGGCCTACAGAAGCGCACCCGGCGAGGCCCTCCGAAGCGCCGACGCGGGCTCTAGCTTCGCAGGTGTCGGCGGATGGCGTCGGCGAGCTTCCCGGGCGTGAAGCCGAAGTGCTCGGCGAGCGACGAGTAGGGCGCCGACTTGCCGAAGCCGGTCATCCCGTGGATCAGGCCGTCGCGGCCGACCAGACGGCGGAAGGACTCCCCGCGGCCCGCCTCGACCGCCACGCAGGGGACGTCGCGCGGAACCAGGCCTTCGACGTAGGCCTCGTCCTGCTGGTCGAGGAGCTCGAGACTGGGCACCGAGACCACACGGGCGCGGATGCCGTCGGCGGCCAGGGCCGAGGCGGCCTCACAAGCCAGGGCCACCTCGCTGCCGGAGCCGAGCACGACCACGTCGGGGCCCCCCTCGGGCTCGTGCACGCAGTAGGCTCCCTTCCAGACGTCCCTGGGCGAAAAGCCGGCCTCGCGCTTCAGCCCCGGCACCTTCTGGCGGGAGAGCGCCAGGGCCACGGGGCCTCTGGCCTGGGTCGCCGTCCACGCCCACGCGAGGGCCACCTCGATGCCGTCCGCGGGTCGGAACACCGTCAAGCCGGGGATCGCGCGCAGCGCATCGACGTGCTCGACGGGCTGGTGGGTGGGCCCGTCCTCGCCCACGAAGATCGAATCGTGGGTGAACACGAAGATCGACGGGCACTGCATCAGGGCCGCCAGTCGCACCGAGGGGCGCATGTAGTCGCTGAAGACCAGGAAGGTCGCGCAGAAGGGCAGGAAGGTCCCGTCGAGGGCGATGCCGTTCGTGATCGCCCCCATGGCGTGCTCGCGAACGCCGAAGTGGAGGTTGGTACCCGCGAAGGGGTCGCCCTCGGCCGCCGGCCCGAGCGAATCCGCTCCCTCGACGGTGGTGTTGTTCGAGCCCGCCAGATCGGCGGAGCCGCCCAGCCAGATCGGGGCCGCCGCGGCCAGGCGTTGGATCACGGTGCCCGAGTGGACCCGCGTGGCAGCGGCTTCACCCTCGAGACCATCGACCAGCCGGTCGACCAGGTCCCCGGGCAGGGTACGTCCGCGCGCAGCATCCCAGGCTCCGGCGCGCTCGGGGTTGGCCGCTCGCCAGGCACCGAGGGCCTGGTCCGCCGCCTGGCGCTCCCGGCCCTTCACCTCGACCCGGTCCGCCAGGTAGGCGCGCACCTCGGGACCCACGTGGAACTCGGGCTCCAGGGGGATGCCGAGATTCTCCTTCGTGCGCTGGTCCTCGCCGTCCTTGAAGGGACCGCCGTGCGCCTTGGACTTGCCGGCCCAGTTCGGGCTGCCGTATCCGATCGTGGTCCGCGTGATGACCAGCGACGGTCGCTCGGTCTCGGCCCGAGCGGCCTCGAGGGCGCGATCCAGGGCCGCCACGTCTTCGCCATCGATCTCCTGGACGTGCCACGTCTGGGCGTCGAAGCGGCCGCGGACGTTCTCGCTGAAGGTCAGGTCCGTCGGCCCGTCGATCGTCACCTTGTTGTCGTCGTAGAGGACGATCAGGTTGCCGAGCCCCAGGTGGCCCGCGAGGGACGAGGCCTCGTAGGAGACGCCCTCCATCAGGTCTCCGTCGCCCGCCACCGCATACACGAAGTGGTGTCCCGGTCCCCGGTCGCCCTCCGCGAAGCGGGCACGGGTCACACGGCCCGCCAGGGCCATGCCCACGGCGTTTCCGAGCCCCTGCCCGAGCGGGCCCGTCGTCCCCTCCACGCCCGGTGTCTCTCCGTACTCGGGGTGGCCCGGGGTCTTCGAGCCGAGCTGTCGGAAGTTCTCGATCTCGCCGATCGGGAGGTCGTAGCCGTACAGGTGCAGGAGCGAGTAGAGGAGCATCGACGCGTGGCCGCCCGAGAGCACGAAGCGGTCGCGGAGCGGCCAGTCCGGGTCCTGGGGGTCGAAGCGCAGGTGCCGGTCCCAGAGCTGGAAGGCCGGTCGGGCCAGACCCATCGCGGCGCCCAGGTGGCCGATGCCGGCCCGCTGGATGGCGTCGATGGTGAAGCCGCGGATGGTGTTCTCGATCTGCTCCCGAAGCGCGGGGGAGAGCTCCGTCGACATCGATCCTCCCGAGTCCGGGCCTACCCAGAACGGGCGTCCCGGAGACGCGCGGCAGGGTAACGGTTTCGCACCCCCCCCGAAACGAGACGCGAATCGAACGCCGT
This sequence comes from Deltaproteobacteria bacterium, assembly GCA_002687015.1. Taxonomy (GTDB): domain Bacteria; phylum Myxococcota_A; class UBA9160; order UBA9160; family UBA6930. The sequence goes on from NYZB01000010.1 coordinate 12,253, forward strand.
TTCGGCCGATGGAGCCACGGCGAGGGGCCCCGCAGAGGAGGCCCTCCGGGCTCCTCGAAGCCGCCCGACACACCGTGGGGACGCCTCAGGAGCTTCCGAGCACGGCCTCCACGAAGGCCAGCCGATCGGCGCCGAAGAACATCTCGTCGCCGACGAAGAAGGTCGGTGCGCCGAACGCGCCCCGCTCCACGGCCTCGTCGGTAGTGGCACGCAGGGCGTCCTTCACCTCGGGGACGTCCGAAGCCTCGAGCAGCGCCGCGCCATCCAGGCCGGCGCTCTCGGCCACGCTGACGATCACCTCGGGCTTGCCCAGATCGGCCCCGTCCACCCAGAAGGCGGGATACACCGCCTGGTGGAAGGCCGGAAAGACGCCCGCCTGCCCAGCGGCATGGGCCACCCGCATCAGGCGCAGGGTGTTGATCGGGAAATGCGGATTGGGTTGGAAGGCCGCGCCGTAGTGACTCACGAAGCGCCGCATCTCCACACCGCCGTAGGCGCGCTTCGCCTCGACGGGCTCCATGAAGGGTGACTGGTTGCCCGTGGCCTTGAACACCCCGCCGAGCAGCATGGGCCGGTAGACGATCTCGCAGCCCGTGCGCTCGCGCAGGCCGGGGAGCTGCGTGTCGGCCAGGTAGCTGTAGGGACTCCCGTAGTCGAAGAAGAACTCGAGACGGCTCACGAGGCTCCTTTCAGGTCGGCCAGGGGGACGACCCGGCACACGGGGATCGGATGCCGGTCTGCGCGCACCCAGCGAAAGCCCATGATGCCGTGGTCGTGGCCCGCCGTGTCCATCCAGTTCGGATGGCCTGGGTCCTCGTGGGCCACCACGATCTCGGCCACGCCGTCCTCGCGCACCACGGCGTCGTGGTTGTTGAGGTGGACCCGCCGGGTGCGGTAGTCGAGGGACTCGGCCCAGATGTTGCCCAGCTGGAAGTTCCAGTAGTGGCAGCTCGGGAGATCGGCTTCGATCACCAGCGCTTCGTCCCTTGCGAGGCGCCAGGTGCCGAGCGGGATCACGATGTTCGGGTCGCCCCCGACGAAGCGGTGGTTCTCGGCGTCCGGCAGGTGGAAGGCATTGACCTCGGCCTTCTCGCGGAAGCCCATCACCCAATCGGCGAACCACTGGGCGCAGCCCATGGCGTACATCGCCGAGCCCATGAGCTGACCCGGAACGCGCGCCGGGTCGAGGGGGGCGGGCGGCTCGTCCTCTCCCAGGCACTCGATCGTCACGTCGACGGGCTGCTCGTTGCCCCGGTCGAGGAAGGTCTGCCGAAGCAGGATCTGGGAGGTGTCCTCGTTCATCCGGAGCCAGCGGGCACCCGCCAGATCCGAGGGCTCCTCCACGCTGGCCAGGATCTCGAAACGCCCCTCGGCGTCCAGCTGGAGCTCGGCGTCGTTCAGATGCCCGGCACCGCCGCTGATGCGATCGCGCCGGGCGAAGTTCTGGGACTGGGCGGCGAAGCTCAAGTAGTGGATCGTTCCGCGCTTGCCGCGGATCCGGTAGCGATGCCGTGGGCTCACCGAGGCGGACAGGTACCAGTTGTCCGGGTTGTCGAGGCCCATCTTGACGTAGTTGGGCATGGGTCGGAAGTCGGGGTGCCGCGGGCTCGTCCCCTCGGCGAAGGAGAGGAAGCCGGCGCGCAGGAGACGGGTCAAGTAACGCAGGCCCTCTCCGCGATCGAAGTCGGAGGTCTCCAGGTCCTCGCGGAGAATCACGTCGCCGGCCTTCTTCAGGAGATCGCAGAACTCGTTCCACGCCTCGCCACTCTGGACCTTCTGCACGGGATCGTCGGACACGTCGCTCACTCCCTCCCTCCCTCGCCGACCGGCCCCAGGCGCCCGCCCTCGCCCAGGTGGCCGCGGCCGGGAATGTGGTTCACCTCGATGCGGATCCCGTCGGGATCTTCGAACAGGATCGAGTAGTAGCCGGGCGCAAACCCGCTCTCT
>NYZB01000011.1 GCA_002687015.1 Deltaproteobacteria bacterium
GAGACGGCACTCGAGCTGGTGACCCGGGGCCATCGCCTGATCGCTGACGACGTGGTGGAGGTGGCGGTCCAGGGCACGAGCCTGACCGGAGCGGCGCCGGAGCTGATCCGCCACCACATCGAGATCCGGGGCATCGGGCTGCTCTTCGTGCCCGACCTGTTCGGAGAGAAGGCGGTGATGGACCGGGCGCGAATCGAGCTGGTATGTCGTCTCGAGCACTGGAAGCAGGGCGCGGAGTACGAGCGCATCGGCCTCGAGCGGCACACCGAAGAGATCGCGGGGCGGGAGCTCCCCGCGCTGGTCCTGCCCGTCCGTCCCTCCGGGAACATGGCGACCCTGGTCGAGGTGGCGGTGCGCGACCACCTGCAGCGGGGCCTGCGCGGCAGCGCGGCCGCCCGGCTCGAGGCCCGGTTCAAGGCGGGCGCCCAGTGAGCGGGCCGAGCAGCGCGGGCCAGCGGGTCATCTTCGTGAGCGGCCTCTCGGGCAGCGGCAAGACCACCGCCATGGCCGCCCTCGAGGACCTCTCCTTCTACTGCGCGGACAACCTCCCGGCCGCCCTGACCCCCCAGTTCCTCGACCTCTGCGCCAAGTCGACGCCCCCGATCGCGAAGGTGGCCCTGGCGATCGATGCCCGGGAAGCGGCTTTCCTGCGGGGGATTCCGGCCGTGGTCGAGGATCTGCGCCGCAGTGGCGCCGCCGTGACCGTGGTCTTCCTGGACTGCGCGAACGAGATCCTGGTGAACCGCTACCGGGAGACCCGCCGGGTGCACCCGCTGGCGCCGGATGGCTCCATCGAAGAGGGCATCGAGACCGAGCGCCAGCTGCTGGCCGAGGTCTCCGGGCTGGCCGACATCCACCTCGACACGACGGATCTGAACGTCCATCAGCTGCGGGCCACGGTGGTGGGGGCCGTCTCGGGCCAGGTCCGGCAGGCGGTGGTGAGCCTGCAGTCCTTCGGCTTTCGCTACGGCATCCCGAGCGCGGCGGACCTGATCTTCGACGTGCGCTTCCTTCCCAATCCCCACTTCGAGCCCAGCCTGCGGGCGGGCACCGGGCTGGATTCGGACGTGGCGAGCTTCGTCCTGAAGCAGGACCGCACCCAGGTGCTGCTTCGCCACCTCCAGGACCTGATGTCTTTCCTCCTCCCGTGCTACGACGAGGAGGGCCGCGCGTATCTCACGGTCGGGATCGGCTGCACCGGGGGGCGCCACCGCTCGGTGGCGATCGTCGAAGCCATGTCCGAGTGGCTGGCCGCCGCGGGACGGGACGCCAACGTGGCTCACCGGGATGTGGAGAAGTTGACATGAACGAGGGGGGTGGAACGTGAGAACAAGGAGCTCCAGACGGAGATCTCCCGGCACGGAGATGCGGTCATGAAGATCGGATTCCTGATCGTCTCCCACTATCGGCTCGGCGAGGAGATGCTCCAGGCCCTGCGCCTGATCGTGCCCGAGGCACCGAACATCGGGGCCGTGGGCATCGAGCCGAAGCAGACGGTGGACGAGATGCGCGCGGCGATCGCGGAGCAGCTCCAGAGCCTCGACCACGGCGAAGGGGTCCTCATCCTCACCGACATGTTCGGGGGCACGCCGTCCAACATGAGCCTCTCCTTCCTGGACGAGCATCGCGTCGAGGTGGTGACCGGGGTCAACCTCCCCATGCTGATCAAGCTGGCCACCCTGCGCGAAGAGCCGTCGCTCGAGGAGTTGGCCGCCAAGATCCGCGACTACGGGCAGCGCAACATCAAGGTCGCCAGCGAGCTCCTGCCGGATCGGAACGGATGAGCCGACCGATCGGTCGCCGGGGGGCGCGGAGGTGAGCCAGAAGGTCGAGAAGGCCTTCGTCGTGGCGAGCGAGCTGGGCCTGCACGCGCGGCCGGCGGGCGAGTTCGCCAACCTGGCGGGGCGCTACGACGCCGAGGTCGAGGTGTCCCGAGGCGGAGAGTGGGTGAGCGGGTGCAGCGTGCTCTCGCTGCTCTCCCTGGCGGCCTCTCAGGGCACCTCGCTTCGGGTGCGGGCCGAAGGCCCGGACGCCGCGGCGGCCGTGGACGCGCTGGGCGTGTTGATCGAGCGCCGCGAGCCCCCGCCGCCGGGGGGCTCCTGATCCCAGCCGGACCAGGCGGAGGCGCGCGTGCAACCCCTCGCAGCAGCGGAGAAAGTCCGCCCTCCGGGGGCCGATCTCGATTGCCCTCCCCGGGGGCTTCTCCTACTCTCCGCGCCCCGAACCCGGGGCCCGCTCACCATGGGCCCGGTGCCATCCGCGTCGTTCCGAGAGGGCGACTTCGAGGAGAAACCCATGGCAGCCCGCTCTGTGTTCACGTCCGAGTCCGTTTCGATGGGTCATCCGGACAAACTCTGCGACCAGGTCTCGGACGCCGTCCTCGATGCGATGCTCGCGCAGGATTCGGACTCCCGGGTGGCCTGCGAGACCCTGACCACGACGGGTCTGGTGATGATCGCCGGCGAGGTGACCACCAAGGCCGAGGTGGACCTGGCGCCGCTGATCCGCAGCGTCGTGCACGACATCGGGTACACGAGCTCGGAGATGGGCTTCGACGCATCGACCTGCGCGGTGCAGGTGGCCCTGGGCCGGCAGAGCCCCGACATCTCCCAGGGTGTGAGCGAGGGCGAGGGTCTCCACAAGGAGCAGGGCGCCGGCGACCAGGGGATGATGTTCGGCTACGCGTGCACCGAGACGCCCGAGCTGATGCCCGCTCCGATCCGCTTCGCCCACCAGCTGATGGAGGCCCACCGCGGGAAGCTCGAGTCCGGGGAGATCGATTACCTGCGGCCCGACGCCAAGAGCCAGGTCTCGATCGAGTACGAGGGGGAGGAGCCCGCCCGCATCTCGGCCGTCGTGCTCTCGACCCAGCATTCTCCGGAGGCGAGCTACGACCAGATCCGCAAGGACATCATCGAGCAGGTGATCCAGCCGACCCTTCGGGCGGACCTGCTCGACGACGATACGATCTACCACGTGAACCCGACCGGCCGCTTCGTGGTGGGGGGGCCCATGGGCGACGCGGGCCTCACCGGCCGCAAGATCATCGTCGACACCTACGGCGGCATGGGCCGGCACGGCGGCGGCGCGTTCTCGGGCAAGGACCCCTCCAAGGTGGATCGCAGCGCGGCCTATGCGGCGCGCTGGGTCGCCAAGAACCTGGTGGCGGCCGGTATCGCGACGCGCGCCGAGGTGCAGCTGGCCTACGCCATCGGCGTGGCCGAGCCGGGCTCGATCCGGGTCGACACCTTCGGGACCAGTGACGCCGACGGAGTCGAGCTCGAGCGGCTCGTGCGCAAGCACTTCGACCTGACGCCCATGGGCATCATCGAGGCTCTGGCTCTGCGGGCGCCGATCTACCGCCCGACCTCCTACCACGGCCATTTCGGGCGCGAAGGCTTCCCCTGGGAGGCCACGAGCAAGGCCGACTCGATCCGGAAGGACGCCTGATCGTGGACGGCGTCGTGCTGATGCAGGCCCAGGGCGGGAGTCCCTTCGAATTCCTGTTCCCGATGGCCCTGATCTTCCTGATCTTCTACTTCCTGCTGATCCGGCCCCAGCAGAAGCGTCAGAAGGAGCAGGAAGCGATGCTCAAGGCCATCTCCAAGGGCGACCGGGTGGTGACGACCGGGGGCCTCCACGGTGAGGTGATCGGGACGGCCGAGGACGTGCTGACCCTCGACATCGGAACCCAGAAGGGCCAGCTCAAGGTCAAGGTGGAGCGCAGCCGCGTGGAGCGGAAGATCGAGAAGGGCGGCTCGGAGTGAGTCTCCGCTGGCGTCTCGGCTCGGTGTTGGGCCTGGTGCTCCTATTCAGCTGGATGGCCGTCGGAGGCTTCTTTCCGAAGGAGCAGCGCGCCGCGGCCTGGTACCTGCCGGAAGAGGGCGTTCGCCTGGGCCTCGACCTGAGCGGCGGGGTCCACATCGTGATCTCGCCGGATCTCGTGGTGGCCGAAGCCCACGAGCTCTCCTCGATCCAGAGCGGTCTGGAGTCGAGCTTCGAGGACGAGGAGATCCGCGGCGTCACGGTGCTGGTCGTGGACGACACGGTGCGCGTGCGGCCGGGCAAGCCCGCCGATGTCGAGAAGATCGAGGAGGTGCTCGACGAGTGGCAGGTCGTCTCCGTCGCCCGGCCGGACCCCTCGGAGTTCGTGCTCACCCTGACCGACGAGACGCGGGAGAGGGTCCGGGATCAGGCAATCGCCCAGGCCCTCGAGGTGCTGCGCCGCCGGGTGGACGATCCACAGACCGGCATCCCCGAATCGGTGATCACCAAGCAGGGCCGCGACCGGATCCTGATCCAGATCCCGGGGGTCAGCGAGACGCCGCCCATCCTCGAGAGCACGGGCTACCTGGAGCTCAAGATCGTCCAGGACGTGGCGCTCACCGAGGAGCTGCTGCGCGCCAAGTACGAGGACGGGCTCCCCGAGGGCACGACGGTCGGCTTCCAGAAGAACCGGGAGACCGATCGGGTCGAGAACGCCTTCCTGCTGCCCGAGCAGGCCGACATCACGGGCGAGCACCTCGACGATGCGCGGGTCGGCTTCGACAACCGCCGCAACGAGTGGCTCGTGAACTTCACCTGGGACACCGAGGGGGCCCGGATCTTCGGCGACCTCACCGAGAAGAACATCAGCAAGCCCCTGGCGATCATCCTGGACGACGAGGTCTACAGCGCCCCCACGATCCAGAGCCGGATCTCCCGCTCGGGACAGATCACGGGGAACTTCTCGTCCCAGGATGCGACGGACCTGGCGATCATCCTGCGGGCCGGTGCCCTGCCGATCCCGCTGACGATCGAGGAAGAGCGCACCATCGGGCCGGCGCTGGGCGCCGACTCGATCGCACGGGGCCTGCGTGCCTCGGCGGCCGGTCTCCTGGTGATCGTCGTCTTCATGCTCGGCTACTACCGGCTCTCCGGGGGCTATGCGAGCGTCGCCCTGTTCGCGAACCTGCTGATGATCGGCGGGCTGATGTCGCTCTTCGAAGGCACCCTGACCGTGCCGGGGATCGCGGGCCTGGTGCTGACCGTGGGCATGGCCGTCGATGCCAACGTGATCATCTTCGAGCGCATCCGCGAGGAGCTGCGCACCGGGCGAACGCCCCGCGCCGCGATCGGCGCGGGCTTCGAGAAGGCGCGCTGGACCATCCTCGACGCGAACATCACCACGCTGATCACGGCGATCATCCTGTACACCTACGGGACGGGTCCGATCAAGGGCTTCGCCGTGACCCTCTCCGTGGGGATTCTCACCAGCGTCTTCGCAGCCCTCGTGCTGACCCGCCTGCTCTACGAGATCAAGCCGGGCAACGACGCGGTGAGCGAGCTGTCCATCTAGGGGCGGCGAGGCGAAGCCGCTCGCTGCGAGGAGACACGCGTGTCCGTCCAGATCGTCAAGCCCGGTACCCAGATCGACTTCATCGGTCGCTGGAAGATCTGCGTGGCCGTCTCCCTGCTCCTGATCGGGTCGGGCCTGGTCGGTGTGCTCACCCAGGGCTTCCGCCTGGGTATCGACTTTGCCGGCGGCACCGAGGTGCAGGTCCGCTTCCACCAGGGGGTCGAGGTCGGGGAGGACGAGATCCGCGCGGTCCTGAACATGCTCGACATCGAGAACCCGAGCGTGATCCGCTACGGGGCCGATGCGGACAACGAGTACCTGATCAAGTTCCGGGGCGAGCGTCGCATCGAGACGGGCGAGGGCGAGGTGCAGACCGGCCCCCTCGACGCGACCAACGACCGGATCATGGCGCTGGGCGCTGCCCTGGACCAGGAGATCGGCGCCCACGACCGCCAACGCGTCGAGTTCGTGGGGCCGAAGGTCGGCGCCGAGCTGCGCGACGACGGCCTGCGCGCCCTCGGCATCGCCTCGCTCCTGATCCTCGTCTACGTCGCCTTCCGCTTCTCGACGCGCTTCGCTCCGGGGGCCGTCGTGGCCCTCATCCACGACGTCTCGATCACCGCGAGCCTCTGGGTCCTGATGGGCCTGGAGTTCGACCTGCGGGTGCTGGCCGCGCTGCTGGCCATCATCGGCTACAGCCTCAACGACACCATCATCGTCTACGACCGGATTCGGGAGAACATGGAGCGGCGCACGAAGCACGACCTGGTCGACGTGCTGAACCGGAGCATCAACCAGACCCTCTCCCGGACCCTCCTCACCTCGTTCACGACCCTCGGCGCGGTCTTGAGCCTGCTCTTCCTGGGCGGCGATGTCGTGCGGCCCTTTGCCCTGGCCATGACGATCGGCGTCGTGGTCGGCACCTACTCGTCGGTCTACATCGCCGGCCCGACCCTGCTCTGGCTCGAGAGCCGCTACGGCGACACGTCCGGCCCGGCCCCCAAGAAGAAGGCCAGGCAAGCCACCGCCTGACTCCGCGCCAGCCCGCTCGCGAAGGGGTCAGCCCCCCGGTCTTCGAAGGCTGGGGTCAGCTCTCTCCGCCGGCTGCGGCTGCAGCGGCGGCCGGGGGCGAGGCGGTCGCCGGGGTGCTGGCCTTGGCGCCCATCTCGATGGCGCC
>NYZB01000012.1 GCA_002687015.1 Deltaproteobacteria bacterium
CCCGCAGCGAGATGCAGGGTGGCCCCCACGGATGCGGGACCGTCCAGCAGAGAGCTCGGCACGACGTCGATGCCCACCCTCGCCGCCACCCCCGCCAGGGCCTGGAATGTCGCGACACCCAGTGCGGCCGGCTTCAGGACCCAGACCGCGGCACCCTGATCGACGAGCTCGGAGGGGGCGCCTGCAGCAGCGACACTCTCGTCGAGGGCGACGGGCACGGGAGCCTTCTCGCACAAGCGGGCGATACCGCGATCACCGGGCGCCAGGGGCTGCTCGACGAAGCTCGGCGCCGCGGCGGCGAGGGCGTCCAACGCCGCCAGGGCCTGGTCTTCGTTCCAGGCGGCATTCGCATCGAGACGGAGCTCGACCTCGGGTCCGATCCGGTCGCGAACCCGGCACACCCGTTCCACGTCGTTCCGGAGGGACTGGCTGCCGACCTTTGCCTTCAGCACCCGCGTGCCCTCGTCGACGCGGCGGCCGGCCTCTCGCGCAGCCGAGATCGGATCTCCGGCCGTGAGCAGCGCGCCCGCTCGGAGCTCCCGCGCCACGTCGCGGCCGGGCCACCATTGCTGGGCCAAGGAGAGGCCGGAGCGGACCGCGCAGAGCTCGCCCCACGCCGTGTCGAAGGCCCAGCGGGCCGCGGGCCCGAGGCCCGCGGCGGCCACCGCCAGCTCCACCTCCGCAGTGGCCTCCTCATCGACACCTGCCAGGGAGCGGGCGAGCCGTTGCAGCGCGCCACGAGCCTCGGCAAGGGTCTCCGTGCCGTGGGCCGGCCAGGGAGCGGCCTCGCCCCTACCAACGGCTCCCGAGCCGGCCCGCAGATCGATGCGAAGGACCTCGCGGCTGCGGGTCGCACCCTGGGCCGTGACGAGGAGGCTGCGAAGCCGACGCACCTGGCCCCGCTGCTCGAGCTCGAGCGAGCCGGCCGCCATTCAGCCGCCCACCAGGAGCCCGAGCGCCAGCAGCGCGCCGAAGACGAGCTGGAGCTGTGCGGCCCCCGCGAGACCCGGGTTGAGATCCGGGCCCGCCGCCCTTCGCAAGAGGCGCACGAGGCGCAGGGCCAGCGGAGCGGAGAGGAGGGGCAAGAGGGCAGCGGGCAGCCCGCCCCCGGCGACTGCGATGCCTCCCAGACCCAGGTAGGCCGCTGCGATCAAGCCCTGCGCGTAGCGCCGCGCGGGCTCTTCGCCCATCCGCACCGCCAGGGTCCGCTTGCCGGCGCGCTCGTCCTGCTCCCGGTCGCGCAGGTTGTTCACCGCGAGCACGAGTGTGGCCAGGGCGCCGATGACCACGGCCGCGCCAAGGGCGACGGCGCTGACCGAACTCGTGTGCAGATAGGCGGAGCCGACCACCGCAAAGAGCCCGAAGAAGAGGAACACGGCCAGATCGCCCAGGGCGTGGTAGCCGAGCGGCCACGGCCCCGCGGTGTACGCCCACGCCGCCAGCACGGCGAGGGCGCCGGGGATCAGCAGGATCCAGTCGACCTTCACGACCAGCACGATTCCGATCGTGGCGGCCGCGGCCAGGGCGCCCCCGGCCGCGCGCCGCAGCGCCCCGGGAGCGATCCACCCCTGGGCCGCCGCCCGGGGCGGGCCCAGGCGATCGGCACCGTCCGCTCCCCGCTCGAAGTCCGCGTAGTCGTTGATCCAGTTGGTCGCGAGCTGGAGGAGCAGCGCCGTCGCCGCCGCCGCCACCGCATAGCCCACGACCAGCGGACCGAGGCGGGCCGCGACGGCGGTGCCGACCGCCACGGGAACCAGCGATACCGTGAGCGTGCGCGGCCGCGCCGCCAGCCACCAGGCCGCCAGCGCGCCCGGATGCGCAGGGCTCTCGACGGACCCCGTGTTCATCGGGCGCCGCTCAGGGACGCCACGGATAGGCGCTGAAGTCGGGCTCGCGCTTCTCGACGAAGGCATCGCGCCCTTCCTGGGCCTCTTCCGTCATGTAGAAGAGCTGGGTGGCGTGGCCGGCCAGCTCCTGGAGGCCCGCCTGGCCGTCGCAGTCCGCGTTGAAGGCGGCCTTGAGGCAGCGGATCGCGATGGGGCTGTGGCGCAGGATGCGCCGGGCCCAGGCGACGCCGGCCGCCTCCAGCTCCTCCACGGGCACGACCCGATTCACCAGCCCCATCTCGAGCGCTTCGCGAGCGTCGTACTGGTCGCACAGGTACCAGATCTCCCGCGCCTTCTTCTGCCCGACGACGCGCGCGAGGTAGGAGGCGCCGAAGCCGGCGTCGAAGCTTCCGACCCGTGGTCCGGTCTGGCCGAAGCGCGCGTTCTCGGCGGCGAGGGTCAGATCGCAGATCAGGTGCAGCACGTGGCCGCCGCCGATCGCGTAGCCCGCCACCAGGGCGATCACCGGCTTGGGCAGGCTTCGGATCACGCGCTGCAGGTCGAGGGCGTTGAGACGCGGGATCCCCTCGTCGTCCACGTAGCCCGCGTCACCGCGCACCTTCTGGTCGCCCCCCGAGCAGAAGGCCTGGTCTCCCTCGCCCGTGAAGAGGATGACGCCGACGCCGTGGTCCTCGCGCGCGCGAGAGAAGGCATCGATCAGCTCGAAGAGGGTGCGCGGCCGAAAGGCGTTGCGCACCTCGGGCCGGCAGATCGTGATCTTCGCGATGCCCTCGGCCACCTCGTAGCGGATGTCCTGGTAGTCGCGCTGGACCTTCCAATCCGGAGGGGTCGAGGGGGGATGCGTCGAAGACGCGGCGTCGGGGGAGTCGGGGGTCGCTTCCATGGGTTCTCCTCGGCGTTCGGTGTTCTCGTGCAGAAAGACGCGGGCCTGCCGCGCGAAGGCGATGGGGGCTTCGAGGTGCGCGGCGTGGCCCGCCTCGGCGATCGCGGCGAAGCGGCCCTGGGGCACCCGATTGGCGAGCTCCCGGCCGCTCGCGACGAAGGCCTCGTCTTCGGCGCCGGCCAGGAAGAGCACGGGTGCGCGGAGCTGCCCGAGAGCGTCGAAGAGGGGCGGCTGGGCGCCCGCACCGATGCCGCGGAGGGAACGGGCCAGACCCTCGGGCCGGTTGCGCAGGCGTTGCTGGCGGGCTGCGGCAAGGGCGTCCTCGCCCAGCCGCACCTGGCTCGCGAAGAGCGGAAGCGCCATCCACGCATCGACGAAGGGCTCGAGGCCCTCCCGGAGGATGCGGTCCGCCAGCGCTTCGTCGGCGCGAACTCGCGCCGCGCGCGCGGCGCCGTCTTCGAAGCCGGCGCGCGCGCCGACCAGCACGCAACGGGCGACCCGCTCGGGTACCAGGACCGCAAGAGCGAGGCCGACCCGGGCTCCCATCGAGTAGCCCAGCACGTGGCAGCGGGGCACGGCGAGCGCGTCGAGGACGGCGACCAGGTCGTGAAGGGTCTGCTCCAGCGTCCAGGCGGCCGGGTCTTCCGGTGCGTCCGAGTCGCCGTGGCCGAGCAGATCGACGCGGATCGCCTGGAACCCCTCGAGGCGATGCGCGGTCTCCGCCATCGTCTCCGCACTGCCCGTGAAGCCGTGCAGGACGAGCAGCGGCGAGCCCGTCCCCTCGACGCGTACCGCGAGGCGACGACCCGGAGCGACCTCGATGCGCCGGCTCACGGTCGAGGGGGTCGTCCTGGTCGAGGGGATGTGCGCCGTCATGCGAGTCGCTCCGCCCGAAGGCCCTCTCCCACCGCGGCCAGGGCGTGGCGCTGGAGCTCCTGCTGGCGCGCGGGATCCAGGGGGACCTCGACGACATGAGGTCGGCCGGCGGCGAGGGCCGGCTCGAGCACCGCGCCCAACGCGATCGGATCGCTCACGCGGTCGAAGCACAGCCCGAGGCCCGCGACGAGCGGACCGATGTCGAGAGACTGGGGTGTGCGGAAGAGTCGCTCGAACTCGACGCTCTCACCCAGCGACGCGATCGGCAGCTGGTCGAAGATCCCCCCGCCGCGATCGTTCAGAACGACCGCGACCAGAGGGAAGGGCCCCTGGGCCGCACTCGCCAGACCCGACAGGTCGTGAAGGAAGGCGAGGTCACCGGTCACGAGCAGGGTCGGCCCCAGCAGGCTCGCCCCGAGCGCGCTCGACACGATCCCGTCGATTCCATTGGCACCGCGGTTCGCGAGCACCCTGAGCTCCCGGATCGACGTGGGGACGAAGAGGTCCGCGTGGCGAATCGCCAGGCTGTTCGAGAGGAAGAGCGCATGCCGGGGCGAAAGGGCAGCAACTGCGGTGCGGACCACCTGCGCCGCCGAGAGCGGTTCGCTCGCTGCGGCGACCCGGCCCAGCGCCTGACTCGCCACCTTGTCCGCCCGGGTCCAGCGATCCCGCCAGCTCGCCGTGCCGGCGTGGGGCTCGCCGGCGAGCTGCTCGGCGACCGCTTGGAGCAAGGCCGCGGGACGCACGCGCCACCACTCGTCCACGCGCCAGCTGGGATCCGGGAAGTGACGGGCGGATTCGTGGACCCCGACGACCCGCGCCTCCGGGTGCCGCTCGAGCCAGGCCGCCCAGGCCTTGCTCGTCGGCGCGGCCCCCAGCCGCCACACGAGGTCCGGTGCCATCCGTGCGGCGAAGTCCTGCTGCCGCAGCAGAGCCTCACCGCCGGCCAGCACCGCACCGCCGGCGGTGTGGGGGCCCAGGCGGAGCTGCGAACAGAGCTCGGCGAGCACCGGCCAGCCGGTTGCGCGGCTGAACGCATCGACGGCGCCTCCCAGCGCGGGATCGGCATCGGGCAGGGGGCCGGCGACGAGCACGGGGCGCTGCGCTCCGCGCAGTGCAGCGACGGCGCGGGCCACGATGGGAGCCGGCGGCGCGGGCGGAGCCTCGACGACGACGGGGCGTCGAGCCGAAGGCGCCCGCCCCGCGCGCGCCAGTGACGCCTCGTTCGGCTGAAGGGGCTCGCGGAAGGGCAGATTCAGGTGCACCGGGCCGGGCCGATCCCCCGTCGCCAGGGCCACGGCCCGGAGGGCCAGAGCGGCCGCATGGCGCTCCCCCGGCCCGCCTTCTCCCGGTGCCGGCGCTTCTGCGAAGAAACGGACGTGGCTCCCGAAGAGACCGACCTGGTCGATGGTCTGCGCGGCGCCCCATCCGCGCGCCTCTACCGGACGGTCCGCCGTCAGCACGATCAAGGGAACGCCCGCGAGAGACGCCTCCACGACGGCCGGGAGGAAGTTCGCCGCCGCCGTCCCGGAGCTGCACACGAGAGCGACGGGCCGCCGCCCGGCCTGCGCGGCGCCCAGCGCAAAGAAGCCTGCCGAGCGTTCGTCGAGGTGGACACTGGTCGTGAGACCCGGCTGCCAGGCAGCCGCCACGGCGAGCAGCGCGGAGCGGGAGCCGGGGCAGAGACAGGCGTGTTCGACGCCGGCCTCGACGAGCCCATCCCAGAGGGCCACCGCAAAGGCCGTGTTGGCATCCGGATCGCTCATCGCCTCACAGCTCCAGCCACGGATCGAGGAGGGCGCGCATCTTCAGGCGCGTCTCGGCGATCTCCGCCTCCGGATCCGATCCCGCGACCACACCGGCCCCGGCGTACAGCGAGCCGCGGTGGCCGTGGAGGAGCGCACAGCGCAGGGCCACTGCGATGTCCCCGCCACCGGCACCGTCGAGCCAGCCGACGCCGCCCGCGTACCAGCCGCGATCGAAGCCCTCGTGCTCGCGGAGCCAGGCCTGGGCGGCCTCGCAGGGCGTCCCGGCCACGGCGGGTGTGGGATGGAGGCGCTCGGCCAGGGTGAGCAGGTCGGCGCCCCGGCTGCGCGCCCGCACCGGAGTGTGGAGATGCTGGATCCCCTCGGTCGCGCGAACCCTGGGAGCCTCCGGGGCCCACACCTCGTCGCAGAGCGGTGCGAGCCTCTCGCACAGGTGGCGCACCACGAAGGCGTGCTCCTCCTGCTCCTTCTTGCTCTCGACGAGGGAGCGCCGAAGCGCGGCGTCCCCCTGCGGGGAGCAGCCGCGAGGCGCCGAGCCGGCCAGCGCATCGGCCTCGACCTGCCCGCCCACCACGCGGAGGAGCCGTTCGGGCGAAGCGCCGAGGAAGGCCCGGGCGCCGCGCACGAGCCGGTAGTGATGGCTCGAAGGATGGGCCCGCCGCAGCCTCGCGCGTGCCCGTCGGAGATCCACATGGGCTCCGAGCCTCACCTCGAGACGCCGGGCCACGACCAGCTTCTGCAGGCTGCCGTCTCGTACCCGCGCGAGCGCTTCGCGGAACCGAGCCTGGTCCTCCACCAGGGGAGCCCCGGCCTCGATGCGGAGGGAGCGACGCACCTCGCAGGGCGCTCGAGCCGGGGCGGGAACCCGACCCAGGGAGGGGTCGCCTCCCGAAGCCTCGACCCGGAAGACGCGTCCCTGCCGCCGCCACCAGAGCACGCGGGGCAGGACGAAGCGCAGCGGCGGGAGCGCGCCCTCCACCTCGCCCTCGTCGCGCGGCTCGCCGTCGAAAGCGAAGCCGCCCACCCAACGGGGCGCACCGGCGTCAGGGCACCCGTCGACGCGCAAGCCGGCTTCGACGGCCGTCCGAGCCCGACGGGCCTCTTCGAAGCGCCCGGCGCCGTGCCCCATGAGCTCGGCCACGGCACCCAGGGCGAGCACGACCTCACCGCGCTCGGGCAGCTCCCAGCCGAAGATCTCCTCCCCCGCCTCGGGGCAGGGGTCGGGCCAGGCTTCGTGGGCCGGCAGCTCCTGCCAGCAGAGCCGGATGGGGGTCATGCCGTGCGCGGCCTCCGGCGCGCGCTGATCAGTTGGGCGGAGCCCAGCAGGAAGCTGCGGCGCTCGACGTGCTCGAAGCCGCGGTCTTCGAGGAGCTTGCGGAGCTCGTGAACCTCGGGGAGATAGGCCGTGGACTCGGGCAGGTAGCGGTAGGCGGCGGGGTCGGAGAGCCAGCCACCGATCGCCGGTACCAGCCGGTCGAAGTAGAGGGAATGCGCCGCCGCGACCCACGCCCGCGAGGGCCGATCGACCTCGACGAGGGCCAGGCGGCCGCCGTCGTCGAGCACCCGGCCCATCTCGGCGAGAGCGGCATCGAGGTGTTCGAAGTTGCGCAGGGCGAACCCACAGGTCAGCACGTCCGCACAGGCGTCGGGCAGGGGCAGGCCCTCGGCGTCGGCCTGGAGCAGCAGGGCCCCGGGAAGCCGCCGCACGGCCCCGCGAAGCATCTCGCGACTGAAATCGACCCCCAGCCCCCGCGCGCCCCGGGCCCGAGCCTGCTCGAGCAGGTCGCCGGTCCCACAGGCGACGTCGACGACCAGGTCGTTGGCGCGCACACCCGCCCCGTCGAGCGCCAGGCGGCGCCAGCGCTGATCGAGGCCCAGGGTGAGCAGACGATTCAGGGTGTCGTAGCGGGACGCGATGCGATCGAACATCACGCGCACGGCGCGACGCTTGTCCTCGGGGTCGGGCAGTGCGGTCGTCGCTGCGGCGCGGCGGCCCGGTGTCATCGCCACGAGACGTTCACCTCGAGGGCGGCTTCTGTGGCGACCAGGGCGTCGCGCAGCTCGCTCTCCGAGCCGCGGTCGGCGACCCGCTCCATGGCGCGGTGGACCAGTGTGCGCTGGAAGTGCTGCGCCACGAGCCGGGTCAGGAGCGGCAGGAGGGTGCGGAACTGGTCCGTCACGCGGGAGGCATCTCGCTCCCGACCGCCCGGGTCCTTTCGCACGTGCTCGTCGAAGAGCGCGATGGCCGCCTCGCTGACCTCCCGGACGTGCTCGGCGTGACGAACGGCCAGGGCCAGGAGCTCGTGCACCGGGAAGCCGGCGCCGAGCAGCTCCAGGCCGGCGCGTGCCATCTCGAGGTCGGCCTCGCCGAATCGCTCCTCTCCGCCTGCCTGGATCGGCTCGACCAGGCCCGCGGCCTGGGCCGCGGTCACCAGGGTCTCCGGTACGCCGGCCTGCGCGGCGAGCTCCTGCCGGCTGAAGGTCCGCGCGCCTACGTGCTCTTCGACCAGGGCGTCGAGCAGGCGATCGGAGGCGGGCGGGGCCGGGCGGCCACCGGGCCGGGTCGGATCCTCTCGCTGGGCCAGGAGCCGGGCGATCTGGACCAGCTTGAAGCCCTGCTCCCGGAGGCTCCGGATCTGTGCCAGCTGCTCCCGGTGCTCCTCGCCGTACAGGGCCACCCGGCCCCGTCTCTCGGGCGGCGCGAGGAGCCCGCGGGTCCGGTAGAAGCGGATCGTGTCCACGCGGACGCCCTCCAGCCGGGCCAGCTCCTCCACCCGATATTCCATGATTTAACTCTAAGAGCATTTACTCTCATTGTCGAGCCAGTAGGGCCTATCAGGGTCCGACGCCTCCCGGAAGCGGGCAGGCGGGTGCCAGAGGGGGCCGTGGCCGCCCTTCCCTCCTGCGGCCCCGGACTCTACGCCGGGAACCAGCTCCGGCCGGCGGGCTCAGCAGCCCGTGCCAGCTCGCGATCGGGTCTCGAGGGCGACGGGCAGGACGGGGCGGATCAGTGCCGGACCAGGAGCAGGGTGCGCGGATCCAGGGCCACGTGCAGGTTCGCGACGTCCGGGTTGTCGTGGTCCTTGAAGGCGCGCAGCAGCACGCTGTCGCCGCCGGGCTCGAGTGCCAGGATGACGTCGAAGGCCTCGGGGCCGTGGCCGACCTCGGGCGGCAGCGCGTCGACCTTCTCCGTGGCGCAGGCTACCGAGAGCCAGATCTCGATCCCCTGCTCGCCGGCCAGGTCGCGCAGCTCGGCGAGCTCAGCGGGCTGGGTTGCGGCCACGTCCACGCCCTCGAGGATCACTGCGCTCGGCACGTTGCCGCCCTCGGCCTCGTGCTTGAGCGCCTCCCGCAGCTTGGCGGCGTCGAAGCCCTGGGCCGGGTAGGCCCGGATGCTGCGCAGACGGTCGACCTGGGCGTGCACCACGGCCTCGTCGTCGAGGTGCGCATGGGCCGCGAAGTCGTCGAACACCGTGTCGTAGTAGGCACGGGTGTGCGCCACCGTCTGGTCCAGGGCGATGTGCAACACGGCGTGGCCGCGCAGCAGGTCGTCGAGGGCCACGCCGACCAGGAACGGGGTCTTGCCCACGCCGTGACCGGCGAGCACGAGGCCCAGGTTGCCGGAGCCCAGGCCGCCGTGGAGGCCCTTCTCCAGGAGGCGCATCGGGCTCCTGGCGTTGAGGAACTTGGAATCCATAGGGGGCTGTTACTCCTCGTCGTCAACCTGGCGGCGATCCGCGTACTTCTCCACCAGTTCCTTGCGCACCTCGGCGGGCACGGGCGAGTACTTCGAGAACTCCAGCGAGAACTCGGCCTTGCCCTGGGTCACCGAACGCAGGTCGGTGGCGTAGCCGAACATCTCCTGGAGCGGGACGTCGGCCTCGATCGTGCAGAAGCCGTCGTCCTCGGTGGTTCCGATCACGTTGCCCCGGCGCTGCATGATGGTCTTGATCACGGCACCCTGGAACTCGCCCGGCCCCTCGACGGCCAGCTTCATGACCGGCTCGAGAATGATCGGCTTCGCCTTGCCGTAGACCGAGCGGAAGGCGCCGCGGCCAGCGGCCTGGAAGGCCATGTCCGAGGAGTCCACCGAGTGGGAGGAGCCGTCGTTGAGCACGACCTTGAGGCCGATCACGGGGAAGCCGATCAGGCGACCCTTGTCGAGCATCTGGGCGAAGCCCTTCTCGACCGAAGGAATGTACTCGGTGGGGATGGCGCCACCGCGGATCTCATTCACGAACTCGAAGTCGTTGCCGTCGGTGAGCGGCTCGACGTAGCCGGCCACCTTGCCGTACTGGCCCGAGCCACCGGTCTGCTTCTTGTGCGTGTAGTTGAAGTCGCTGCGCTGGGAGATCGTCTCGCGGAAGGCGACCTGGGGCGCACCGGTCTCCACCTCGACCTGATACTCGCGCTTCATGCGCTCGACGTAGACCTCGAGGTGGAGCTCGCCCATGCCGGAGATCACGGTCTCGCCACTCTCCTGATCCACCTGGGTTCGGAAGGTCGGGTCCTCGCGCACGAAGCGACCGAGGGCCTTCGACATGTTGGCCTGGGCCTTCTGCTCCGCCTTGATGGAGAGGGAGATCACGGGGTCCGGCACGTGCATCGCGCTCATCGCCACGTCGATGGTGCCGTCGGTGAAGGTATCGCCCGAGGCGCAATCGATGCCGAAGAGCGCGACGATGTCGCCCGCACAGGACTCCTCGATCTCCTCCATCTCGTTCGAGTGCATGCGCACCAGCCGACCCACCTTGTGGCGTTTCTGGGTGCGCGAGTTGATGATGTTGCCGCCCTTCTTCAAGGTACCCTGGTAGACGCGCACGTAGGTCAGCTGCCCGTAGCGCCCGTCCTCGAGCTTGAAGGCCAGGGCCACCAGCGGCTTGCCCGCCTCACTCTCGATGACCAGCGGCGCCTCGTCGTTCGAGAGGTCGACACCCGTGTTCTCGACCTCCAGCGGGCTCGGCAGGTAGGCCGTAACCGCATCGAGGAGCGGCTGCACGCCCTTGTTCTTGTAGGCGGAGCCCAGGAAGACGGGCGTCAGGTCCAGGGAGAGCACGCCGTTGCGCACCGCCTCGTGGATCAGGTCCTCGGTGACCTTCTCTTCGAGGATGGCCTCCATCAGCTCGTCGGAGAACATCGAGACGGCGTCGAGCATCTCCTCCCGGGCGACCTCGGCCTCGCCGGCCAGCTCCGCCGGGATCTCCTCCTCGACCACGTGCTCGCCGGCCTCGCCCTCGAAGCGCAGGGCCTTCATCGTGACCAGATCGATCACTCCTGCGAACTCGTTCTCGAGGCCGATCGGCAGCTGCATGAGCACGGCGTTGTGCCGGAGCTTCTCGCGCAGCCCCTCCACCACCTTGCGCGGGTTCGCCCCCGAGCGGTCGAGCTTGTTGATGAAGGCGATGCGCGGGACCTTGTAGCGCTTCATCTGACGATCGACGGTCATCGACTGGGACTGCACACCCGCCACGCCGCAGAGGATCAGGACGGCTCCATCGAGCACGCGCAGCGAGCGCTCGACCTCGATGGTGAAGTCCACGTGCCCGGGCGTATCGATGATGTTGACGTGGTGCTTGTTCCACTGGGTGTGGGTCGCGGCCGAGGTGATCGTGATGCCGCGCTCCTTCTCGAGCTCCATGTGATCCATGGTGGCGCCCACGCCGTCCTTGCCGCGCACCTCGGCGATGCGATGGATCCGGTTCGTGTAGAAGAGGATCCGTTCGGTGAGCGTGGTCTTGCCCGAGTCGATGTGGGCACTGATGCCGATGTTCCGGATCTGCTCGAGGTCGGTGATCATGGCCTGTCCGCCGTCAGCTTCGCCGGCGCCCGCCGGGCGCAGCCTTCATGGAGTGGAACGGATTCGAGACGCCCACGCGGTCGGCTGGAGCCTGGAGCCCGAGCCAAGGGTGCCACGTCTCTCGCGGGGTGGCTGGGAGGCGCGGGTCCTGGGGACCCGGGGGCCTGATCGGACGGGCGCACCACCCCGGTGAGACCCGGCGGAAAATAGTGGCTCTGGAATTCGACGCAAGTCGCCGCGGTGCGTCATTTCCCGGTGTTCGGCTCCAGGTGGCCAGCGCTCCGGGCCCAGGCCAGGACCGGCTCCAGGGAGGCCTCCATGACGTGCCGGAGAGCCTCCTCCGGGTAGGCGTGCTCGGCCCCGGCGGGGCATGCGCGACGAGCCTGGCAGGAGCTGACGCACGGGCCACCCCGGCTGCGAACCCCCGCACACGCCGCTGTATCGAAGCCGTCCGGGCGAGGCGCGCCGGCTGGACAGGCGGTCGCACAGGGGGCCGGGCAGTCGCCGCAAGGCCCGGGCCCCGCGAGCGGCGACGCGGAAAGCCCGGGTAGGGTGGTCAGCAACGCGGCGCGCAGGCTCCACCACAGGCCGAAATCCGGGTGCAGCAGCAGGCCCAGGCGACTGGGCCAGCCCAACCCTGCGGCCCGGGCGAGCGCCACCAGGTCGGTGGCCCCATCGGGGGCGGCCCTGTGGCCGAGCACCGCCACACAGCGCCCGCCCTCGCGTGCGGCCTCGATCTCGAGGTGGGCCAGGGTCCGCTCGGTGTGAGTGTCGAGCGAGAAGCCGTCTCCCCGCCTGGCCCGCTCGAAGAGCCTGCGGTCGGCGCCGATCACCCAGGCCCCGGCCGCACCCGGCAGCAGCCGGCCGCTCCGCAGGGAGGGCGGAGCGATGGCGTCGTAGGCGGCCACGGCCGCGGGCGCCAGGACGGCGAGGCCCGCCTCGGCCAGGCCCGCGGCCCAGACCGGCGCGGCCCCCGAAGGCGTTCGGGGAGCGGCCGGCTCACCCGAGCCGGGCACCGATCTCGAGCAGCTCGGCCGCCGCCTGCTTTCCGCCGCCCTGGGGACGCACACGACCCACGCGCAGCACGCCGCCCGGGGCGGCCACGTGAACCGCGCCGCGGTCGTGGGCGACGATGGTTCCAGCCGGCTCGGCGGACGGATCGGCCGCCGCCAGGGTGACGTCGTAGAGGCGCAGCTCCTCGCCCTGCCAGGAGGTATGGGCCCCGGGAGCGGGATCGCAGCCGCGCATCTGGCGATCGAGCAGGACGGCCGGCCGGCTCCAATCGACGGCCGCCACCGCGTCGTCGACCAGCCCCTGGAAGGTGGCGAGCGCCTCGTCCTGGGGCTCGAAGGGGGCCTCGCCCCGATCGACGAGATCGACGGCCTCGCACATGGCGGCCACGCCCAGGTCGTAGAGCTTCTCGAAGTACAGGCTCGCCGCCGTGTGGTGCGCCTCGATCGCGATGCCCCCCTTCTGGACCACGATCGGCCCGGTATCGACACCGGCATCCGGGCGAAACACGGTGACACCCGACTCGGCCTCGCCCTCGATGATCTGCCACGCCAGCGCGTTGCCGCCCCGGAAGCGCGGCAGCAGCGAGGGATGGAAGCAGAGCGAGCCGTGGCGGGGCGCATCGACGATCTCCCCGGGCAGGATCATCGTGACGAAGGCCAGCACGTTCAGGTCGGCGCCAAGGGCCGCATGCTCGGCGACGCGGGAAGCGATCGGCTGGCCCTTGCGGCGCATCGCCTTGTACCGGAACAGGGGCAGCCCCCGCTTCTCCGCCTCCTCGGCCAGCGGGTCGGGCCGCCCTCCCTCCGGCGGCGCGTACACGCCCACGATCTCGTGCCCCGCCTCGAGCAGGCGCACGAGCACCTCCCGGCCGAAGGGAGCCTGCCCGAAGAAGGCGATCTTCAGCGACATGCCGGGAACCTACCCCAACCGCCCGCGAGCGCGCGGCACGCCTAGCGCGCCTCGCTGCGATCGCCGACGGTGCCGAGCCGCCGCGCGGGGGCGCCGGCCCAGAACTCGTGGGCCGGCACGTCCCGGTTGACCACCGATCGGGTGCCCACGATCGCATGGCCGCCGATCGTGACGCCCCGGAGCACGGTCGTATCCGAGGCCACCCAGGCGTAGGGGCCGATGTGGATCGGACTGCGCTGTTCGGGCCGCTGGTCGTCCAGGTCGTGCTGGTCCGCGTCGTAGACCTTGCTGCCCGGCCCGACCTGGGCCTTCTCGTCGAGACGGACCTCGGTCTTCGCGCTCAGGTGGGCGCCGTTGACGAAGGCTCCCTTTCCGAGGATCAAGCGGGCCCCCGGGTAGGCGACCAGGGTCACGGGCGCGACCTCCGTGCGCAGCCAGACCTCCTCGCCAACTTCGACCTCGGCCCCGTCATAGACGAGGAAGTTGAGCCAGCCGGGCCGGCGCTCGGTAGCGGCGCCCGGGGCGATCCGCAGCCTGGCGGTGAGGCCCAGCTGGAAGCGTGCCGTCGCAAAGCCGGTGGAGGCCTCGGGATGGATGGACAGGCCCGGGTGGCGCATGTGGAGCCAGCGCAGCCGCACCCGATCCCATGCCTGGATCGACCGAAGCCCGGCGCGGAGCACCCCCGGAGCGACGGGCATGGGACCCCGGCTAGCTGCCCGGCGGCTGCTCACCTTCCCGGAGGCGGAAGGTGATGAACCCGTGAGTCGGGTCGTAGGGAGACAAGCCCACCTGGACGCGGTCGCCGGGGATGACGCGGATCCGGAACCGGCGCATGCGCCCCGAGAGCTGGGCGGTGACGGTCTGGCCCGAATCCAGGGAGATCTGATAGCGACCGCCCCCGAGGATCTTGTCCACGTTTCCCGTCGCCTGAATCAGATCGTCGCGTGCCACGCCGGTGGATTCTCCCCGCGGTCCCGGAAGGGGCGCGGAACCTAGCACGCAGGTCGCGGGGCCGCGACGCGCCAGCGGGCGCCTCACGGGTAGGTAGGTCCCCCGCAGCTCCCGGGCCAAAACCCCGATTCCAGGGGGCTCCCAGGGCTCGCCAGGGCGACCGCGGCAACTTCGATCGAGACGTCGTGATGGCTGTCACACCGCTGGGCTGCCCCCACTCCGAACGGTCCCCTGGTTCTTGGATCTCAAGGGGGGGCGGCATGCTCCGACCGGGACATCATCTCCGCTGGTTGTGGATCGCGGCCCTGCTGGTCGCGTCGCCGGCCAGCGCCAAGCAGATCACCGGAAGCCAGGCGACCCTCGGATGGTCGACGGCCTCGGGCCCGGTCATCCAGTATGCGGTCTTCGAGTCGCGCAATGGTGCGGCCTACCCCTCGTCGCCCTCTCGGGTCGTCGCGGGGACCTCGACGGTCGTACAGGGCAGCGTGGGGGACACGGTCCTGATCCGCGTGGCGGCCATGGACGCCCAGGGCAACCAGGGGCCTCTCTCGGCCGTCTCCGAGTCGGTGGTGTTCGTGGCCGCTCCGCCGCCCCCGCCTGGCGGCGGAGGCTCCGGCGGTGGCGGTGACTCGGGCAGTGGGGGCGGTGGCTCCAGCGGCGGCGGCGATTCGGGCAGTGGGGGCGGTGGCTCCAGCGGCGGCGGCGATTCGGGCAGTGGGGGCGGTGGCTCCAGCGACGGCAGCGACGCCGGAGACCCGGGCGATGACGGCGCCGATCTCGGCACGGTCGATCTCGACTCCAATGGCACCGGCGATCTGCTCCTCTACCACGCCGCCAGCGGCTACCTGGTGGCCTGGCTGATGGACGGCGAGACGGTCAGCGAGAAGCGACCGATCGGGCGCCAGGCCGATTCGGCCCTCCAGCCCGTGGATCTCTCGGACTTCGACGGCGACGGCCAGGCCGACCTGCTCTGGCGGGACGACGCGTCGGGTCGCGGCGAGCTGTGGAGGCTCCGCGGTACCAGTGTGGCCAAGGCGACGCTGCCCACCCAGGGCCCCGAATGGAAGATGAGCGGCTGCCGCGACCTCGACGGCGACGGCATCACCGACATCGTCTGGAGCCATGCCGACGGCTCCAACGAGGTCTGGTACCTGAACACGGCCGGTCGTGTGGACCAGCAGGCGGCCCTCGACGATGCGCCGGCCGGCTACCAGCTGGCCGCCGTCGGCGACCTCGATGGCGACGGCGCGCCGGACCTCGTCTGGAAGAGCAGCGGCGGGGCCGTCGAGTGGTGGAAGATGAATGGCGCCAGCCCGACCGCGGTGGCCAGCCTGCCCAGCGTGGGCTCGGGCGACCACATCGCCGAAGTGGCCGACCTCGATGGAGACGGTGTCGACGACCTCGTCTGGGAGCTGAAGCGCACGAGCAAGAAGAAGAAGAAGCGGCGGCGCAAGAAGCGGCGCAGCAGCACGACCTGGTACCTCGACGTCTGGTATATGAACGGAATGGCCGCTCCGGAACGCTCGATCGCCACGGCATCGAGAAGCCGTTACGAGCTGCGCGGGCTCGTGGACCTGGATGCGGATGGCCAGCTGGACCTCGCCGTTCGCACGGCCAGCGGGAGCCACTGGGGAGCGGAGGTCGAGCGCCGCAAGATCGTCAAGCGGTCCAAGAAGAAGAAGCGCGGCAGGAAGCGCAAGAAGACGGTGCGCTGGGCCCTCGAGTGGAACGCGGCGCCCGAGGCCCCCGAGAGCGGCTGGCAGCTGCTGGCTCCGTAGCGAAGAGGACTTTGCCGACGATGCGACGAATCACTCCGACGCTGCTGATCCTGGCCGGCGCCCTGCTCCTGGCCAGCGGCGCCCAGGCGCGCACCGAGGTGCTCCGCTGGCAGCACGCGAACCCGTCCGAGGTCGCGCACTTCACCGTCCACGTCGGCAGCAGCTCGGGCAGCTACAGCCAGAACCTGAACGTGGGGGTGCCCGCCCAGCAGGGCGGCGCCTTCGTCTACGACCTGACCGTGGCCGACAGCGCCGACGCCTATGTGGCGATCTCGGCCAAGGGCACGAACGGGCTCACCAGCAGCCTCTCCAACGAGCGGCTGCGGGCCGCGCCGGCCACGCCGCCGCCTCCCGCGCCCTTGGGGACACCGGGCAAGCCGATGGTGGTGAGCCCCTAGGTCAGGGGACGACGAGCGGCGAATCCGGGGCCCGCCTGGCGTACCCTGGGCGCCATGCGGCAGTTGAAGATCCACGGTCCGGGGGACCTGCGCCTCGACGAGGTCCCGGAGCCCACACCCGGCCCGCGCGACGCGGTCGTGCGAGTCGCCGCCTGCGGGATCTGCGGCAGCGACGTGGGCTACGCGCGGCTGGGCGGGCTCGCCGGACCGACCGGGGAGCCCATGCCCCTGGGCCACGAGCTGGCCGGCACCGTCGCGGCCCTGGGCGGCGAGGTTCGAGACCTCGCGGTCGGTACCCGGGTCGTCCTGAACCCCGGCCTGGCGCGCATCGGCAACGGCGGGCCCGAGGGCGGCTTCGCGCCGCTCCTCCTGGTTCGCGACGCGGCCGCGGGCGAATCGCTGTTCCCGATCCCGGACGACCTGCCCTTCGACCGGGCGGCCCTGGCCGAACCTCTCGGCGTGGGAATGAACGCGGTGAACCGGAGCGGTGCATGCGCGGGCGAGAAGGTGGCAGTCTTCGGTGCCGGACCGATCGGCCTGGCGGCCGTGGCGACGCTCCACGATCGCGGCGTCGAGGACGTGGTCGCGATCGACCTCTCCGACGCCCGCCTCGCGCTCGCGGAGAAGCTCGGCGCGCGGGCGACCGTGAATCCGGCCCGCGAGAAGCCCTGGGAGCGGCTCAAGGAGCTTCACGGGACGGCGCCCATGATGGGCCATCCTCTCGCCGCGACCGACGCCTTCGTCGAAGCCTCGGGCGCCCCACCCGTGATCCCGGACCTGATCGCGAACGCCCGCGAGGAGGCGCGCATCGCCGTCGTCGCACTGCATCGCGAGCCGGTTGCCGTGAGCTTCCTGCTGGTGATGATGAAGCAGCTGACGATCCGGGGAGCCATGGAGTATCCCGAGGACTACCGGGACATGATCGACCTGCTCGCGCGCAGGGATCTGGGAGCGATGATCACCCACCGCTTCGCCCTCGGGCGCATCGACGAGGCCTTCGCCGTCGCCCGGGATCCGGATGCGGGCGGCAAGGTGATCGTGGAGATGGAGAGCTAGCGATGGCCGTTCGCTTCGGCATGAATCTGTTCCTCTGGACCGACGACCCGACCCAGGAGAGCCTGCTTCCGCTCTACGCAGAGCTGGCCGCCATGGGCTTCGACGGCCTCGAGCTGCCCATCTTCGACGCCGACCCGGAGGCCTTTGCCACCCTCGGGCGACGGCTCGAGGAGCTCGGTCTGGCGCGAACCGCCGTCTCGGTCTGCAATCCCGACACGGATCCGATCTCCCCGGATCCGGCGCTCCGCAAGGCGGCGCTCGGCCACCTGCAGCACGTCATCGACTGTGCCGCGGCGGCCGGGGCCGAGCTGCTGGCCGGACCGCTCTACGCCGCGATCGGCCAGTTCAGTGGCTCCGGCCCGAGTGGCGACGAGCTCGAGCGCAGTCGCGAGGTGCTGGCCCTGGCCGCGGACCACGCGGCGCGGGCCGGCATCTCCCTCTCCCTCGAGTTCCTGAACCGCTTCGAGATCTACCTGCTGAACACGGCCGCGGATGCGGCCCGCTTCGTCCGCGAGCTGGATCGCCCCAACGTGAGCGTTCACTACGACACCTTCCACGCTCACATCGAGGAGAAGGACCCGGCCGCGGCCATCCGCGCGGCTGGCCCGCACATCGGCCACGTCCACATCTCCGAGAACGACCGGGGAACACCCGGGGCGGGCCAGGTGCGCTGGGAGGAGAGCTTCGACGCGCTCCACGCCATGGGCTACGACGGCTGGCTCACGATCGAGGCCTTCGGCTCGAGCCTGCCCAGCCTGGCCGCGGCGACCAAGATCTGGCGGCCCCTCTTCAAGGACGAGGAGACGCTGGCGCGGGAGGGCCTGGCATTCATGAAACACGAGTGGCAGCGGCGCAGCGGCAGCGCGGGAGACGAGCGATGAGCAGGCGTGGCTTCGAGCCCCGATTCATGCCGATCGGCGTCCTGACCGCGGCGTTCCAGGAGCTCACGCCCCGAGAGAAGCGCGACCCGGACCCGGACCTGGCCGTGGAAGAGTGGCTGGACTTCGCAGCCAGCCTTGGGGCCGACTCGATCCAGCTCTCGGCGGCCCTGCATCCGGACGAGGCGGACATTCCCGCCGAAGCCATGCTCGACCCGGTCGCCAACACCCTGGACCTGCGCGCGCCCTTCACGAAGGAGCGAGCCAGCCGGGTCGAAGCCGCCGTGAAGGGCAGCGGGGTCACCCTCGCGGACCTGGCCTACTTCGACAACATGCTGCACGAGGACCCCGCGACCCGCAGGAAGAAGCACGAGTTCATGCTGCGGGTCTTCGACGCGGCCGTGCTGCTGGGGGTGCCGGCGGTCTGCGGCTTCGTGGGCCGCAACGGCGCGCTCTCGATGGATCAGAACCTGGACGACTTCGAGGCTTCCTTCGTCCCGTTGCTCCAGGAGGCCAAGGCCCGTGGCCTCGAGCTCCGGATCGAGCAGTGCCCCATGCCCGGCTGGACGACGGGCGACTCCTTCCACAACAACATCGCCTACACCCCCGGCACCTGGATCGCGCTCCACCGCATCTGCGAGCGCCACGGCGTGGGCGATCAGCTGCGCATCCACTACGACCCCTCCCACGCGATCCTGATGGGCCAGGACACGCGCAGCCTCTTCCAGTACCTGCGCGACGAGGGCTACCCCTTCCTGATCTCGGGCTTCCACGTGAAGGGCCAGGTCGTCGACCCGAAGGGTCTGGCCGCCTGGGGTTACGGCGGCCAGACCGTCGAGCGGGGCGACTGGGTGGAGGGTCGGCCTTCGACCCGTCCGGAGGACCAGGCGAAGGCCTGGAAGAAGCAGAGCGAGCTGGCCGAGCACGAGCTGCCGGGGACCGCCCGCCACGACCCGCTGGCCTATCTCACGAACCGCAGTGTCGATTGGCTGGATCACCAGCTCGCAGCCCGCGAGCTCCTGGACATCGACGTGGCGAACACCCCGCTGATCGTCGAGCACGAGTACTCGCCCGCGCGGGTCCAGGATCGGGCCGCGCTGGCGCCGATCCTGGGGGGATCGCTCGCCTTCGTGCGCCACATCGACCGGGCCGCCGCCAGCATGTTCGCGCTGCAGGCCGAGGTGCTCCCCGCCCAGGGGATCCCGGTGCAGGGCGTCGGCCGCGAGCCCTACCGCAGTTAACCTCTGCGCTCGTCGGGATCGAAGGGAGCATCCGTGCCGGGGTCCAGCTTGCGCGTCGCAATGATCGGGTACCAGTTCATGGGGCGCGCCCACGCCAATGCGTGGCGGCAGGTGGGGCCCTTCTTCGAGCCCGAGCCCCTGCCCGTGCTGCAGGTCGTGTGCGGGCGCAACGAAGGCGAGGTCGCCAGGGCCGCCCGGCGCCTGGGCTTCGCCGAGCACGCGACCGACTACCGCGAAGTCGTGGCCCGGGACGACATCGACATCGTGGACGTGTGCACCCCGGGCGACTCCCACCGCGACGTGGTGCTGGCCGCCGCGCGCGCGGGCAAGGCGATCCTGTGCGAGAAGCCGCTCGCCAACGACGTCGCCCAGGCGGCGGAGATGAGGGAGGCCGTCGAGAAGGCGGGTGTCGTCCACATGATCTGCCACAACTACCGGCGCGCGCCGGCCGTGCAGCTCGCCAAGCGATGGATCGACGAGGGACGCATCGGCCGCATCCACCACTACAGGGGCACCTACCTCCAGGACTGGATCGTGGATCCCGAGTTCCCCCGCGTCTGGCGCCTCCAGAAGGACCGGGCGGGCAGTGGCGCGCTCGGCGACATCGCCTCCCACTCCCTCGACCTCGCGCGCTTCCTGGTGGGCGAGATCGTCGAGGTCTCGGGTCTCCTGGAGACCTTCGTGAAGGAGCGGCCCCTGCCGGAAGGGGGTGGCCGCGGTCCCGTGGACGTCGACGACGCCGCCCTCGCCCTGCTGCGCTTCGAGAGCGGCGCCATCGGCAGCGTCGAGGGCAGCCGCTTCGCCCCGGGCCGCAAGAACCACAACCGCTTCGAGATCAACGGGAGCCGCGGCAGTCTCGTCTTCGAC
This sequence comes from Deltaproteobacteria bacterium, assembly GCA_002687015.1. Lineage (GTDB taxonomy): Bacteria > Myxococcota_A > UBA9160 > UBA9160 > UBA6930. Next base: position 20,262 of record NYZB01000012.1, read on the forward strand.
CTCGAGCGCATGAACGAGCTGCAGGTGTACGAGGAGCAGGGCCCCGACAGCGGCTTCCGAACCGTGCTGGCCACCGACGAGAGCCACCCCTACGTGGGGGCCTGGTGGCCGCCCGGACACATCCTGGGCTACGAGCACACCTTCACCCACACGGTGCGCGACTTCGTGGCGGCCGTTTCGAGCGGGACCCCGGCGACGCCGGACTTCGGAGAGGGGCTGCGCAACCAACGCCTGCTCGACGCCATCGAACGCTCCCACGCGAGCCGCCGGTGGGAGAGCGTATGAAGGGGCTGCGCTGCGCCGCCCTGGCGGGGCTCCTGCTCGGGGCGACGAGCCTGGGCTGCTGGCAGACCAGCTACGGGGTCCCCGCCTGGCAGGTGGCGATCTACGCCGGGCAGTTCATCGTCGAGGGCGTGGTCTGCTTCTTCACCGGTTGTCCGGTCGAGCTGGCCGAGGGAATGGTGCTCGCGGACTTCGAGACGGGCCTGCTCCCCGACGTGCCCGTCGCGATCGAGGTGGACGAGTGGGGCCGCGTCTACGTGGCCGAGGGCGGACGCATCAACGGCGGCGCCGAAGACAACCGATTCCACAGCGCCGCGTGGCTGATGGACGACCTGGCCTCGCACTCGATCGAGGATCGCCGCGCCTACTACCAGAAGCACCTCGAGCTGGGCGAGTTCGAGGAGCCCGACCGCCTCACGGCGATCTCGGATCGCCTGATCCGTCTCGACGACAGCGACGGCGACGGCAAGGCGGACACCGTCCACGAGCTGGCCCGTTGGAACGACATGCTGAACGGTCCCGCCGCCGGTGTGATCGCGCGCGAGGGCGACCTCTGGGTGACCGAGATCCCGAGCGTCTGGCACCTGCGCGACGAGGACGGGGACGGCGTGGCCGAGATCAAGACGCCGCTCTCCACGGGCTACGGAGTGAAGACCTCCCTGGTCGGTCACGACCTGCACGGCCTGGTCTGGGGCCCGGACGGCAAGCTCTACTTCTCGATGGGGGATCGCGGTTACAACGTCGTGACGCAGGAGGGTCGGCGACTGAAGCCGACGATGGGCCCCGGCCGCGGCGCCGTCTTTCGCATGAACGCCGACGGAAGCGAGCTGGAGGTCTTCGCCACCGGCGTGCGCAACCCCCAGGAGCTGGCCTTCGACGACTACGGAAACCTGTTCACGGGAGACAACAACGGCGACGGAGGCGACAAGGCCCGCGTCGTCTACCTGGTGGACGGGGGCGAGACGGGCTGGGCGATGCCCTACCAGACCCTGATCGGCGACTACGTGCGCGGCCCCTGGAATGCCGAGCGTCTCTGGGAGCTGCAGCACGAGGGGCAGCCCGCCTGGGTGCTGCCCCCGATCGCGTACCTTGCCGTGGGTCCCGCGGGCTTCGCCTCCTATCCGGGCCTCGGGCTTCCCGAGCGCTACGACGGGCACTTCTTCCTGTGCGACTACCGCTACCAGGCGGCTCTCTCGGGTATCTGGTCCTTCGCCCTCGAGCCCAAGGGCGCGCACTTCGAGCTGCGAGACGAGCACACCTTCGTCGGCGCCCTGCTCCCGACGGACGTGGACTTCGGCTACGACGGGCGCATCTACGTCTCCCGCTTCGACCAGATCCTGGGGGGCCAGTCGATCGCCGTCCTGCACCACGAGACGGCCTCCCTCGATCCGCGCCTCGCCGAGACCGCACGACTCGTCCAGGAGGGCATGAAGGAGCGCCCGGTCGGAGAGCTCTCGACCCTGCTGGGTCATCCGGACCGCCGGGTTCGCCTGCGCGCGCAGTTCGAGCTGGCCCGTCGGACCGAGACCTCCGCCCTGCTGGCGCGCGCGCGGGATTCGGAGGCGAGCCTCGTCGAGCGGCTGCACGGCCTCTGGGGGCTGGGCCAGCTCGGTGCCGACGCCATCGCCCAGCTTGGCGCGGACTTCACCTGGACCGATGGCGCGCCGGACGAGCTGCGCGCCCAGGCGGCCCGGGTGGCGGGAGAGGCAGGCGCCCACGACCTGGGACCGGTCTTGATCGCGGACCTCGACCACCCCGAGGCGCGCGTGCGTTTCTTCGCCGCCCAGTCACTGGGCCGTCTGAAGGCCCGCGAGGCCGTGGACCCCCTGGTCGAGCTGCTGCGCCGCAACGCCGACCGCGACGTCTACCTCCGCCACGCGGCCGCCTGGGCCCTGCACCGCATCGCCGACGACGACGCCCTGCTGCGCAACGCCAGCGACGAGAGCCGCTCGGTGCGCCTGGGTGTCCTGCTCGCCCTGCGCCACGCGGGGGACGCACGGATCGCTCGCTACCTCGCGGACCCGGATCCCTTCCTCGTCCTCGAAGCCGCCCGGGCCATCCACGACCTGCCGATCGAAGCCGCCCTCCCGGCGCTGGCGGCGCTGCCCCCCGAACGGCTCCCGAGCGGGGACGACCCCCAGGCGAGCTACGCGCTGCACCGACGAGTCGTCGGGGCGAACCGGGCGCTCGGTACCGAAGCGGGGGCTCTGGCCCTGGCGGCCCACGCGGCGAATCCGAAGCACCCCGAGCCGATGCGTCGCCTGGCCCTCGAAGCGCTGGCCGAGTACAGCGCACCCGGCCCCCGCGACCTCGCGACGGGCTTCCATCGCCCCCTCCCCGAACGCCCCCCGTCGGTCGTGTACGCCGCCCTCGATCGCCATGGCCCTGCGCTGATCGATGGGGAGCTGGGCGGACGCGCCCTCGAGGTGGCCCTCTCCTACGAGCGCGTGCCTCTCGACGACGACGCACTGGCCGCGCAGGTCGCAAAGCCCGGCCTCCCGACCGACCGGCGGGTGGCCGCGCTTCGGGTGCTGGCCCAACGCGGCACCGCTGCGACCCGCCTGCCCGTCGTCCTGGAGGAGGCCCTCAGCAGTGATGCGCCGGAGCTGCGCGCCGAGGCCCGCGACGTCCTCGCGGAGCACGACCCGGCAGCCGCCTTGCGCGCCATCGAGGCCCTCGGCGGCGACGCCCCACTGCGCGAGCGCCAGCGCGCCCTGGCGACTGCGGGCGGCCTGCGGGGCGCGGAGCCCTACCTGCTCGGGTTCCTGGGCCAGCTCGAACGCGGAGAGCTCGACCCGGCCGTTCACCTGGACGTCCTCGAGGCGTCGAGGAGCCGCCAGGAGGCCGCCCTGGCGAGAGCGCTCCTGGCGTGGGAACGCGCGGAGGCCGAGCGCCATGGCGGAGACATGGTCGAGCCGCGCCGCTGGGCGCTGGCGGGCGGAGACCCGGACCGCGGACGCCTCGTCTTCCAGGGCGCCGGCGACTGCCAGCGCTGTCACGCGGGCGCAGGCCACGGCGGGCAGGCCGGCCCCGATCTGGCCGGCGTGGGCTCGCGGCGCGGCGCCCGCCACGTGCTGGAGGCCGTCATCGCGCCCCAGGCCGAGATCGCGCCCGGCTACGCCACGCTCACCCTCACCCTGAAGGACGGAGAGGTGATCCACGGCATCTTCGAGGGCGAGGACGAGACCTCGCTGCGCATCCGGCTGCCCGAGGGCACGTCCCGCCGGGTGCCCAGGGAGGCGCTGGCCAGCCGGTCCGACCTCATCAGCGGAATGCCCCCGATGGGCCTGGCGCTGGCGCCGCGCGACCTGCGAGATCTGCTGGCCTACGTGATGGCGCTCTAGCAGCCCTTCTTTCCCCCCGGCCACCCTTCAAGTTCCACCCCCGCCCCACCGATGGAAGACCGGATCACCGGGGGGTCAAAAGGTGGAGTACGAGCGCTTCGCCCTCGTCTACGACTCGGAATCGGGCCAGCTGGGCCGCGCGGCCCTCTCGCTGCTCGAATCCGGCATCAACGTCCTCTACGCGGCAGACGCCGACGAGGCCCTTCTGCTCGCCCGGCAGGAGCGAGAGCGCCTCGGAGCCCTGCTGGTTCCGGCCTCCCTGGAAACCTCCACCCTCGACTTCCTGGTCGAGAGGGTCTGCCCCCTGATGAGCGGTGGCGTCGAGACCCTGGTTCCGATCGGGCTCGAGCCGGGCCCGGAGGTAGCTGCCAGCCTGCGGCGGGCAGGCGTGCGCTGGTGCCTCTGGGAGCCCTACGAGGAGCACGAGCTGCGCTTCGTGACGGCGGCCGCGCTGATGGCCGGCGACCCGGGCGAGCGCCGGAAGCGCATGCGCGTCCCCGCCCAGCTCTTCGCCGGCGTCCTGCAGGGCGGCGATCGGAAGCGGGCGGTCGTGTGCGACCTCTCCGCGGGCGGTGCCTACCTCGGCCTCGAATCGCCGATGGAGGCGGACAGCCTGGTCGATCTGGAGCTCCAGGTGCCGCCCGGTTCGGTGTTCCTGCGAGCCCGCGTGGCCCACACCCAAGCGCCGGGGCGCACGCCGCGCCCGGACCTGCCGGACGGCATGGGCATCGAGTTCCTCGAGCTCGAGGGAGATGACTACACCGCAGTGGCCCGCCTTCTCGAGGACCTGACCGCTCCCTTCCGGCTGTAGCCAGAGCCGGCGGCCGACGGGACCCTCGACGGGGAGTCGGCGGGGTACCCTGCCGGCATGTCCAGATGTCTCCTGACCTGCGTCTGTTGGGTCCTCCTTCTCGGCTCGGGCTCCGCCGCAGCGGCCGGCGAGGCGCTGCTGGTCACCGAGGGCAATCGGCTGCTGCGTCTCGACCTCGGCGCCCCCGGCTCCCCTCCCGAGGTCCTCGTCCAGAACGCCGAAGCAGGCGGAAGGGACGGACGCGACGTCAACGGCATGGTCTGTCACCTGCCCGACGGGAGCGGCCGGTTCCTTGCGGGTGAAGACACGGGCCAGCCGAGCACGCTGCCGGGCTGGGGCGTGTTCTCGCCGGAGGGCCGCCAGGTCGCCAAGCTGGCGGGCAGCTACCGGGTGCCCCAGGGCGAGCCCTACGGATGCGCCTTCGACGGGGAGGGCCGGCTCTTCACCAGCTCGGTCGGCAACCAGGGCTTCGGAACCCCGCTGGGGCAGCTGTTCCTCTGGTTTCCCCCCTTCTCGGGCTACCCGGGGCCACCCGGCGCCTACCCGGACACGGGCGCCTCGACCGGTCAGTTCTGCAAGCTGGCCGCCGACATCGGAACGGCTGGCTCGGTGGGGATCGACGCGGCGGGACGGGTCTACCTGGCCTCGGCGGGGCGCGGAGTCATCGAGCGCTTCTCCCCGCCCTTCCCCACCGCTCCCGACGCGGCCGGGGGCTGCGGCCGAAGGGACCCCGTCGGCTCGCCCCTGGCCGACGCGCCGAATCGCGAGGCGTTCTTCCGCGGCTTCTACACCTTCTCGGGGCTGGTCTTCGCGCCGGGCGGGAATCTCTACGCTTCCAGCGTCTTTACCGGCGAGATCATCGAGCTCGACCCCGCTGGCGAGTGGGTGCGCGCCATCCTCGACCCGCCGGAGTGGTTCCCGCCCCACGCCACGGGCAGCCCGATGGGTCTTGCCCTGGATGCGCAGGGCACCCTCTACTACGCAGACCTCGATCTGGCCTGGGACTTCCCGAGCATCGGCCCCGGGCCCGACGGCAAGGTCTGGCGCATCCGCTTCGATCCTGACGGAACGCCGGAGCCTCCGGAGATCCTGCTCCGTGGGCTCGCCTTTCCGGACGGGGTGGCGGTCGTCGGCGCTCCAGAGTGAACGCGGGGTGAACTCCCACCGGCGGCGGATCCCCCGCGGGTGATCCGCGGCACAGAAGGTCGGACTCCAGTTGCTATGCACCACGCCGATGGGTGGTGCCATGCTCGAACGCTGGCTGGCCGCGTGGGTTGCCATGGCGATTCGCCAGGAGAGGCGCGTCGTCGCAGCGACGGCGTGCGTGACCCTCCTGGCCCTGGTCTACGCCGCGCTGAACCTCGGCGTGAACATGGACAACAAGACCACGATGTTGTCCCCGGATCTCCCCTTCCAGCAGCGCATGGAGGCCTTCGAGGAGCGCTTTCCGCTGCTGAACGACGCCCTCCTCGTCGTGGTGGACGGGCCGACCGGTGATGCCGCCCGCGAGGCGGCACGACGCCTGGCCGGAGCCCTCGAAGAACGGCCGGACGTGGCGCGCTCGGTCTTCGTCGCCGATGCCGACCCCTTCTTCGAACGCCACGCCCTGCTCTACCGCAGCCTCGAGGAGGTCGAGACCTTCTCGGACCAGCTCGTGCGCTTCCAGCCGGTGCTCGGCGCGCTCTCCCAGCAGCCGGACCTCGCCACCCTGACCGACCTGATCCGCCGCGCCCTTCCGCGGGCGCAGGGTGAGGCGCCGACCGAGCTGGGTGGGTTGCTCGACGGATTCGGCGAGGCCACCGTCGCGGTCTACGCCGAGCGCCCCGTGCACGTCTCATGGCAGGACCTGCTGCTGCGCGAGTCCTCCTTCGGGACGGCCACCCACAGCACCCTGGTCGTCGATCCCGTGCTCGACTTCGACGCCCTGCTTCCGGCCGGCCGACCGCTGTCGGAGATCCGCGCGACGGCCGCAGGGCTGGGCATCGGGCCCGCCCGGGAATTGCGCGTCCGCATCACCGGCTATCCGGCCCTGAACGACGAAGAGATGCGCGGCCTCGTCACGGACGTCGGCATCGCGGGTCTCTTCTCCTTCGCGATGGTCCTGCTGGTGCTGGGCTGGGCCTTCCGCTCGGGGTCGATGGTGGCCGCGAGCGCCCTGACCCTCGTCGTGGGATTGATCTGGACGGCCGCCTTTGCCGCCTTCGCGGTGGGCCGCCTGAACGTCGTGTCGATCGCCTTCGCCGTGCTCTTCATCGGGCTGGGCGTCGACTTCGCCATCCACCTGGGCCTGCACGTGCTGGAGGAGCGACGCCGCGGCCGCGACCACGAGGCCTCCTTCGTGGCGGCGGTCCAGCAGGTCGGACCGGCCCTGGTGCTGTGCTCGGTCTCGACGGCGATTGGATTCTTCGCCTTCGTGCCGACCGACTACAAGGGCGTCGCGGAGCTCGGCCTGATCTCGGGCACCGGCATGTTCGTCATCCTGACCCTGACCCTGACCCTGCTCCCCGCCCTGCTCACGCGGCTCCTGCCCATCGGGCCGGTCGCGGACGAGACGGTGGATCGGGCCTCTCCGAGCCTCCCGCCCGGCCTGGTGCTGGCCGGCTCCGTGCTGGCGGCGCTCTTCGCG
>NYZB01000013.1 GCA_002687015.1 Deltaproteobacteria bacterium
CCGCCACAAAGGGCTCGATCGCGCGGGTCTTCATGCCTCTCCTCCGCCACCCGGCAGTGTGGCACAGCGCCGCATGGCGCGGCCCGGAGAGAGCTAGAAGGCAGGCCCCTGGACCAGCATCTCCTCGGCCAGGTCGTCGAGGGTCCGGCGCAGGTCGTCCTCGTCCCGCGCGACGGTCGTGAGGATGACCTGGTCCGCGCCCGCGTCCCGATAGGCGGCGAGCGACTCCCGGTCGCAGTCGAGCAGATAGGGCGAGACGCTCACCTCGACCTCGTCGTGACGCCGGTCCCGCTTGTCCAGCAGCTCGTGCAGCCGGGCGAGACGTTCGGCGAATTGGACCGGCGTGAGATTGAAGCCGTACCAGCCCTGGCCCAGGTCGGCGACCCGGCGGAGGGCCGCTTCGCTCTCGCCTCCGAAGACGATCGGCGGATGGGGTTTCTGGACGCACTTCGGGTACTGCCGGCAGGGCTCGAGGGTGTAGAACTCGCCCTCGTAGGCGGAGACCTCGTCACACCAGAGCCTTCGAATCACCTCGAGGTAGGCTCGACAGCGAGCGCCGCGCCGCTCGAAGGGTGCGTCGACGGCGCGGAACTCCTCGGCCAGCCAGCCGACCCCGACCCCGAAGTCGACACGACCCCCGGAGAGCACGTCGACCGTGGCCACCTCCTTCGCGGTATACACGGGGTTGCGTTGCGGCACGAGGCAGATGCCGCTGCCGAGCCGGATCTTGGTCGTGCAGGCGGCCAGGAAGGCGAGGGCGGTCCAGGTGTCCAGGAAGCCCGCTTCGCCGCCCGCCGGGATGCGACCGTCCAGCGCGTAGGGATAGCGGGAGTCGTACTCATCGAAGAGCACCACGTGTTCGGCGACCCAGAGGGAGTCGAAGCCCCTTGCTTCGGCTTCGTGCCCCAGGGTTTCGAGATAAGTCGGCGTCGCGACCGGGCCGACGAGGGGAACGAAGAGACCCACCTTCACGAGGACTCCTTTCCTGTCGGCCCGGCGGGGTCCCGCGTCGCCTCCTCGAAGGCGTTCGCGACGGCGAGCCCCACTTCCTGGCCGTGCGATAGCTCCAGGGTGTGATGATCCGGGTCGGCAATCAAGGCCCAATAGCCGACGGGCGGCCCGGAATCCGTCGGCCCCCAGACGGGTCGGCCCTCCCCGTGGGCCCGGGCGGCCCGACGATCGATCTCCTCTCGCGAGTCACAGCCGACACCCAGATGGGACAGGGGAACGAGGGGGTGCTCGACCTGGTCCGCCTCGACCAGGACGATCACGAAGGGCCGGGTGCCGTCGCCGATCCACGCCACGCGAGTTCCCGTCCTGGGATCCGCCCGCTCGTGCACCACCTGCATCTCCGCATAGGTCTGGTAGAAGGCCAGGCTGGCGTCGAGGTCACTCACGGGGAGTGCGATATGGGTGAGACCGAGATCGACCATGGAGGGAGGGTAGCCGCACGGGCGTGGTGCAGGGGCGCGTCTCGCCCGGTGCTCTCAAACGCTGTTCGGCAGGGCGGCGCCGTCTGCACGGCCGTCCCGATGCCCTGGCTCGGGCGGCATTCGGGGCTCGTGGCTTCCCGTGCACCTTGCTTCGGCCGCAAGCGCAGCTTCCATGCGCTCGCGAAACGCCGACGGCGCCAGGCCTGGCGCCACCACGTCGCGCAGTGACTCCGGACGGGCCCACTCGGCCAGGATCGCGCGCAGGACGGAGAAGATGCCTCGGACCTCGCCCGCCCGACTGCGCGCGGCGACGAGCTCGCTTCCGGGGGCCGGCGGCGAAGCCGTGCCCAACTCCTACCGCGCATCGTGGAAGATCACGCCCAGGGTGTACCGGTGGCCCGCACGGACCTCGCTCACGCCGTGGCGCATGGTCGCGCGGCTGGTCCCCCGCTTCCCCTCCACCGGTCGCTTCTCGACGGGAAAGACCACTCCCTCTCCCTGGCGCAGGGGGACGACCTCGACGCGCGACTGCATGCGCGGGCGTTGCTCGGTGAGGACGAACTCGCCGCCGCGGTGGTCCCGGCCCGGGCGAGTCAGCAGGACGGCGAGCTGAAGGGGAAAGTGGACGTCTCCGTAGAGATCCTGGTGGAGCCGGTTGTAGTCGCCCCGCGCGTAGTGGAGGATCAACGGCGTCGGTCGCTCCTGGCCCGCCTCGCGACATCGCTCCAGCAGCCCGTCCAGGCTGGCGGGGTAGGGGGTGCCCTCGCCGAGGCGTTCGCCCCAGCGGTTCGCGATCGGGGCCAGCTCGGAGTAGAAGGCGGCGCGTAGCTCCTCGACCGGTCGGGGCAGGGGGTAGCGGTAGTATCGATACTCGCCCTGGCCGAAGCCGTGGCGATCCATGACCACCCGGGTGCGATAGGCCCCCTCGTCGTCCCAGCCCTGGGTGAGCGCGCCGCACTCTTCGGGGAGCAGGAGCGGCCCGGTCAAGGCGCGGCCGCGCCGGTCCAGCTCGGCAGCGAGCCTCTCCCAGTCGAGGCCGGCCACGCGCGCGTGGATCGCGGTGGCGCGCCTCAAGCGAGCGAGAGCTGCAGCTCGCCCGCCGCGTCCGCGACGATCTGCGCGGGGTGCGCGAGGCGGCAGCGCCGTCCGTCGGGGTTCAGGCCGGTCGACAGCGAGAAGCGGTAGCCGTGCCACGGGCACACGACGTGGCCCTCTCGGAGCTCGGCGCCGTCGAGGGGGGCGCCCAGATGGGGGCACACGAGGGAGTGGGCGGCGAGCTGGCCCTGGTGCTCGAGAACCCGGACCCGTTGGCCGCCGACCTCGGCGAAGAAGGGTGCGCGGGCGCGCACGGATTCCGGGGAGCCGAGCGCGATCGCCTTCGGGCATTCCGGGGCGGGCTCCGCTGCCCGCCGTACATCGAGGAAGGCCTGGCGCTGGATCATCATCTCCTCGTCCTCGTCCCAGAGCCGCGTGTACAGGCCGACCATGGCCTGCCCGATGGCCTTCGCCTGGGATGGGTCCTGCTCGGAGAGCCAGAACTCCACGTGGACACCGGTCTCGCGATCACCGCGCGGCTCGAGGGTCGTTGCGATGTCGCCCCCCGCACCGAACCCGGCGAGGGTGCGCGTGTGGTAGCGCTCGGCGCCTTCCTCGCGGCGCAGCTCGATCAGGAGCTCGCGGGGGTTCTCGCGCGGCGGCACCTGGACCCGTGCGCGCCAACCCCAGGGTTCCGCCGTCTCGAGGACGAGATCGCAGAAGGAGCTCGCGTGGAGGAAGGGGAGGTGCTCCCAGTCGTGCACGTTCTCCCACACGCGCTCCAGCGAGGCGGCCACGGTGCGTTCGTAGACGGCACCCAGGGTCAGCCCCCCGTTCACGGGAGATCGCCGCAGCAAGGCCCATCCATCAGACGATCCTGCTGTCCGTCTTGCCCCAGTAGCGGTCCTTCAGCAGGCGCTTGTAGAGCTTGCCGGTGGGGTGGCGGGGCAGCTCGGGCTCGAAGTCGATGGAGCGTGGACACTTCACGCTGGAGATCTGCTCCCGGCACCAGGTCATCAGCTCGGCTTCGAGATCGGGACCGGCCTCCGCCATGTCCACGGGCTGCACCACCGCCTTGACCTCCTCGCCGAAGTCCTCGTTCGGCACGCCGATGACCGCCACGTCGACGACCTTCGGGTGGGTGATCAGCGCGTTCTCGGTCTCCTGCGGGTAGATGTTCACGCCGCCCGAGATGATCATGTGCGCCTTGCGGTCGGTGAGGTAGAGCCAGCCCTCCTCGTCGAGGTAGCCCACGTCGCCCAGGGTGGTGTAGCCCTGGGGGCTCTTCGAGTCCTCGGTCTTCTCGGGAGCGTTGTGGTACTCGAAGGTGGTCGGGCTCTCGAAGTAGATGCCGCCGATCTCGCCCGGCGGAAGCTTCTCCATGTTCTCGTCGAGGATGTGGACCGTGGCATTCAGGGGCTGCCCGACGGAGCCCTTGTGGGCGAGCCACTGTTCGGAGTTGATCGCGCAGAACCCGTTGGCCTCGGTTCCGGCGTAGTACTCGTGGATTACCGGCCCCCACCACTCGATCATCTGCTCCTTGACCGGGACGGGGCAGGGCGCGGCCGCGTGGATCGCGGCCTGCAGGCTCGAGACGTCCGGTCGGGCGCGCTCCTCCTCGGGGAGCTTGAGCATGCGCACGAACATGGTGGGCACCCACTGGGAGTGCGTCACCCGGTGCTTCTCGATCAGCTGCAGCGCCTCGAGCGCGTCGAACTGCTCCATGATCACCAGGGTGGCCCCCGTGCGGAGGAAGGACATCGTGAAGCCCAGGGGCGCGGCGTGGTAGAGGGGCGCCGGTGAGAGGTAGACCGAGCGATCGTCGGCCCCGTAGAGGCCCATGATGGCGGCAAGGATCGGCGGCGGGGTCCCGATCGGCTCGCTCGGAAGAGGGTGCTTCACGCCCTTGGGCCGCCCGGTCGTACCGGACGAGTAGAGCATCGGGGCGCCCTCGCTCTCGTCCTCGATGGGGTCCGTGGCCTGGCCGTTCAGGGCGGCTTCCCAGGACTCGAAGCCCGGGCCGGGCTCACCCACCATGTAGCGCGCGATCAGCCCCGGGCAGGCGCCGGTGAGCCCCTGGGCCATCTCGCCCTTGGCGGCCGAGGTGACGAGCACCTTGGCCGCGCAATCGTCCACGATGTACTCGACTTCGGGTGCCGTCAGTCGCGAGCTGATCGTCGTGAAGTAGAGCCCCGAGCGCTGGGCGGCCCAGGCGAGGGAGAGGAACTCCTCGTGGTTCTCCATGCAGAGGGCGATGTGGTCGCCGCGGCGCAGACCCAGGGAACGGAAGAGCTGCGCCCCCTGGTTGGAGCGCTCGTCGAGCTCCCGATAGGTGACGACCCGCCCGCTCCGTGCCATGACGTAGGCCGGCTTGTCGGGGGTCTTCTCGGCGTGGACGGCGGGGTACATGCGTTCCTCCAGGGGGACGTCCAGTATATTCCGCCTCCGTGCAGAAGCCCCAGCCCACGATCGATCCGATCCCGTGCTGAAGCTGGCCTCCACCACCGCTCCCGCATGGGTCGAGCGTGCCCTGGCCGGCCTCGACGACGTGCTCCTGGATCACGCCCACTGCGAGAAGAAGGCCGCAGGGGTGCCGATGCGGCTGATCTTCCAGTACCCCGAGCACGCCTTCCTGATGGCGCCGCTGGCCGCCCTGGCCCGCGAGGAGCTGGCCCACTTCGAGGAGGTGCTGGCCTGGCTGGGCCGGCGCGGGCTCCGCTTTGCCCGCCAACGGCCGAGCCCCTACGCGGGCCGGCTGCGCGCGATCGTGCGCGAGGAGGATCCGGAGCGGCTCCTCGACGTCCTGCTCTGCTCGGCCGTGATCGAAGCGCGCAGCTGCGAGCGACTGACGCTCCTGGCCGAGGCCCTTCCGGACCCGGACCTGGCTCGCTTCTACGACGGCCTTCGCAAGGCCGAGGCGCGTCATCACGGTGTCTACGTCGATCTCGCCTGCGAGCTGGTCGGGCGGGAGGCCGTCGCCGCCCGCCTGCCGGAGGTGACGGCGCACGAGGCCGAGGTCCTGACCCGCGCCCCGTCCGACCCGAGGCTCCACAACTGACGTGACGCTCCACCACACCCCCATCGACGGTGCGGTGATGGCCCACGAAGAGCGCGGAGCGGGCACCCGGCCGCTGGTGCTGGTCCACGGCTACACCGGGTTCTGGCAGGACTTCGAGGCTCCCCTCGATGCGCTCGCGGCGGAGGGCCGCGTGCTGCTCCCCGACCTTCCGGGTCACGGCGCCTCCGATCGCCTCGCGCCCGGGAGCTACACGCTGGACGGACTGGCCGCGCGCCTCGGCGCCTGGCTCGAGCAGGTGGCGGGGGAGCCCTGCGATCTCCTCGGGCACTCGATGGGGGGGATGCTCACGCTGCGGGTGGCGCTCGAGCGGCCCGAGCAGGTGGCCTCGCTCGTCCTCATGGACACGGCGCATCACCACCTCGACTGGATCCGGGTGGATCTGCTCGAGATGGCGGCCCGGATCGGTCGCGAGGCGGGCATGGACAAGCTGGCCGCCATCCTGCGCGCGCGCTCCGCCGACGACCCCGAGCGCAGCGATGCCGACCGGCGGGTCGAGGCCGAGTGGGGTGAGGCGCGCTTCTGGCGGTGGAGGGACACGCGCATCGAGGCCATGGACCCCGAGGCCTACGACGCTCTCGGCCGCGCGATGGCCGGGGCCCCGTCGCTCGCCGACCGGCTGGCCGAGATCCGCTGCCCGACCCTCGTGATGGTGGGCCGCGAAGACGAGCCCTTTCTGGAGCCCAGCCGGACGATGGCCGAGAAGATCCCCGATGCGGAGCTCGCGATCCTGCCCGGCGGCGCCCACCAGCCGCAGAACGAATGCACCGAAGCCTGGCTGACTGCGCTGCGCGCCCACCTGCAGCGCGCGCGCAGCGCCTGAGCCTTCACTCCCGGGCTCGGCCCTTCAGCTCGAAGACCACCGGGATGCGCAGCCGGCCGAACACGTAGGGCAGGGGAGCCGCATCGACGGCACTCTGCTTGGCGGCGGCATCGAGGAGATCGCTTCCCGAGCTGGCCACGGTGGTCACCTCCTTGGCGTGCCCCTCTGCATTCACCTCGAACTGGATCCGGGTCGTCCCGTGGATGCCCCTCCGGCGGGCGGCGTCGGGGTAGACGACGGCCTGCTGGACCCGCCGGCGGATCTCATCGACGCGATCCTGCACGCTGCGCCCGGCAGGTATGGCGTCGATCTCGCCCGCACGGGGCGCCACGCCCACCTGGGTCTCGGCATGCCCGAGCCCCGCCGACAGGAGGGCGACCAGGATGGACGCGACCCCGATCCGCGTTCGGAAGGCGACGAGCTTTCGGGACGTGGGAGACAGGGCCACCGGGGCTCCTCGGCTGCCGCTCGTCGTGGAGAGCGGTGGAGGAGCGCCCGAGCGGGCACTCGCCGCACCGCCCCCTTTCGCGGAGAGCGACATGCGTGCGTCGCCCGAGCAGGTGTCCTGGCTGATGGGTGTCCGTGGCTCCCGCGTTCCTCCGCGCTGGATCGCGCGATGCGGGCGCCGCGGGCGCTCCGCGGCTCCTTCCCAGGTCTCTCCGTCACCCCGAGGCGACGGACCCCGACCCAGTGGATCTGGTGCTGCGCAGCTCCCCAATCACAGTGGCGCGACCGCGGCCGATTCTCACGACCTTCCCCCCGATCCGTCCCCTCGTACGGATCGAGCCCTCACGGGCGCGCGGGCGTTTCTTGTTGGGGAGTGGGGTAGCAGCCGCGGGAGCCGGGGGTCAAGCGAGCTCCCGCGGACCCTCAGGCCAGGACCGCCTTCAGGGCCGCCTCGAGTCGATCGACGCTCTCGCGCCGGGCGTTCTCGCCCATCAGGCCGACCCGCCAGACCTCGCCCGCCAGCTTGCCGAGACCGCCGCCCACCTCGATGCCGTGGACGCCCAGGAGTGCGCGTCGGACCTCGGCTTCGCCGCGCTCGCGTACCGCGGCGGGCAGGCGCAAGGTCGTCAACGGGGGCAGGCGGTGGGCCTCGTCGACCAGGGGCTCGAAGCCCTGGTCGGCCAGACGCGCGAGAAGGTAGGCCTGGGCATCTCGATGGCGCTCGGCTCGGCGGTCGAGGCCTTCGACGACCACGACCCGCAGGCCGGCGAGCAGGGCGTAGATGGACGAGATGGGCGCCGTGTGGTGGTAGACGCGCTCGCCGCCGAAGTACCCGGCCAGCAGCGTGACGTCGAGGTACCAGCTCTGCACCTTCGTGCGTCTCTCCGAGACCCGCTCCAGGGCGCGCTCGCTGAACGACACGGGCGAGAGCCCCGGCGGGCAGGAGAGGCACTTCTGGGTCCCGCTGTAGGCGGCGTCCACGCCCCACCGGTCGAACTCGACCGCTACGCCCCCGAGCGAGGTGACGCAGTCGAGCACCACCAGAGCCCCGGCCGCGTGCGCGGCGGCGGCGATCTCGGCGACGGGTTGGAGCACGCCGGTCGAGGTCTCGGCGTGCACGAAGGCCACCACCCGCGGCCGCACGCGGGTGATCGCCTCCGCCATGGCCGCCGGGTCGAGGGCCGTACCCCAGGCGCTCTCGACGCGGGTCACCCGGGCGCCGATCCGCTCCGCCACCTCGCACATGCGCCCGCCGAACACACCCGCCACGCCGACGACCACGTCGTCTCCCGGCTCGAGCAGGTTGCAGAGGCAGGCCTCCATCCCGGCGCTGCCCGTCGCGGAAAGCGGCAGGGTGAAGGGGTTCTCGGTCGCGAAGAGGGTTCGCAGGTGCTCCTGGACCTCGTCCATCACGGCCAGGAAGGCGGGGTCGAGGTGCCCGAGCAGCGGCTGGCTCATCGCCTGCAGGACGGCCGGATGGGCGTTCGAAGGGCCGGGGCCGAGCAGGAGGCGTGCGGGGATGTCGTTCATGGGCCCCAGGGTAGCGGCGCAGCGGGGCCTTCTTCCGTAGCATTCCGCGAGAGCGATCCCCCCGATTCTCTCCAGCCTCGGTCCCTTCCGGGAGGGCAGCGTGACACGCGGACGCCTCGTGCTGCTCCGGGCAGCATGACACGCCGACGGTTCTTCCTGGCCAGCGCGGTATGACGCGCACCCGCATCGTCCTGGGCGCCATCGTCCTGGCCGTGCTCGCGGCCTGGGCCCTGGCCCGATTTCCGACGCGCGAGCCGGAAACCCCGGCGACGTCACCCCATGCCGAGATCGACGACACCTCGCGCGCCGAGCTCGAGCGGATCCTCCGCGACTCGAAGAACCCCGGTGAGTAGGGCGGGGCGGCATCGATGCTCGCGGGCCCGCGACCGGCGGCACCTCCGGTGAGCGCCAAGCTGATCGCCACCCGCGAGGACCGCGAAGCCGAGGAGCGTCGCGCGCTCGCCGCCTACGCCCAGAAGAGCGGAGACTCCCTGGGTCGTCTCCATCCGGAGCCGGAGCATGCCCACCGCACCGCCTTCGCGCGGGACCGCGACCGCATCGTCCACAGCCGCGCCTTCCGGCGGCTCGAGTACAAGACCCAGGTGTTCGTGTTTCACGAGGGCGACCACGACCGAAACCGCCTCACGCACACCCTGGAGGGCAGCCAGATCGCGCGCACCCTCGCCCGTGGCCTGCGCCTCCACGAGGAGCTGGCCGAAGCGATCGTGCTGGCCCACGACCTCGGTCACACGCCCTTCGGTCACGCCGGGGAGAAGGTGCTCGACGAGCGCATGCAGGGCGCCGGGGGCTTCGACCACAACCGCCAGACCCTGCGCGTCGTGGACTGGCTCGAGGACCGCTACCCGGGCTTTCCCGGGCTCAACCTCACCGTGGAGACCCGCGAGGGCATCCTCAAGCACGGCGCCTCCTGGGAGCACCCCGTCCCGCTCCCTGCGCTCGCCCGGAGCCCCTCGCTCGAGGCGCAGGTCGCCGACGAGTCCGACGAGATCGCCTACCTGAACCACGACCTCGACGACGGGCTGCGATCCGGCCTGCTCCAGGCCGAGGCGCTGGGTGCGGTCGAGCTCTGGCGGGCCTCGCAAGGCGCCATCCGGGCCGCCCACGGCTCGCTGGCGCCGCCGGTCCTGCACGCCCAGATCATCGTGGGGGTGATCAACCGGCTCGTGACGGACCTGCTGGAGGCCACGGCTGGCCGGCTCTCGGAGCTCGCCCCCGGCTCGGTGGCCGAGGTCCGGAAGGCGCCGAGGCTCGTGGGTTTCTCCCACGAAATCGAGGGCTTGAAGGGCGACCTGAAGGATTTCCTCTATCGTGAGCTCTACTCCCACCCCGA
Organism: Deltaproteobacteria bacterium; assembly: GCA_002687015.1. GTDB lineage: Bacteria > Myxococcota_A > UBA9160 > UBA9160 > UBA6930. The sequence continues at coordinate 9,696 of NYZB01000013.1, forward strand.
GGTGGTCGCCCGGAGCCAGGTCGCGGACGAGGTGATCGGCGGGCTCTTCGAGGCCTACCAGCGCGATCCGGCTCGGCTCCCGGGGCACGTGGTGGCGCGATTCGAGCAGGAAGGCGAAGCTCGCGCGATTGCTGACTACATTGCGGGCATGACCGACCGGTACGCGCTCGCCGAACACGAAAAACTGCTGGATTCCCGATGACCCAGAGGGGGAGTGAGGTCACCGAGCGAGAGGGAGCCGGACCGGCCGAACCGAGCGAAGGGCCCGGTGCCATGGTGGTCCTGGTGACTGTGCCGGACGCCGAGACCGGAGCCCAGATCGGGCGAACCCTCGTCGCCGAGCGCCTGGCCGCCTGCGTGAACCTGGTTCCCGGGCTGCGCTCGATCTACCGCTGGGAGGGCGAGATCCAGGACGATGCGGAGGTGCTGCTGTTGGTGAAGACGCGGGCCGATCGCCTGCCCGAGCTCTCGAGCCGGGTCGAGGCGCTCCACCCCTACGAGCTGCCCGAGGTGCTCGCCCTGGCGGCCGCCGGCGGGAGCCCGGCCTACCTGGATTGGGTCTGCTCCGAGGCCAGCCCGTGAGCCTGCCCGAAGCCCTCGAGGCGGCCGCGACCGCACTTCCCGCGGACGCCGACGCCATTCGCCCCGCCAACGGAGACCCCTTCGGGCTGCTCGAGGCGCTCTCGCCGGAGGCCGCCGAGCGGACCCTCGCCTGGCTCTTCGCGAACCGGGCGGACGACGCCGAGGAGCTGGCGCACGCCTGGGAGGGCCAGGAGGCCGGAGCGAAGCTCCTGGCCGGCCTGGACGAGAAGACCCTCCCCAAGGCAGGGCGCAAGATCGTGCGCAAGGTGAAGCACCGCCTGCGCTCGCGGGGCGTCGAGGTGAGCGAGGAGGCCCCGGAGCCGAAGGTGGCCGCGTTGGCCGGCTCGGAGGAGGAGCTGTCCGGTGCCTGGCTCACTCCGCTGGACCCGAGTGGCGCCCGCATGGCCGTGCTCGTCGAGGCGAACCCGAGCGGCGGTGCGCGCCTGTTCGAGGTCATCCTCGACGACGAGCGGGGCATCCTCTCCTTCAACGCCTACACGGCCAGCCGCGGCAAGGTGCGCCGCTTCGTGAAGGGCCTGGCCGAGCGCGGGCCGCATCCCGCAGTGGCCGTCTCCGGAGACGGCCTGCGCGCCGTGGTCGCCCACGCGCTGGCCGCCCACCCCTCCGACCGCAGCCTCCCGAAGGGCTTCGGCGAGTGGCGCTCGCTGCTGGCCGAGGCGGCCGAGGGAGCGCTTCTGCCCGGGGATGAGGTGCGCGGTGCACTCGGCTCCTCCGAGGGCGAGGGCGCGAGCCTCGAGAGCGCCGTCGAGCTGGTGGAGCAGGGCCGCGTCGGGCCCTGGCCGCCGGGGCGGGAGGTCCTGACCGAGCTGCTCGACAAGATCCGCACCGCGCTCGAGAGCCCCCTGATCGTGTCGGGTGCCACGCGGCGCGAGCAGCTCGACCAGCTGCTGGCCGAGGGCGCAGCCGAGCTCCTCGCCGGGGAGCGGGCGGGCCTCTGCGCCCATCGCTTCCGCGAGGCTGCCCACCCCTTCTGGAAGAAGGGCGACGAGAGCGCGGCGCGTGCCTGCCTCGCGGCCGCCGAGGCCTTCGACGCGGGCGCCCCGGACAACCCGGTCGCGCTCGCCATGCTGCGCGTTCCGATGCTTCCCGCCGTGGCCCAGCTCGAGCTGGCCGATGGCGAGGCCGAGGGGGATTCCGAGGCCCCCGACGAAGAGAGCGAATCCCTGATCGTCACCCCGTGAGGGTGAAGAGACCGAGATGATCGTCGCACAGAGCCGATACTGGCGGGCCCAGGCCCGGAAGGGAGCACAGAGCCTCACGCTCACGGTGCTTCGCGACGCCTTGCCCGCCGAGCTCGAAGAGGTCCGCGACTTGCGGATCGACATTCCCCTGGAGGACTGGAACCGGGTGGTGAAGTACGCCCGCGCCGACCGCAAGTTGCTGGGCGGCATCCTCCTCGACTTTGCCAAGAACAAGGACCGCCTCGCGGCGGCGGTCGGCCACGACGGGCTCTACCTGGAGCTCCAGCAAGTGGTGGCCGACGCCACGGTGAATCTGGTGAAGGAAGAACGACTCAGCCTGGGGCCCGTGCCCAAAGAGGCTTGAGCTCTTCCCCGAGCACCACACCGCTGCCAGCGAGGCGGATCCATGCAGGAGATCTGACATGGTGATGCGGAGACGCTTCTCGCGCCGACGGAAGCGCACGGACGAAGGACGGACCACCCCGATCGAGCCCCAGTGGCTGACCCGGGCCGGCGCGACACCGGCTCTCGAGGGCGCGACCCTGGAGCCGGCACAGCCCGAAGACGTGCCCACGAGCTTCGCCCTGGTCGGCGTCGCCCAGCGGGGCGACGAGCAGCGCATCGTCGCGGTGAGCCCCTCCTCGGGAGGCGACGCCTTGTTCGCCGGTCTCGTGGCGGCGGCGCGCAGCGAGGGCGACGGCACCGCCGTGTCGGCCTTTGCTCCGAGCTGGGATGCCGCGAGTCGCCGTCGCCTCGGCGCCCTGGCGCGCTTCGAGCCGGCGCCCCGCGCGTTGACCGTGCCGACGGCCGCCGGGGAGCCCGAGCCGATCGCGGCCGAGCCGGTGGGGCAGCCGATCTGGTTCGAGCCCGACGCCGTGGCCGCCCAGGCCTCGACGCCCGAGGCGCGCGCGCTCTTCGCGCGCGCGCTCGAAGCCTTCCGCGGCCTGGCCGCCAAGCACGCGGGTGCCGTGCGCGCCGCCGCAGACGTGGCGGAGCTCGTGATCATGGCGCGACCCGTCGCCACCCTGCGCGCCGACGGGGCGCGGATCGTGCTCGAGATCCTCGAGCCCAACCGCAACGCCCAGCCCCTGACCGAGGCCGGGGTCTCCGAGGCGATGGATCGCCTGGAGGGTGGGGTTCGCAAGCGCCTGAACGACCGGCGCACCCGCGATGGCGAGGACGGCCTGCGCGGCCGTTGGATCGCGGCGGCCGAGTCCCATGCGGGGCTTCGCTTCGCGCGACGCTGGCCCTTCTCCGGAGCCGCGGCCGCGCTCGATGTGGCGGGAGTGACGGCCGACGGTCAGGCGGTGGTCGCGGCCACCCGCGAGCAGTTCACCCTGCACAGTCTCGGCCAGGTGCTCGATGCGGCACTGCTGGCCGAGCCCTGGATTCCCGGGGCCCTCGCCGCCGCCGGTGCGCCCCTGCTCCCGACGCGCCCCCGGCTCACCCTGATCGCGCAGAGCTTCGATGGCGCGGCCCAGGCCGTGCTCGGACATCTGGGCCTTCCGGTGAGCTGCTACGAGATCGGCAGCACGGAGGGGAGCCTCCGGCTGCTCTCGGAGCTCGACGCCGCCGTGGCGAAGCCCGCTCCGCGCGAAGCCCGCCGAGAGGGCGGCGGGAATCGCCCCCCGCGGCGCGACCGGCAGGAGCCGCGCGAGCGCGGCGAGGCGGGCGGCCGCCCGGCCCGGGCCGAAGGCGGCGAGGCGGTGGAGGGAGACGGCGCGGCCGAACGCAAC
>NYZB01000014.1 GCA_002687015.1 Deltaproteobacteria bacterium
GCCGAGCCAATCCGGTTCCCATGGTTCCGCCTCCTTGAAGTGGGCAGCAGGCTAGGCGGCGCCCGCGGCTACGTCACCTGTGGGCTCCGCGGGTCACCTACCCTGGAGACCTCGACCCGGCTGGCCCGGGTCGCTATCGCTCCATCCCGGGCGACGCCCCGCGGGGGAACCCGTGGTGCATGCCGCTCGAACCCATCCTCGGAGGCCTCCCCGACATGAGCAAGCGCGTCAAAGAGATTCTCTCCTGGTACGGGAGTGACAACCCCGGAACGCTCACCAACCTGGCCCGCATCCTGAATCACGGTCGCCTCGGCGGCACGGGCAAGCTGGTGATCCTGCCCGTCGATCAGGGCTTCGAGCACGGCCCGGCTCGCAGCTTCGCCAAGAACGCGGTGGGCTACGACCCCCGCTACCACTTCGAGTTGGGGATCGACGCGGGCTGCAATGCCTATGCGGCACCGCTCGGCTTCCTCGAGGCCGGAGCGGCCGAGTTTGCCGGACAGATCCCGCTGATCCTGAAGCTCAACAACTCGGACTCGCTGTACGGCGGCAGTGACCCCCGCTCGGCCGTGACCGGCTGCGTGGACGACGCCCTGCGTCTCGGCTGCTCGGCCATCGGCTTCACGATCTACCCCGCCTCGGCCGAGCGCAACGAGATGTACCAGCAGATCCGCGAGCTGGCCAAGGAGGCCAAGGCCAAGGGCCTCGCCGTCGTGGTCTGGTCCTACCCGCGCGGCTCCGGCATCTCGAAGGATGGCGAGACCGCGATCGACGTGGTCGCCTACGCCGCCCAGATTGCGGCCCAGCTCGGTGCCCACATCCTGAAGGTGAAGCCGCCGACCGAGCACATCGAGCAGGACGCGGCGCGAAAGGTCTACGAGGCCGAGGGGATCCCGGTGGCGACGCTGGCCGATCGCATTCGCCACGTCGTGCAGAGCGCCTTCGACGGTCGCCGCATCGTGATCTTCTCCGGCGGAGCGGCCAAGGGCCGCGACGGCGTCCTCGAGGAGATCCGCGGCATCGCCGAGGGCGGCGGCTTCGGCTCGATCATCGGCCGCAACTCCTTCCAGCGACAGAAGGGCGAGGCCATCGATCTCCTCCACGAGATCATGGACATCTACGCGCAGCACGCGTAGGTCTCCCAGCACCGATCCATCGTCGGCCCTGCGAGCCCAGCTCGCGGGGCCGTCTCCGTGGCAGCTCAGCGCTCGAGCTTCTCGAGACCCGCCTGCGCGTCGGTGTCTTCGGGGTCCCGGAGCAGGGCGGCCTCGAACTCCCGTCGGGCCAGCCCCGGGTTGGCCTCATCGAGGGCGAGGCGGCCGAGGATGGTGTGGGCAACGGCACAGCTCTCGTCCTCTTCGGCGACCTTCCGGGCGCAGGCCGTCAGGCGAGCGCGCTGGACGCGAACCTGGACGCGCGCCGCCTGGTAGGCGGACCACGCTTCGTACATGTGGTACTCGGGCTCCAGGGGCTCGAGCTCGACGGCGCGCGCGAAGGCCCGTGCGGCCTCCTCGATGCGGTCGGCGGCCAGATGGGCCTGTCCCTCGCGGAAGGCGCGCTCGGCTTCGAGGCGCATGCGGGTGCGGTCGGGCTCCGGCTCCGCGGCCGGGAGCTTGCCGGAGGGCGGCGCCGACGGAGTCGTCACCTCCTCGCCAGCGATCGCCTCGTCGCTGCGCCCCAGCTGGCGCACCAGCCCCAGGGCCACGAGTAGACGCGCCATCTGGTCCTGCGCCTCGGAGGCCCGTCCGGCCCCGCCGATCAGCACGAGGCTGTTTGTTCCCGCGTCGGCCGTCGCAGTGCCTTCTTCGCCGAGCGCCAGCTGGGCGATCGGCACCAGCTCGGCGGCCGGGCGATGCAGGGGCTTGTGCACCTTGACGGCGCGGTCCTGGGCAGAGGCAAGGGCCCCGGCCAGGCCGACCAGCAGCAGGAGCGCCATGGCGCGCGCAACGGCCTTCATCGACGGCTCTCCCCCGGCCGCTCTGCGAGCGCGGCGGCTGCAAAGGCCTCCTCGGGCGAGGCCACCAGGTGGTGTCTCGCATGGATGGCGAAGTACAAGAGACCCAGGGCATACCAGATGGCCGCGCCGATCACGACCTTCTGGTAGATCGGATCGACGACGAAGAGCGCGACCAGGGTGACGGCGGACACGCCTCCGGCGAACACGGCGCCCGGGATGCCGAAGGGGCTCCGGTAGGGCCGCTCGATGTGCGGCAGCCGGATGCGCAGCAGCACATAGGAGCTCATCTGGAGGACGTAGGAGATGACCGCTCCGAAGACGGCCATGTTCAGGAGCACCGCGCCCACGGGGTGCTCCGAGCCCAGGACGTGGATCGTGAGCGCGACGCCATAGCCCAGCAGGGCGCCGGCGATCAGGGCGCGGTGGGGCGTCTCCCGCGTCGTGTGGGTCACCGAGAGCCAGCGCGGGAAGTAGCCTGCCCGCGAGAGAGAGTAGACCTGCCGACCGTAGGCGAAGATGATGGTGTGGAAGCTCGCCACCAGGCCCGCCACGGCGATCAGGGCGAGCAGCTTCGAGCCGAGCCCGGCCCCGAAGAGGGTGCGCAGCCCTTCGAAGAGCGGCTCCTCCGATCGGCCGAGCGCTGCCGCCCCCGGTGCCATGCCGCTCGAGAGCACCAGGGTGGCGAAGGCGCACACGACCAGGGTGAGCAGGCCGAGCAGGATGCCGCGGGGCATGTCGGCGGCAGGCTCGTGGGACTCCTCGGCGGCGAGGGGCAGCTCCTCGATCGCCAGGTAGAACCAGATCGCGAAGGGCAGGCAGGCGAAGACTCCCTTCCATCCGTAGGGCAGGAAGGAGCTGCCACCCGCCTCCGGCTCCACGTCGAAAGCGAAGGCCTGCAGGTCGAGCTGGGTCAGGGCGCCGAGGTAGAAGACGGCCAGGATGCCGAGGGCCAGGACCGTGATGACCACGGTGAAGCGGAAGCTGGTCTCGACGCCGGCGACGTTCAGGCCCACGAAGACCGCGTAGGCCAGCGCCCACCAGAGCGGAGCCCACCCGTCCGGCGTGCCGAAGATCGCGCCCAGGTAACCGCCGATGCCCACCACGATGACAGCGGGCGTGAGCACGTATTCCATGTTCTCCGCCATCCCGGTGACGAAGGCGCCCCAGGGCCCCATCGAGGAACGCGCGAAGGAGTAGGCGCCCCCGGTGTGGGGCAGGGCGGGCGCCATCTCGGCGATGCTGAAGCAGAGGCCCGTGTACATGGCGGTGATCACGAGGGTTGCGATCAAGAGCCCGCCGAAACCGCCCGCTGCGAGGCCGAAGTTCCAACCGAAGAAGTCACCCGAGATGACCGCACCGACACCCAGGGCCCAGAGCGAGCCGACCCGGGCATGGCGGCGCAGGCCCCGCTCGGCGAAGTAGCTCGCGTCGACGGCCTCGTACTCGACGCCGCCGGTGCCCCCGTCGTCCGTCATCGCCTCCCCCGCTCCCAGCCTAGCGGCCCGTCGCAGGGAAGCGCGCTGTATACTCCCGGCCCATCAGGGGGGATCGGTGCGAGCCGGGACGAGCTGCGTTGGGATTCCGCTCGAGCCGGGGATCGCGATGATGGGCTACGGCGCACGCGAGGAGCCGGCCCGCGAGCAGCACGACCCGCTCAGCGTCCGTGCGCTCTACCTGGAATCGGGCGGCTCCTGCCTCTTCGTCAGCCTCGAGGTCTGCCTGATCGCGCCCCAGCAGGCCGCGGAGATCGCCGATGGGATCGCGGCGGCCACGGGCCTCGAGCCGGGTCGGATCTTCGTCACCTGCATCCACACCCACTCCGGGCCGGACACCGGCTTCGGAGAGCTGCTCGGCGGCCGTCCGCCGCCGGACTTCGTCGCGCCGATCCTGGCGGTGGCGGTGCGGGCGGGGGTACAGGCGGTCCGCAACGCGACGCCCGCCCGTCTGGGCATGGGCGAGGGCTCGGTCGCGATCGGTCGCAATCGGCGCCGCGAGGCGGGGCCCGTCGACCGGATCCTCCGCGTGGTTCGGGTCGACCGCGAGGGGGGCGCGCCGCTCGCCGTGCTCTACATCGCCGGCTGCCATCCCACGGTGCTCGGGCACGACAACCTGGCCTGGTCCGCGGACTGGCCGTGGGCGGCGAACCTGGCGATCGAGGAGGCCCTTCCGGGGGCGCTGCCCCTCTTCCTGCTCAGCGCCCACGGCGACGTGGACCCACGCACGCGGGGGCTGCAGGACCTGGCGATTCCCGGCCAGAGCGTGGGTTGCGGCTTCGACATCGTCGAGCAGCTCGGCCGCGAGGTCGGCGACGAGGTGGTGAGGGTGGCGCGGGGCATCGAGACCGGCACCGACCTGTCGGTGGAGTCGGCGACGACCTCGGTCCGGCTCCCCACGCACCGCGTCGGCGACGGCGAGCGCGAAGCCGCCCACGCAGCACTGGGGCTCGCTGCCAGCGCGCGCTATCGCACCCGGGAGCTCTACGCGATGGAGGCCGAGAAGACCCGGGACCTCCCGGCGCAGGAGCGACGCGAGAGGATCGCCACGCTTCGCCGCTACCTGCGCAACCGCGCGGCCCGCGCCTTCGCATTCGGCGAAGACCCGCTCGTCCGGGTGCAGCTCGTGAGGATCGGGGCCCTGCGCCTGCTCGGGCTGCCGCTGGAAGCGACGGTCGACGTGGGCCTCGCGTGGGCCGAACGCACCGGGCACGAAGCCGACGCGGTTCTCTCAATCGCAGGCGGTTGGATGCGCTACCTGCCCCATCCGCGGAACTTCGAGGAGCCGGGCGCGCACCTGGCCTACGAGATCCTGCAATCCACCTTCGTGCCGGAGGCCGCCCTTCGGCTGCTCGAGGCCGGCGCCCGATGGGTCGAGGAGACGAGTCGATGAGTTCACCGAACCTGAGAGAGGTCCTGGCCGAGGGTGAGGTCGGCGCCACCGTGACCGTCCAGGGTTGGCTGCGCAGCGCGCGCCATTCGAAGGGTCTCTCCTTCCTCGACCTGACGGACGGCTCGTCGATGGCCGGGCTCCAGGTGGTCGCCCCGCCCGAGCTCGTGAACTACGAATCCGAGGTGCGCTCGCTCGGGACGGGCGCGGCCGTGCGCGTGACCGGGGAGCTGGTCGAATCTCCGGGCAAGGGCCAACGGGTCGAGCTGCGCGCCGGCGAGCTCGAGGTGGTCGGGGTCGCACCCGACGACTACCCGCTCCAGAAGAAGCGCCACAGCTTCGAGTACCTGCGCACCATCGCCCATCTCCGCCCCCGCACGAACACGATCGGCGCGGTGTTCCGCGTCCGCAACGTCGCTGCCAAGGCGATCCACCGCTTCTTCCAGGAGGAGGGCTTCGTCTGGCTGCACACCCCGATCCTGACCGGAGCGGACGCCGAGGGTGCGGGGGAGATGTTCGAGATCGAGGGCGGCGAGGAGTTCTTCGGCAGGCCCACGCGGCTCACGGTGTCCGGCCAGCTCGAAGCCGAGATCGGGGCCCTCTCGATGAGCAAGGTCTACACCTTTGGCCCCACCTTTCGTGCGGAGAACTCGAACACCAGCCGACACCTGGCCGAATTCTGGATGGTCGAGCCGGAGATGGCCTTCTGCGACCTGGAGGGGGACCGGGATCTCGCCGAGCGCTTCCTGCGCGCGGTCTTCCGGCAGATCCTCGACGAGTGCGGCGACGACCTGGCCTTCTTCGACGAGCGGATCGAGAAGGGGGTGGTCGCCACCCTCGAGCACATCGCGGAGACGCCCTTCGAGCACATGACCTACAGCGAGGCCGTGGCCCAGCTTGAGAAGAGCGGCAGGGACTTCGAGTTCCCCGTGCAATGGGGCGCGGACCTGCAGAGCGAGCACGAGCGCTGGCTCACGGAGGAGCGGGTGAAGAAGCCCCTCGTCGTCACCGACTACCCGGCGGCGATCAAGGCCTTCTACATGTACGCCAACGACGACGCCAAGACCGTCCGGGCCATGGACGTGCTGGTACCGCGCATCGGCGAGATCATCGGAGGCTCCCAGCGCGAGCACCGCCACGACGTACTGGCCGAGCGCATGGACGCCCAGGGTCTCGATCGCGAGGAGTACGCCTGGTACCTCGAGCTTCGCCGCTTCGGCTCCGTGCCCCACGCGGGCTTCGGGCTGGGTTTCGAGCGACTCGTCCAGTTCGCGACGGGCATGGCCAACATCCGCGACGTGGTCCCCTTTCCGCGGGTGCCCGGCTATGCGGAGTTCTGAGCCCGGTCGATGTCGCTGAGCTCGTCCCAGAGTGCCTTGCTGGCAGAGCTGACGGACCGGCTCTCGCAGGTGCCCGGGGTGGTGGCCGTGGCGCTCGGGGGATCCCATGCGACGGGCTCGGGCCGCCGGGACTCCGATCTGGACCTCGGCCTCTACTACCGGGAGGCCACACCTCCCGACCACGGGGAGCTCCTGGCCCTCGCGGAAGAGCTCGACCCGGCCGGCGCGGCCTCCCTCACGGAGATCGGCGCCTGGGGGCCGTGGATGGACGGCGGCGCCTGGCTCGCGATCCGGGGCCAGCGCGTCGATTGGATCTACCGCAGCGTCGACCGGCTGCACCGCGAGATCGATGCCGCCCAGCGGGGCGAGCACCAATGGCACGCGGCCCAGCAGCCCCCCTTCGGCTTCGTGAGCGTCATCCTCCTGGGCGAGCTGGCGATCTGCCGGCCGCTCCACGACCCCGAGGGAGTGCTCACCGAGCTCAAGGCCCGCGTCGCGGTCTATCCGCCCGCCCTGCGGGAGCGCCTGCAGCACGACTACCTGGACCTCGCGGAGTTCACCCTCTTCCATGCCCGGGCTCACGCCGCGCGGGGGGAGGTCGTCAACGCGGTCGGTTGCCTCACCCGGCTGGCGATGTGCCTGGTGCAGGTGCTGTATGCCGCCGAGGGGCGCTACTTCGTCTCGGACAAGGGTGCGACCCGCGTCCTGCCGGACTCGGATCGGGAGCTCCTCGACGAGGTGCTCGCCGCGCCGGGCCAGAGTGCGGGCGAGCTGGGGGTGAGCGTCGACCGTCTGGCCGCCCTCTTCGAGCACGTCCGCAGCCGGGTTCCGGGCTACCGGGACAAGCGCCTGCCCTAGATCCGCTTTGCCAGAGGCCTCCCCTCCTGTAGGCTGGGGCCACCCTCAGATCGAGGATCCGAATGGAAGCGAAGCTCCGGAACTGACCGGCTTCTCGCCGCACGACCCCCGCGGTGTGTGTGGCCGCGCATCGCCAATCGGCGTTGCGCCCGCCTTCCCCTCGGATCCGACCTCTCGATCGAAGGAAACGTCATGCCCCAGAACCGAAGTGATTTCGATGGTCTTCCCTCCGCCGGCCCGGCCCGCCCCGAGGACGTGATCGAGGACCTGGGCGACGGCCTGCTCTTGCGCCGGGCCCGCAGCGAGGACATCGAGGCCAATGCGGCCTTCCAGTCCGTCGTCCAGGCAGACCCCCCGGACTTCGAGCCCTTCGAGCACATCGCCCACTGGGTGCGGCAGCTCATGGACGGCAGCCATCCCATCTGCCGAGCGCGGGACTTCCTGCTCGTGCACGACACGCGCAGCGACCAGGTGGTCTCCAGTCTCGGCCTGCTCTCCCACACCCTGGCCTACGACGGGATCCCCGTGCCGACCGGGATGCCCGAGCTGGTCGGCACCCATCCGGACTACCGGCATCGCCGCTTGATCGCGCGCCAATTCGCCGAGGTCCATCGCTGGAGCGAGGAGCGCGGGCAGCTCCTTCAGATCATCGACGGCATCCCGTGGTACTACCGCCAGTTCGGCTACGAGATGGCCGCCCAGAACATGGGAGGCTTGTACCAGGGGCGCAGCCTGCTCCCCGGAGAGCCCGTGAAGGGCCTCGGGGTGCGGGCCGCGATCGAGGCCGACGCACCCTTCATCACACGCTGCTTCGACCATGGTATGAAGCGCTACCGACTCACATGCCGGCGGGACGAGGCCTTCTGGCGCTTCGAGCTCTCCGGACGGCACGGCTTCTCGACACAGACACGCTTCCTGAAGATCGTCGAGACCGATTCGGGTGAGCCGCGCGCCGTGTTCAACCACGTGCCGATCCTGCTCGACCACGGCTGGACCCGGACGCCGATGTTCGAGGCGGCACCGGGTGTCGCCTGGCCCGAGGTCGTCGATGCGGCGCTCTTCTTCCTGCGCGAGGTGGGTGCCGAGCTGGCGAGCCAGAGCAAGCAGGAGCACGCGGGGGCCGCCCTCGTGCTCGGCACCGAGCATCCGGCTCTCGAGGTCCTGCGAGGCCGGGGCGGCCGGCCGCGGCGGCCCTATGCGTGGTACCTGCGGGTCGCGGACCCGGTGGGCTTCCTGAAGCACGTCGCCCCGGCCCTGGAAGCGAGGTTGGTGGGCTCGCCCTACCAGGGCCACGACGGAGAGCTGGCGCTCAGCTTCTTCCGGAGCGGAGTGCGCCTGCACTTCGAGAAGGGCCAGCTTCGCGAGATCGCGGAGTGGCGACCCAGCACCGAGGAGGTCGGCGACGTGAGCCTGCCCGACCTGAGCTTCCTGAACCTGCTCTTCGGCCACCGCTCGCTCGTGGAGATCGCGGACGCCTTTCCGGACTGCCAGATCACGAGGCGACAGGCCCTGGTCGAGACGCTCTTCCCGAAGCAGCCCTCCTTCCTCATGCCGACGAGCTAGGGCGGCCGGGCACGACGAGGTGCCGGCATCACGGGAGTCGCGGGTAGGGCGCAGGTCCCTCCCGGACCACCGCGCCCAGCCGCTCGCCGAGGGCGGCTGCCGCTCTCGGCGTGTAGGGCGCGATGCTCCTCGTCGCGGACCGCAGCGCCGTGAGGTGGGCGGCCGCGATCTCGTCGAAGCGGCGAACGGAATGTGGGTCACGGGCGCCTGCCAGGGCCCAAGGCTTCGTGCGCTCCAGGTGCCGGCTCGCCTCCTGGACCAGCCGCGCCACGCTCTGGAGTGCGCGATCGAAGGCGAAGCTCGTGGTTCGCTCGTCGGCCTCCCGGCACAGGGCCGTCGCCGCTTCCAGGAGCGCGGCCTCTTCCGCGCGGGGGAGGGGCGGGGGCACCGGGCTGCGGCCGGCCCGGTGCTTCGAGACCAGCCGCGTCACCCGCTGCGCCCAGTTTCCGAGACCGCCCGCCAGCTCCGCATTCCAGAGCTCCCGCGCTCGGGCGCGCGAGAAGTCGCCGTCGCGATCGAAGGGCTTGGAGCGCAGGGCGAAGAAGCGCAGCGCGTCGGAGCCGACTTCTTCGGCCAGGGCCACCGGGTCGATCCCATTGCCCGCGGTCTTGGAGAGCTTCTGGCCTTCGACGGTGAAGTGGCCGTGCACGCGGAGCTGCTTCGGCAGGGGCAAGCCGGCCGCGCGCAGGAAGGCCGGCCAGTAGAGAGCGTGGAAGCGCAGGATCTCCTTGCCGATCACGTGGACGGTGTGGGGGAAGCGTCCACGCCAGGCGCTCTCGAGCGCCGGGTCGGGGAAGCCCAGGCCGGTCAGGTAGTTCGCGAGCGCATCCACCCCGAAGACGTACAGCACCTCGCCCGGCAAGCCGGGAGCCGGAATGCCCCATCGTACGCTGGAGCGGGTCAGTGAGAGATCGGGGAGCCCTCTCCCGATCCAGGTGAGAACCTCGGCGCGGCGCGATGCGGGCTGCACAAAGCCGGTCTCGGCGACCAGGCGTCGCAGGGCCGCGGCGTGGCGCGAGAGTCGGAAGAAGGTGTTCTCCTCCCGCTGCCACTCGCAGACGCGGTGGTGGACGGGGCAGGTCTCGCCGGGGTCGAGCTCCTCCGCCGACAGGAAGGCCTCGCAGGGCGCACAGTAGAAGCCCTCGTAGACCCCTCGCCGGAGCTCTCCCGCCTCGGCGAGCCGGCGCCACAGCTCGAGGGCCGCCCGGTGGTGGGCCGGCTCGGTGGTACGCAGGAATCGATCCGGGTCGATGTCCAGGGCCTGCCAGGCCTTCTGGAAGGTGGCGGCATTCCGGTCGGCCAGGCCCTGGGGCGCCAGGCCCTCGGCTGCCGCCGCCCGCTCGACCGAGATCCCATGCTCGTCCGTCCCGGTCTGGAAGAAGACCTCCCGACCCCGGGCGCGGTGAAGCCGGGCCACCGTGTCCGCGGCCAGGGTGCAGGCGGCGTGGCCCAGGTGGGGAGGGCCGTTCACGTAGTAGATGGGGGTCGTGAGGATGATCGGGTCGTTCGCATTCCCAAGGCGGGGTCTCCTCTGACGGGCGGGTCCGATGGACTCCAACTCGTCGTTCGGGCAAAGAAAAACCCCGATCGGAAGCTCCGATCGGGGCGCCTCGTTCGGGGCTCGTCGCCGGGCTACACGCCCACGACTCCCGCCCGGCGAGGCGCCGGCGGCATCGGCATCGATCGGATCGCTGAGGGCATGACCCCTACCGTAGCGGACGGCCGGGCCCCGGGCTGGACCACTGTAACGCCGTTAGATAGACTGAACGGCGTTCAACCACCCAGCGCACCCGAGAGTCCTACCCCGACCCCACCTGCGGCCTATCCCCGTCTTCCGGCCGCCCACCCTGCCCATGAGCGCCGCATCCCAGCAGGAACGCAGGCGCGAGAAGCGCGCGCAGGTTCAGCGCACGATTCTCGACGCCACCGAAACCCTCCTTCTCGAGGGCGTGGACTCGTTCTCCATCCGACGCCTGGTGGAGCGCTGTGGCTACACGGCGCCCACGATCTATCACCACTTCAAGGACAAGGAGGGGCTGCTCGACACCCTCCTGGACGAGCGCTTCTCGCGCCTCGGCGACAAGATCCGCCGCATTCCGCAGGGAGACGACCCGGTCTCGTACCTGCGCGCCGTGGCCCTCGCCTTCGTGCGCTTCGGCATCCGGAACCCCAACCACTATCAGCTCCTCTTCGTCCGCGACCCGGATCAGGCGCCGCCGCCCACCGTCGATGCGGCGCGCGTCCAGCTCGAGACCGTCTGGGTGGAGCTCTGGGATGCGGGGCGGCTCCGGACCGGCGACCGGGAGAGCGCGGCCCAGTCGCTCTGGTCGCTCTGCCATGGACTGATCTCCGGCCGCATCCACCGACAGGATGCGGACTGGTCCAAGACCCTGATCGAAGACTCCATCGACGCCATGCTGCGCGGGTTGATTGCTCCTCCCGCGAAACGCACCCGGCGTCGCAAGAAGGACGCCTGATGCGAACCCGTAGCTCCCTGCTCATCCCCCTTGTGATCGGTCTGGCCGGCACCCTCGCCTGCAACGAAGCCGTCCAGGACAAGGTCGAGATCGCGCGTCCCGTGGTCGTGCAAGCGGTCGAGATCGCCACCCTCGCCGAACGGATCGAGGCGACCGGCGAGCTGCGCGCCAAGGACCAGGCCACGATCGCCTCCGAGATCCCCGGCCGGATCACGGAGCTGCTCGTCGAGGAGGGACAGCGCGTCGAGGAGGGCGAGTTGCTGCTCACCATCGATCCCGAGAAACGCAAGCTCGAGCTGCTCGACTCGCGCGCTCGGCTGGCCGAGGTGCATGCGGCGTTGAAGGAGAGCGAGCGCGATCTCGAGCGCGCCCGCAAGCTGCACGATCAGAAGATCGCGAGCCAGCAGGCCCTCGACAAGGCCGACACGGCGTTGGTCTCGGCCCGCTCTCGGCTCGCGGCCGCCGAGGCGCGGGTCGGCGTCGCGGCCCGGGCGCTTCAGGATGCCCAGGTTCGCGCTCCCTTCGCCGGCTTGATCGCGGAGCGCTCCGTCTCCCGCGGCGAGTACGTCCAGGTGGGCATGCCCCTTCTCGACGTCGTGGTCCTCGACCCGGTCGAGGTCGAGTTCTCGGTCTCCGAGCGGGATTCGGCGCGGGTCGCGGTGGGGCTCGAGGTCGCCGTGCGCGTCTCGCCCTATCCGGGCGAGACCTTCACGGGCCTCGTCTCCGTGATCTCGCCGACCATCGATTCGAAGACGCGAACCCTGCGCGTGAAGGCGCGGCTCGAGAATGCGGACGGACGCCTCCGCCCCGGGCTCTTCGCCGAGGCGGACCTGGGCATCTCCCGTCGCGAGGGCGTCATCATCGTCCCCGAGGAGGCGGTCCTGCTGCGCGCCAAGGGGGAGCTGGTCTACGTGGCCACCGCCGAGAATCGCGCTCAACGCCGCTTCGTCGAGACCGGCACGCGCCGCAACCGCAAGGTCGAGATCGTGAGTGGGCTCAACCCCGGTGAGGAGGTGATCGTCCGCGGCCACGCCGCCCTGGCCGACGGCACCCTGATTTCGCGCCGCCGCTTCGACGGCTCACCCGAGAGCAGCGAGCTGAACGTCGCAGGCGAGTCGGCCGATCTCGCCGCTGGTGAGAATGCGAAGGAGTCGGCCCTCCAATGAGCTGGATCGACCTCTTCATCCAGCGTCCCGTGCTGACGTGGATGCTGACCCTCTCCCTGGTCGTCTTCGGCGTGCTCGGTCTGAACCGTCTGGGCGTGGACCAGTACCCGGACATGGATTTCCCGATGGTGCAGGTCTCCTCCTCCTATACGGGAGCGACGCCCGAGGTCATGGAGGAAGACGTCACCGAGATCCTCGAAGAGCAGCTGAACACGATCGAGGGGGTCAGGCGGGTGGAATCCCGCTCGCGTCAGGGCACCAGCTCCATCTCGGTAGAGTTCGTGCTGGGCACCGATCTCGATACGGCCACCCAGGACGTCCGCGATCGGGTGGGGCGTGCCCGCCACGACCTGCCGGACGATCTGGACGAGCCGATCGTGAGCAAACGGAACTTCAGCGGCTTCCCGATCATGTGGGTGCCGCTGATGTCCGACCGCTCGCAGGTGGAGGCCAGCGAGTTCGTCAAGCGGGTCGTGAAGCCGAAGGTGGAGACCGTTCCGGGCGTCGCGGGGATCGACATCTTCGGTCGTCTCGACCGGGCCATTCGGATCTGGCTGGACGGCCAGGCGCTACGGGCCAGGGGTCTGGCCGCAACCGACGTCCTGGCGGCTCTGCGGCGGGAGCATGTCGAGCGACCGGGGGGGCTGGTCGAGGGCGGGAACATCGAGTTCGCCGTCAAGACCGAAGCCGAGTACCGGACCATCGACGAGCTGGCAGCGATGGTGATCGCCTACGAGAACGGTGCACCGATCCGGCTGCGCGACGTGGCCCGGGTCGAGGACGGCGCCGAGGACCAGCGCTTCTTCTCGCGCTACGACGGCGGCCCTGCGGTCGGCATTGGCGTCGTCAAGACCTCGGACGGCAACACCGTCGCCGTGGCAGACGGCGTGCTCGCCAGGGTGGCGCGCGTCCAGGAGAGCCTGCCCAAGGACATGGTCTTCAAGCAGGGCGAAGGCGTGGCCGACTTCTCCCGCTCGATCCGCGAGGCGGTCGCCGAGGCGATCTTCAGCCTCTGGTTCGGCGCCCTGCTCGCCACCCTCACCGTCTTCGTCTTCCTGCGCCGCTTCCGTCCCACCCTGGTGGTGGCGCTGGCGATTCCCCTCTCGCTGGTCACCACCTTCGGCGTGATGTGGCTGCTCGACTACACGCTCAACACGATGACGATCCTGGCGCTCACCCTGGCCGTGGGCGTGGTCATCGACGACGCGATCGTGGTGCTCGAGAACATCGAGCGGCACCGCGAACGGGGCGAGGAGCCGATGGAGGCGGCATCCAAGGGCACCAAGGAGATCGCCTTCGCCGCGACGGCCGCCACCGTGTCGATCGCCGTGGTCTTCCTGCCCGTGATCTTCGTCGAGGGCATGGTCGGCAACTTCCTGGGCGAGTTCGGTGCCACGGTGGCCGCGGCCGTGATGATCTCGTTGATCGTGGCGCTGACCCTCACTCCGATGCTCGCCGCCCGCATCCCGGCTCCCAAGGAGCGCTCCCACGGGAGCATCTACCACGTCTTCGACCGCCTCCTGGGCGGCATGGAGGAGCGCTATCGGACCGTGCTCCACTGGGTGGTGAAGCACCGCGCATGGACGCTCGGCATCGCCGTCCTCTCCTTTGCGCTCTCCTTCGGCCTGGCCAGCCGACTCGGCACCGAGTTCTTCCCCAGCGGCGACGAGGGCCGGCTCTTCGTCGGGATCGAGACGCCGCCGGGAACGCCGCCGACCGGGACCCTCGAGTTCCTGAAGCACTGCGAGAACTGGATGCTGGCCCAGCCCGAGGTGGCGGGCCTCTTCGCCGGGGCCGGGAGTGGAGGCTCGAGCAGTGGAAACGACCCCACGCGCGGGATCATGTTCGTCATGCTCACGAACCGCGACAATCGCACCCGCAGCTCCCACGACATCATCGAGGCCGGGCGCGCCTACCTCGGAAACCTCCCCGGCGGCAAGGTGCGCTTCAACGACATGTCTGGCTTTGCCTCCCATTCGGACAGCGCCGACTTCCAGGTCGAGCTGCAGGGGAACGTGGCGCTCGCCACTCTCGACGAGCTCTCCGATCGCCTGATGGCGGCGATCGAAGAGAGGCCCGGCTACGTCGACGTCGACAAGAGCCTGAAGCTGGGCCGGCCCGAGCTGCGCGTGGTCCCGGACCGCGCCAAGGCGGCGGCCCTCGGTGTCGACGCGGACCAGCTCGCGACCACCGTCCACGCCATGATCGGCGGCATCGATGTGGCCACCTTCAAGGAGGGAGGCAACCGCTACGACATCAAGGTGCGTCTCCAGGAAGAGGACCGGGCCGATCCGGAGGCCCTGCTCGGGCTCTTCGTCCGTACCCGGACCGGTGAGGTCGTGGAGCTTCGGAACCTGGTTCGCCTCGAGACGGGCGCGGCGCCCGCGACCATCACCCGCGTCGACCGCCAGCGCAGCGTCAAGATCAAGGCCAATCTCCAGGACAAGGACCTTGGAGCGGCTCTCGAAGAGGTCCGGGAGATCGCCGCCGGCATCCTTCCCGAGGACATCCGGCTGGTCGCCTCGGGCGGCTCCGAGGAGTTCCTGAAGACCTTCCGCGAGCTCGGCTTCGCGATGTTCCTGGCCGTGCTGGTCATCTACATGATCCTGGCCGCCCAGTTCGAGAGCCTGGTCCACCCGCTGACCGTGATGTTGGCCCTGCCCCTCGCGATGGTCGGCGCCTACGGCGGGCTCTTCCTCAAGGGCATGACCCTCAACATCTTCTCGATGATCGGGATCATCCTGCTCTTCGGCCTGGTCACGAAGAACTCGATCCTGCTCGTGGACTACGCGAACCAGCTGCGCGAGCAGGGCATGGACAAGATCACGGCCATGACGACGGCCGCACCGATCCGCATGCGACCGGTCCTGATGACTGCGCTCTCGATGATCTTCGGCGTGGCCCCGGCGGCTCTCGGCCTCGGGCCGGGCGCCGAGAGCCGGGCGCCGATGGCCGTGGCCACGGGCGCCGGCATGATCTCCTCGACGGCCCTGACCTTGCTCGTGGTTCCTGCCTTCTACCTGCTGCTCGACGACTTCGTGGAGTGGCTGAAGAGCAAGCTGCGCCGCAGCCCCTCGTCGCGATCTGGGAAAGAGCGGCTAGAATCGCCCGCCTGATACTCCTCGCAGCCCCGGAGGCCCCATGCGCAACCCCCGCAACATCGGCAAGCCCCTCGCCCTCGGAGCCCCCGCGCCGTGGGTGGACATCCCGGTGCGCCCCTCCCGCATGATCCACTTCTTCGATCCCTCGAATCCGCGCATGGCCGTGAAGGTCCCCGACATCGCCAAGAAGGTGGACATCATCCTGGCGAACCTCGAGGACGCGATCGACGTGCAGAACAAGGAGGCCGCGCGCGAGGGCCTGTGCAAGATCGCCCGCGAGACGGAGTTCGGGGACACGCAGTTCTGGTCCCGGGTGAACAGCCTCGACAGCCCCTGGTTCCTGGACGACATGCTTCGCATCGTCGCGGAAGCGGGCGACAAGCTCGACGTGGTCATGATCCCCAAGGTCGAGGGCGACTGGGACATCCACTACGTGGATCAGCTGCTCGCACAGCTCGAGGCCAAGCACCAGCTCGAGAAGCCGATCCTGATCCACGCCATCCTGGAGACGGCCCAGGGCGTGGCCAACGTCGAGGAGATCGCCCTGGCCAGCCCGCGCATGCAGGGCATGAGCCTCGGCCCGGCGGACCTCGCGGCCAGCCGGCGCATGAAGACCACCCGGGTCGGCGGCGGCCATCCGGGCTACCTGGTTCGCGAAGATCCGAAGGAAGACGAGAACGCGCCGCGCGCCACCGCCCAGCAGGATCTCTGGCACTACACCATGGCCCGCATGGTCGACGCCTGCGCGGGTACGGGCATCCTGCCCTTCTATGGGCCCTTCGGAGACATCGGCGACCCCGTGGCCTGCGAAGACCAGTTCCGCAACGCCTTCCTGATGGGCTGCGTCGGCGCCTGGTCCCTGCATCCGAACCAGATCGAGATCGCCCGCCGCGTCTTCAGCCCGCCGCCGGACGAAGTGGCCTGGGCCAAGAAGGTCATCGAGGAGATGGGCGACGGCTCGGGCACCGTGATGATCGACGGCAAGATGCAGGACGACGCGACCGTCAAGCAGTGCCGGGTCATGGTCGAGCTGGCGACCCTGATCGCGAAACGCGATCCCGAGATGGCAGAGGCCTACGGCCTCTAGGGTCCGGGCGGGCGCCGCGCCGCAGCCAGGAGCTCGGCCATGGCCTTCGCGACGCCCGAGCTCTGGAAGCGTCGGGCCATCCAGGGCTTCAGGCCGCCCCCGGCCTCGTAGCGAAGCTCGTAGCGGAGATGGGTCCCTCCCCGGCCATCCGGTCGGACCTGCCAGGAGCCCTCGTCGGCCTCGACCTGGACCCGCCCGGGGGGCACCGGCTCCTGGGTCCCGGCGGGCCTGAAATCCAGGTGGAGTCCGCCGTCCTCGAGGGTCCGCTCGACGAAACGGAGGGTGATCTGGCGATCGGCGATCCCCCAGCCCACCGCGTGGACCTGGAGGAAGCGTCCGCCCGAGAGCGGGCGGCTCTCGCTCACGAGGCTCAGGACCGAGGCGATCCCAGCCTGATTCCGGAGCACCTGGGCCACGCGCTGGTGGGCCACGGGCCAGCGGCACTCGGCGCGGACGGCGGAGGGCGCGCGCGGATCGGCGGCGACCACGCAGCCCCGGTCCTCGGCATGGCCGGCGGCAGCCCCGGCGAGGCCCGCTAGGATCACCGCGCTGACACGCCAGCCGCGAATGGGCATCCCCTCCCCCAATGGAGCCCTCATCGACAGGTAGGCCACGGCCATTGAGCTGTGGGGGAAATCGGGCTCAGACCCTCCCCCCGCCGGGTCGATACCGGAGAGGAGGGGGAGACGAGATGAGCAAGGCGAAGCCGGGGCCCACCGATCCCATCGGCGCGGCGAAGTCGACGCCGGCCAGGCCGCTCGAGGTGGCGCGGCCGACCGAGCTGCTGGGCCTGGAGGCGGACGAGGGCCGCGAGACCTGTGATCTCGGCCACTGCCTGGTGACGGGCGGAGCCGGCTACCTGGGGAGCCATCTCGCCCGGGAGCTGGCCCGGCGTGGCTACCAGGTGCGCGTCTTCGACCGGGCGCCCGCCCAGTTCGGCGCCGAGTCCATCGAGGTGCTGCAGGGTGACGTCACCTCCAGCGAGGACCTTCGCAAGGCTTGCGAGGGCGTCGACACCGTCTTCCACACGGCCGCGGTGCTCGACTTCGCGCGCTTCGCCACAGGAGAGCAGCGCGAGCGCAGCCACGCGGTGAACGTCCGGGGCGTCGAGAACATCGTGGCCGCCGCACGGGCCGCCGGGGTGCAACGCCTGGTGCATACCAGCTCCAACAACGTGACCCTCGACGATCCGGTCATCGACGGGGACGAGACACGGCCCTACGCCAGCCGGATCCGCGATCTCTACACCGAGACGAAGATCGCCGGCGAGAGGGCCGCCCTGGCCGGGAACCAGGAGGGGGCTCTCCTCACCTGTGCGATTCGTCCCGGCGGCATCTACGGCCCCGGCGAGCAGCTGCTCTTTCCGCGCGTCGTCGACGAGTGTGCCCGCGGGCGCTACGTGGCGAAGATCGGCGACGGCACGGCCTTGTCCGACAACACCTACATCGACAACCTGGTCGACGGCCAGATCGAGGCGGCCCGTCACCTCGTACCGGGTTCGCCACTCGGAGGCCAGGCCTACTTCATCACCGACGGCGCGCCGATCAACTACTTCGACTTCTTCCGGCCCATCATCGAAGGGCTCGGCTACCGGCACCCGCGGATCTGCATACCCGGCGGGATGATCGAGCACACGATGACCGCGTGGGAGTACCTCCACGCGAAGCTGGGCGGTCCGCCCCCGATGCTCCTTCCCCTGGAAGTGCGAAAGATCACGGTCAGCCACTACAATCGCATCGACAAGGCGCAGCGCGATTTCGGCTGGGTGCCCAAGGTGAGCACCCAGGAGGCGAGCGAGCGCTGCCTCGTCTACTGCAAGGAGCTGATGGCGGCGCGACCGACAGTCGACCGGCCCCACCTCGGTTGGTGGCTCGGGATCCTGGGCGGCATGACCCTGCTCGGCGTCCTGACCCTCTCGCCCACGGCCCATGCGGCCTGGGCGGCCAAGGTCACCACCTGGACGCCCCGCTGGTTGCTGGCGGGGATCTTCGTGTGGGCCTGTCTCCTCCACGTCTACAAGGGCATGAAGGCCGTGCGCATGGCCGAGCAGGCCGGCCTGCACGAGACCTCCACGGGCTGGGGATGGCAGACCTTCGCGCTCGGCTTTGCGTCGATGCGCCTGCTGCGCCGGCGGATCGACGCCGAGGGAGGCCCACGGGCGAGCGAGCCCTAGGGATGTTCGGGATCCTCCGCTACCTGCTCGCCCTGCTGGTCGCGATCAATCACCTCTGGTTCGACCGGTGGTACGGGTTCTACGCCGTCTTCGGCTTCTACCTGCTGAGCGGCTACCTGATGACGCTGGTCCTCACGACCACCTACGCCGCGTCCTGGGACGGCCTCCGCCGCTACTTCGGCAATCGGGCGCTGCGCATCTATCCGGCCTACCTGGCCTTTGCGTTCCTCGGGCTCTCCCTGGCGGCCCTCGAGCCGGAGCTCGCGCGGGGCGTCCACCGGGCGATCTTCGTGCCGGAAGCTCCGCTGGACTGGCTCAAGAACCTCTCCATCTTCGGTCTGCTGAACTACCGCCCGCCGCGCCTGGTCCCTCCGGCCTGGTCGCTTCACGTCGAGCTGGTCTTCTACGTGCTGATGGGTCTGGGGCTCTCGCGCTGGCGGAGTGGGGCGCTCCTGTGGCTGGGAGCCAGCGTGGCCTACACCGGCTACCTGCTGCAGACCGGTGCTGACTGGCAGGCCCGCTACTTCTCGGTGTTCGCGGCCTCCCTGCCCTTCAGCATGGGGGCCGTGCTGTGCCACTTCCGCGCGCACCTGGCTGCGTGGGCCGACGCTCGCCTCGCGATCGCGGCGGTGGTCGCATTCCTGGTGAACACCCTGTGGGCCGACCACCTGTGGGGCTGGGTCGAAGGCCAGGGCTTCTACGCCTCCCTGGTCCTGGTCCTGGCGAGCGTGGCCTGCCTGGCATCCCTCGACCCGTCGCAGGCACCGAGCTGGCTGCGCCGATGCGACCGCTGGCTCGGTGACCTCGCCTACGGGGTCTTCCTCTGTCACTACGCGGCTGCCATCGCCGTCCGCTGGCTCTTCGGCGGGCACCTGGGCGAAGGGCTCGCACTCCTGGCGGCGAGCGTCGGCGGCTTTCACCTCCTCGCCTGGCTGGGCTACGTGCTGGTCGAGCGCCCGGTCGGGGGCCTTCGGGATCGCCTGCGTCCAGCGCGCCGCCCGGTCACCCCGCCGGCCCGCGCCGGCAGTGATACGGATAGCGGGTGACGAAGCCGGCCCCTGCGTAGAGGCCCAGCGCGGCCGGGTTGTCCTGCTCGACCTGGAGATAGAGCTGTGTCACACCCCGGCCTCGTGCCCACCGGGCCATGGCGGTGAGGAGCGCGGCGCCCAGGCCACGCTCTCGCCGGTCTTCGAGGGTCCGCATGGCGAAGATCCCGGCCCAGGGCGGTGCGAGGACCACTAGGCCGCTGGCCGCCGGGCCTTCCCGATCGGCGGCCCACGCGAACCCGGCACGCTCGCCGAGGCGATCCAGCATCTGCAAGAAGACGTCGGCGGCTCCCGCTGCGTAGCGGCCGCGCCTCGTGGTGAGGTCGATCCAGTCCGGGGTTGGGGTCGCGTCGCAGCCCGCCTCGCGCCCCGTCGCCACGGGTCTCGCCGCGACGGGGGCGCACGCTGCGCTCTGGACGAAGACGGGCGAGGCGCTCTCGTAGCCTCTTGCCGCGAGCTCGCGGTCCAGGCCGCCGGCCGCGGCCCAGGGCGAGATCTGGAAGATCGCAGGCCGATTCCGTTCGCCGTAGAAGGACTCGACCGCTTCCATGCGATCGCCGAGATCGTCGGGGACGACGGGCTCGATGCCCGTCCAGACGGAGTTGCCCCGCTGGGTGACGCCGTGGTTGAAACGCAGCCTCCAGCCAGCGAGGCTCCGCACCTCGGCCGCCGGCCAGGCCTCGAAGGCGGCGCACTCGATCGCCTCAACCTCTTCGTCCATGTCGGGCTATCGTAGAGCGTCGCGCCCGTCCGACCCCCGCCTCGCCAGAAGGGAGCGCTCATGAAGCTCGGAGCCGTGATCCGCTCGATGGGGCCGGCCGCGACGGCGCCGACCGTACTCACCTGCGCACGAGCCGCCGAGCAGGCGGGGCTCGACGAGGGGTGGGTCGTCGATCACGTCGCGATCCCCCCCGACGATGCCGAGGGGTCACAGGGCATCTACCTCGACCCCCTGACCACCCTGGCCTGGATCGCCGGGGGGACCGAGCGGATCCACCTGGGCACCGCGATCCTCAACCTCCCCTACCGGCCGCCCCTTCCGACCGCCAAGGCGATCGCGACGGTCCAGGAGCTCTCGGGCGGCAGATTGCAGCTCGGCGTGGGCGTTGGCTGGATGAGGCCCGAGTTCAAGGCGCTCGGCGTGGATCGGAGCCAGCGCGGTCGGCTGAGCGACGAGATGCTGGCCTTCCTCGAAGAATGCTTCGCCTCCGACGAGGTGACGGCGAAGGGTCAGGCCTTCCTGTTCAAGCCCCGGCCCGAGAAGCCCAGGATCTTCGTCGGCGGCGGCTCGGACGCCGCACTCGCTCGAGCCGTCCGCTTCGGGGACGGCTGGCTGCCGATGGGCAGCGATCCCGGCATGCTCGCGCCCCGTATCGAGAGGCTCAGGGAGCTCGAGAAGGAAGCTGGCCGCGAGCGGCTCGAGGTGGTGGCGATGGGCGGCCTCGCCCTGCACGAGCCGGCCCGGGCGAGCGACCAGCTCGCCGAGCTGGCCGCGCTCGGCGTGACCCGCTTCGCCCAGGGTCTGCGCTACGACGAGCCAGGGCCCTTCGTGGAGATGACGGAGGCGCTCGCCGGGCTGCGCGTAGGGCCGAGATGACGGAGGCGCTCGCCGCGCTGAGCTAGGGCTGGGCCGGTCGGGCTCCGCGGAGGCGCTGCCAGCGCTCGACCAGGGCTCTTCGCATCCGGGCGAGGTCCTCGAATTCCGTCGAGAGCACGCCCAGGCCCGCGGCGATCGTCACGAGGCCCGGGCCCGGCACGACCAGCATGATCACGCCGAGTCCGATCAGTCCGGCACCGGCGGCGATCACGCCGCCGCGCCGCAGGAGGCGCAGCCCGTCTTCGGGAAGCGGCGGAAGGCTCACGAGCGGAAGTCGACGTCGGAACGCTCGATCCGGTCGCGGGTCTCACCCGTGAAGCCCGAGACGAGATCGACGAGCCGGTCCAGACCGGATTCCGCTCCGGGCTCCTCGGGCATCAGGAACCAGAGCGCCAGGTAGCTGCCGACCGCCAGCACGACCGAGGGGCCGATCAGCGCGCCGATGATGAACCCCGCGCGAATCAGGGTGAGAGGAACGTCGAAGTGGGCAGCCAGGCCGGCGCACACCCCGGCGATCCGTCCTTCGGGGTAGCCCCGGTGCCACTCGGTCAGGGCCGTGGGGCGATCGTCGCTCTCGAGGGGATCCATGTCGTGGGGCTCTCCTGGGTGCGCGATGGGTAGTACGGGCACCCGGGCCGTGTGGTTCGGTCGGGAGAGCCAATCGCGCTCAGGCCCCGCGGGGAATCCGAATCAACCCCTCCTGGGCGACCGACGCAATGCGGATGCCCGCGCGGTCGTACAAGGCCCCGAGCACCAGGCCTCGCGCCGCGTGGGCGACCGGGCTCTCCGAGGCGTAGAGGATCCAGTCGTCGAAGCGCGGCGGCCGATGGATCCAGACCGCGTGGTCGAGACTGGCGACCGAACGCTTGCCCCAGGGCAGGCCGTGGGGGCGGGACGCCGTGGACAGCAGGGTTCGATCGGTGGAGTAGACCAGCAGGCCCGTGTGGATGCGCGGATCGTCCGGGACCGGACCGTTCGGGCGCATCCAGACGCGCTTCCGCGGCTCCTGGGGCTTGCCCTCCGGATCATCGGGGTCGCAGGCGCGCACGTCGATGGGCTGGCTCCGCACGGCCTCGGGCCGCCCGAGCATCTTGGCGCGCAGCAGCTCCCAGTCCTCCAGACCCTCGGGCCCCGGTGCGCCGGGGGCTTCGTCCTGGTGGGAGACCCCTTCCTCGGGGCGAGCGAAGCTGGCCGCCAGGCTGAAGATGGCTTCGCCGGCCTGGTAGGCGACGATCCTCCGCGTCGTGAAGGTGCGTCCGTCGCGGATGCGGTGCACGACGTAGCGGATCGGGACGCCGTGGTGACCCGGGCGCAGGAAGTAGGCGTGCAGGGAATGGAGAGCGCCTTCGCCGACGGTGGCGATGCCCGCCATCACCGCCTGCGCTGCCACCAGCCCCCCGAAGAGTCGCCCCTCGCCCTCGGGTGTCTCTCCGACGAAGAGATCCGAATCCAGGGAGTCCAGCGTCAACAGCCCGACCAGCCGTTGCAGTGCCTCGTGCCCCGTGTTCCGAACCCCCACGACCCCCCATGCTAACAAAGGGGCCAGCTCCCATTGTCAACGCGGTGGGTCGTGGGGCTCGACCAGGACGGTGAGGCCCCGGACCTCGACGACGCGGATGGCGGTGCCCGCCTCGATGCGTTCCGTGCCGGGCAGGCATTGGGCTCGCCAGAGCTCGCTGCTGATCTGGACGTAGCCGGTCGGCGCCAGGGTGTCGCGGGCGGTGCCCGCGGCACCGGCCAGATCCCGCGGGTGCCGGCCGTCGCCTGGCTCGTAGGCCTTTCGCACGAAGGGGAACATCACGGCGTCCTTCAGCATCCACAGGCCCACCGCGCAGAGGGCGATCCAGCCGGGCACCTCGAACCAGTGAGTCGCCACGGCGGCACCCAGCACCATGATCGACAGGCCGGGGAGCTGGAATGCGACGTAGCGGAGGAGCACCCGGGACAGGCGGGCCCCGGGTGCCTTGTCTTCTCCGCTCACGGCGCCGCGCGGCTACTGGAGGCCGCGCCGGACCATCTCTTCGGCGATCTGGATGGCGTTCGTCGCGGCGCCCTTGCGCAGGTTGTCGGACACCTGCCACATCCACAGGCGATCGCTGCCCAGGTCCTTGCGGATGCGGCCCACGAGCACCTCGTCGCGGCCCGTCACGTCGCGCGCGGTGGGGAACCCGTTGTTCGCGGGATCGTCCACGACCGAGACGCCCGGGAAGGCGGCCAGGGCTTCTCGCGCCTGCTCGGGGGAGAGCGGCCGCTCGGTCTCCACCAGCATCGCCGCGCTGTGACCCACGGGCACCGGCACGCGCACGCAGGTCATGGTCACGTCGACGCCGGGTAGATCCATGATCTTCCGGGTCTCGTGGAGGAGCTTGACCTCCTCGGTCGAGTAGCCGTCGTCGCGGAAGCTCTCGCAGAGGGGAAGCACGTTGTCGGCGATCGGTTGCGGGTAGAAGTCCGTCGTCGGCGCCTCGCCGCGGGTGAGCTCCACCTTCTGACGAGCCAGCTCATCGATGCCGGGCTTGCCCGAGCCGCTCACGGCTTGCAGCGTGGTCACCACCACCGAGCGCAGGCCGGCCACGCGACGGATCGGCTCGAGGGCCATGACGAAGCCGATGGTCGTGCAGTTCGGACACGACACGATGCCCTTGTGCTTCTCCAGCGCCCCCGGGTTGATCTCCGGGACGACGAGGGGCACGTCCTCGTTCAGCCGCCACGTGGACGACTTGTCGATCGCCACGCCGCCGCGCTTGACGATCTCGGGGGCCAGGCTCTTGGCCAGGCCGCCGGTGGCGGCGAAGAAGGCGAAGTCCACGCCATCGAAGGCGTCGGGTACGGCCTCCCGCACCTCCACGCTCCGGTCGGCGAAGGTCACGGTGGTGCCGGCGGAGCGCTCGCTCGCCAGGGCCCGGAGCTCGCCCACCGGGAAGTTGCGCTCGGCCAGGAGCCGCAGCACCACCTCCCCGACGGCCCCGGTGGCCCCGACGACCGCCACCGTCCGAGGATCACTCGGCTTTCGGTTCGTCATCGGTCCCTCCTGGGGTCCTCTGGTGAAACCCCCTCCGCGCACACCGGTGGCCCGGAGGAGGACGGGAATCCCGAAGAATTCCAAGGCCTTGCGTGTCTGTCAAGCAGGGCTCAGCCGGGCAGGGCGGCCCGTTCGGCGCGCCGGCCCCAGTAGCGCCGGGTGTAGGCCGGGCGCCGATCGGCGGGGGAGGCCAGCGCGACCCGCTCGGTCCACTCGGCCAACCGGCGATCGGCCTCGGCGAAGGCCCGTACGGGCTCGGGCGGCGAGGCGAGCCAGCTCGCCTCGAGGGCGTCCCGCTCCTCGGCGAAGAGCGGGAAGCTCCGCTCCGGGTCCCGCATCGCGAGACGGTGGAAGCGCTCGTGGCGCCACCAGAGGGCGGCCTCGTCGAAGCGGTCCGTGGGCTCCTTGCCCAGCTGGAGCGGCTCGTCGAGGGCCACGGGCTTGAACAGGCTGGTGCACGGGGCGGCGGTGGCGGTGACCCAGTGCTGGGCCCCTCCCGGCCGCAGCTCTGCGACCCAGGAGCTCGTGGTCTGGGAGTTGACGACCAGCCCACCCGCGTGGACGCAGGGCGCGCCCATGGCTCCACTCACCCGGGCGTAGGCCGGTCCGATCCGGCCCCGTCCGTGATCGCGGAGCATCTCGATCATGTCGTCCACGCTCTGGGCGCGTGCCGCGTGGGCCTCGCTGCAGGCTCGCCGTTCGGCCGCGCGGGCGCCGCGGGTGCGGACGCGGTCCTTGTAGCGGCGCGCGAAGGGCTCGATCGTGAGGCCGTTCGAGATGCTGCGCGCGCCCTCCACCCGCTCGCTGGTCCACTCCTGTCCGGCCGTCTCCAGCACGTAGGCGCCCCGGCCGTCCGCAAGGATGAAGCTGTTGTGATAGGTGAAGCTGCGGTCCTCGTGGCCACAGCCGCCCCCCTGGCCGTGCTCGGCCAGCAGGTTCGTGATCACGGCCAGGGCCTCCTCGGCGCTGGCCGATCGCTCGGCACCGAGGCGGACCAGGTCCATGCCCGTGAGCCCGGTGCTGGCGAGGGGCGCGCGCGTGAAGACGGCCTCGTTGCCGATCACGAGGCCGTGCTCGTTCGCCGCGATCTCCGCTCCCCACATCCAGAAGGGCCGCGACAGCAGCAGCGCATGGGTGTGGGCGGCCTGGGGAATGCGAATCCAGGTGCAGCGCAGGGGACTGCCCGCCCGGTGCTCCGCGGCGGGCTGCCACTCGAGGAGCTGGGCCTCGTTGGGGTCGCGGTCCGAGTTCTTGGCGAAGAGCACGCGATCCGGGAGCACCCGAACCGCGGTATCACACATGGCGTTCGAGCGAGGCGCGCACCAGGGGCAGGCGATCGTTGCCGAAGAACATGTCGTCACCGTCGACGAAGAGGGTGGGCGAGCCGAAGCCGCCCCGGCGGATCAGCTCGTCGGTGTTGGCGCGCAAGCGCTCCTTGATCGCGGGCTCGGCGATGGCCTCGAGGAATCCGGCGTCGAGACCGACACTCGCAGCGACCTCGGCGATCACGTCATCCTGGGAGATGTCGCCGTCCTCCCCCCAGTAACGCTCGAACACCGCGCGGGCGTAGGCCGGAAGGCAGCCCGCATCCTGGGCAACGATCGCGCCGCGCATCGCCTTCACGCTGTTCACGGGAAACACGGAGGGCCACGCGATCTTCAGGCCGTAGAGCCTCGCCCAGTCCTCGAGGTCCTTCGCGTGGTAGCGTGCGCGCAGCGGGTTCGGCTCGGCGCGCGCGGCATAGACCTCGCGGTTCACTTCGTTGAAGACGCCACCCACCAGGATGGGGCGCCAGGAGAGCTCGGCACCCGTCTCCTCGCACAGGTCTTCGACCTTGTGGAAGGCCAGGTAGGTCCACGGGCTTCCGCAATCGAAGAAGAACTCCAGTGTGGGCATGGGGCCTCTCTACTCCTCGCCTTCTCTCGCATCGGCCTCGGCGCGCGCCAGCCGCCAGGCCGCGACTCGTGCCTCGACGTCGAGCAGGGCCTGGTGGGTGGGCGGCCCCGCATGGGCGTGGCTGTTGATGCGCCGGATCTTCTCGTTCAGCTCTTCGAGTCGCTCGCGCACCTGGCCTTCGTCGCGCATCGTCGGGAGGCTGTCGAGGAGCTCCTCGACCTCGTGCTTGACCTCGAGCGCCGGCGGCAGGATCGAGAGCTGCTCGCGGGCGAGCAGCTTCTTGCCCCACCAGGTCGGGTCCTCCACCTCGCGGAGGTCGCGAAGGGGCTCGCCCTCGCCTTCGAGGTCGTCGAAGAGACCGCGCTTCCGAGCCCGACGGATCTGCTCGTCGACCGAGGTCGCGGGGCTGGTGGGTTTTCTTTCTCTGACCATCGGCTGCCTCCGGAGGCCCAGCAAGGCTAGCGAGAAGAGAAGTTCCGTTCCCGGATCGAGTACCGTAGGGCCATGGCTCCCATCGAGCGAGCGCCCGCCCTGGCCCTGGCGACGAGCCTCGTTCTCGCCGCCTGCGGTGGCGACCCGGTGGGAGTGCCCTCGGTGGGTACCCTCGAACGCGACCGCATCGAGCTCGTCGCCGAGAGCGACGACCCGATCGCCGAGATCGCCGTCCGCGAGGGCGATTCCGTCGAGGCCGGCCAGCTCGTCTTGCGCCTCGATCCCGCGCGGGTGGACGCCCAGGTGGCTCGGGCCGCCGCGGCCAGGGACCAGGCGGCGGCTCGCGTGGCCGAGGCCACCCGAGGCCCCCGCCCGGAGCGCATCGTGGAGGCTCGCGCCGCCCTGGCCGGTGCGCGGAGCGCCGCCCAGACGGCGCAGCGGGAGCTCGAGCGTGTGGAGGCTCTCGCGGAGGTCGACGTGGCCTCGCGCTCGCGCCTCGATGTGCTGCGGGCATCGGCCGACGAAGCCCGGGCGCGGAAGGACCAGGCGCGCGCCACCCTCGATGCGATGCTCGAGGGCACGACGGTGGAGGAGCTGGACCAGGCCCACAGCGGACTCGCTGCCGCCGAGGCCACGCTCTTGGAAGGGCAGGTGCGCCGCTCCCGCCTGGACCTTCTCTCTCCCGCGCCAGGGCGCGTCGACGCGCTGCCCTACGAGCCGGGGGAGAGGCCCCGGCCGGGCTCCGTCGTCGCGGTGCTGCTCGCCGAGCAGGCCCCCTACGCACGGATCCACGTGCCCGAGAGCGTGCGCGTCCACGTCGCGCCCGGAACGGTCGCGCAGATCCGGGTCGAGGGGCTCGACCGCGTCTATGCGGGCCGCCTGCGACAGATCTCCCACGAGGCCGCCTTCACGCCCTACTACGCGCTGACCCGCTACGACCGGGGTCGCCTGGTCTATCTCGCCGAAGTCGAGCTGACGGAGCCCGCGGCCCGCGAGCTGCCCTCGGGTGTTCCGGTCGAGGTGGTCTTCGACTCCGGAGCTGGTAATGCCGACTGAGGTGGCGATCCGCACCCAAGCGTTGACGCGCCGCTTCGGAGACCTCGTCGCCGTCGATCACGTCGATCTGGTCGTGCCCCGGGCCCAGATCTCCGGCTTCCTGGGCCCGAACGGCTCGGGCAAGTCCACGACGATCCGCATGCTCTGCGGTCTGCTCCTTCCGAGCGAGGGGAGTGCCGAGGTGCTGGGCTTCTCGGTGCCCCGCGAGGCCGAGGCACTGCGCCTCCGGATCGGATACATGACCCAGCGCTTCTCCCTCTACGAGGATCTCTCGGTGCTCGAGAACCTGGGCTTCCTCGCGGAGATCCACCGCCTGTCCGCCCCGAGGCGCAAGGCCCGGATCGACGAGCTGCTCGGCCTCTTCGAGCTGGGCTCCCGCGCAGACCAGCTCGCGGGGACGCTCTCGGGAGGGCAGCGGCAGAGGCTGGCCCTCGCCGCCGCCACGCTTCACGAGCCCGAGCTGCTCTTCCTGGACGAGCCCACCAGCGCCGTCGATCCCGAGAGCCGCCGCGATTTCTGGGAGATCCTCTTCGACATGGTGGACCAGGGCACGACGATCCTCGTGTCCACCCACTTCATGGACGAGGCCGAGCGCTGCCACGAGCTGGCGATCCTCGACCAGGGACGGCTCGTCGCAACCGGTGCGCCCCGCGAGCTGATGGACTCGATCGACGCGGCCGTCGTCGAGGTGGAGTGCGAGCGATCCCGGGCGGCGCGTCTGCACCTGGAGGGCCTTCCCGAGGTGAAGAGCGCTGCGCAGCTCGGCACGCGTCTGCACGCGCTGGTCGATCGCAGCGTCGACGATCCGGTGGCTCGTCTCGAGCGGTCACTGGCCGATGCCCGCCTCGCCGCGAGCTGCCGCGCGGCGCCCGCCACACTCGAGGACGTCTTCGTCGCTGCCACCCAGGCTGGCCCGGAGCACGCGAGGTGATTCCCCGCCTCTCGGTGGCGAGGATCGCGGCGATTGCGAGGAAGGAGCTGCTCCACCTGCGCAGGGATCACCTGACGGGCGGGATGATCGGGGGAATTCCGATCATGATGACCCTTCTCTTCGGCTACGCGATCAACCAGGACGTTCGACACCTCCGAGCCGGTGTGGCCGATCTCGCCGACACCCATCGAAGCCGAGCCCTCACGATGGACGCCCAGGCCACCCAGGTCGTGGATGTGGTCGCGCGGGTCCGGAGCGCGACCGAGCTCCGCCAGCTGCTCGTCGAAGGGAAGATCTCCGTGGGGCTCCTGATCCCGCGGGACTTCGAGCGGCGCGCCGAGCGCGGCGCCCGCCCCGCGGCCCAGCTCCTGGTCGACGGCGGCGATCCCATCGTCCTGGGCGCCGCCCGGGGCCTGGTGGAGCTGCCCCTGGCCGGACGAAGCCCGCCCTCGCCGAGAGCCGAGACCTTCGCCCTCCGGACCTACTTCAACCCGGAGCGGCGCTCGCCCATCCACATCGTCCCCGGCCTATGCGGCGTGATCCTGACCTTGACCATGGTGCTCTTCACTTCGATCGCGATCGTTCGCGAGAAGGAGAGGGGCAACCTGGAGCTGCTCATCACCACGCCCATCCACACCCTGGAGCTGATGATCGGGAAGATCGTGCCCTACGTCGTGATCGGGTACGTGCAGGTGACGCTCATCCTGACCCTCGGCACCCTGCTCTTCGGGCTTCCGATTCGCGGCTCGCTGCTGGAGCTGGCCACGGGCGTCGGGTTCTTCGTGGCGGCCTCGCTCACCCTGGGCCTCTTGATCTCGACCCTCGCCACGAGTCAGTTCCAGGCCTTCCAGATGACCTTCGTGAGCTTCCTCCCGCAGATGCTCCTCTCGGGCTTCATGTTTCCCTTCGACGGCATGCCGGTTGCGGTGCAGTGGCTCGCCGAGCTGTTCCCACTCACCCACTTCCTGCGGATCATCCGCGGCATCGTGCTGCGGGGAGCCGACCTGGGCCAGGTGGTCCCCGACATCTGGCCCCTGCTGCTCTTCTTCGCCGCGACGATGAGCCTGGCGACCCTGCGCTTCCGCAAGCGCCTCGACTGAGGGCCGTGCGGGAGCTCCCCGCTAGCTCTCGAAGGAGCGGTCGAAGAGGGCTTCGATGGCGGCCAGGCCGTTCGCTTCGATGAAGCGGGTTCCGGTGCCGGTGAAATGCGGGTGGGTGATCACCGGCTCGCCCCGGTCCACCCAGCTCTCGCCCTCCCAGGTGAACCAGGCATCCCGCGCCTGGTCGAACACGAAGAGGGGCTTGTTGCAGAGCTTCGCGAACTCGGCGCCCCAGCCCGTGCCGCCCTTGACCGTGTCGTCCTCCAGGATCCGGCCCACCACGTAGACCTCCTGGCCGGCATTGACCTGGTGCCAGATGCACTGCAGGACCTTCTTGAAGAGCGGCGTGTCCCGGTACTTGCGGTGCATGAGCTTGCTGACGTAGCCGAGGCTCACGTCGCCCTGGTCCAGCTCGGCGTGGGTCAGCACCCGGATGCCGCGGGTCCGGGCGTCGTTGTGCTCCTCGAAGGTGAAGTTCACTTCCTCGATGCCGTGGCGCTCGGCCGCCTCGCCGAAGGCGGCCTCGGTGCCGCCGGCGGCCCCGCTGTAGAGGATGCAGTCGTCTCGATTCATGGGGTCTCCCTGGCAGGGGCGAGACGATGACCGCCATTCGCCCGGCGGTCCAGTCCGTCCGCCGCGGTCTCTTCGCGGCCCCAGGGACCTCCGCGTGCCCGGCGCCTCGCACTCGGGTGGGGCTTCAGGGGAGCCGGTCGATCTCGTCGCCCCGGTTCGTGGGCGGGTCGCCCCGCAGCGC
>NYZB01000015.1 GCA_002687015.1 Deltaproteobacteria bacterium
CCCTGTCGCGGCCGAGCCATTCTGAGGAATGAACCCCGCCCCGCCGCGCGTCAAAGAAAGAAGCGAAGCGGCCCTGCATCCGTCGAGGGGCCGGATGGGCGAGAAGACGGAAGGGACCTTCCCACCAGGCTCTCAGGTGCTCTTGACCGGCAGCTCGACGATGAAGCGCGTGCCGCTGGGTCGGCGCTCGTGGACGCGGATGTAGCCGTGGTGGTCGGCAACGATGCGCGACACGATGGCCAGGCCGAGGCCAGTGCCGTGCTCCTTGGTCGAGAAGTAGGGCTCGAAGACGCGCCGGCGGTCCCCGGCCCGGATGCCGACTCCGTCGTCCTCGACCTCGAGGCGCGCGGTCTGGAGGGGGGCGTCGTAGACGGTGCGGAGGACCACCGTGCCGGGATGATCCAGGCCGGCCGTCGCGGCGGCTGCATTGTCGATCAGGTTGGTGAGGACCCGTCGGAT
The DNA here is from genome assembly GCA_002687015.1 of Deltaproteobacteria bacterium. Taxonomy (GTDB): domain Bacteria; phylum Myxococcota_A; class UBA9160; order UBA9160; family UBA6930. The sequence goes on from NYZB01000015.1 coordinate 460, forward strand.
CTGGTCCCGATCCAGGTCGACCTTCGGCAGCGAGGCGTCGAGGTCGGTCTCGAACTGCACGCCCTCGGTGCCCGCGTAGCTGGAGATGGCCTCCTGCACGAGCTGGTTCAGGTCGTCGGGTCGCGGCTTCGCGGCGGGCAGGCGTGCGAAGTTCGAGAACTCGTTGACCAGGAGCTTCAGGCCCTCGACCTGATGGGTGATGGTGTCGACGCACTCGTCGAAGACCTGCGCATCCTCGGGCGCGCCCTGCATCCGGTCCCGGAAGCGCCGCCGGATGCGCTGGGCCGACAGCTGGATCGGCGTGAGGGGGTTCTTGATCTCGTGGGCGATACGTCGGGCCACCTCGCGCCAGGCCGCCATCCGCTGCGCACGCACCTCCTGGGTGTAGTCGTCGAACACGATCACCGAGCCGAGCGGTCGGCCTTCGTCGTCCTGGAGCAGGGAGAGGGTGACGGCGAGGGTGTGGACCTCCTCGCCGCTCGGTACCAGGGCCTGGCGCCGGGCGCTCTCGCGGATCCCGACCCGGGTCTGGCCCTGGAGCTCGCGGATCGCCTCCAGGAGCTCGGGCTTGTCCAGCACCTCTTCGAGCTTGTTTCCGAGCGCCGAGGTCCCCGGCGGCACGCCGAGGAGTCGAAGGGCCGCAGGATTGATGGTGCCGATGCGCCCGTCCGCATCGAGGGAGACCACGCCCGCGTCCACGTTGCGGAGCACGATCTCCATGTAGGCGCGCCGCTGGTCGAGCTCCGTGTTGCTCCGCTCCAGGCCGGAGAGCGCCTCGCGCAGGTCGTGGGTCATCTGGTTGAAGGAGTTGACCAGGAAGCCGATCTCGTCGTCCGATTCCTGGGGGATCACGACGGTCAGGTCCCCCCGCGCGACCTTCTCGGTGCCTTCCGCCAGGGCCACGATCGGCGTGGTCACGCCCTTGGCGATGCGCAGCCCCCACCAGGTCGCAAAGAGCACGATCACGAGGGAGAGCAGCAGGAGCACGAGCTGGTAGACGCCGGCGATCTGGCCGGCCAGGGGCTGGATGGTCCGGTACTCGTCGACGGCGTGCCGGATCGTGTCGACCTTGTACACCAGCGCGTGGGGCACGAGGTGGTTGACGACCACGGCACCGACGATCTCCTCGGGCCGGGCCGGATCGGAGGAGTGGATCGGCACGGCCCCGCGGATCACGTCGCCGATGTCCGTCCCCGTCCCTTCGACGACCGTGGTGCTGCCACCGGTCAGGGCCGTGGCGACGATCGCGCTCTCCCGGATCACGAAGGCCGCCGCGGGGATCTCCGGGTTCACCAGGGTCGCGATGGGCTCGGCTTCCGCGAAGGGGAAGATCTGCACCACACCCAGGTTGTACTCGCGCTGCTTGCGCTGGATGAAGGCCTCGAGCTCGTCCCGGCGATCCTCGCGCAGCAGGCGCTCGCTGGTGATCTGGTCCGCGATGCGCTCGCCGAAGTGCAGCGCATTGCGCGCCCACGCATCGTAGTAGGCGTCGGCCACCTCGCGGCTGTCGTCGATGGCCCGGTCCATCTGGAGGGAGAACCAGGCGTTGATCGATGCCGTGATGAACGACGACGACACCACGTACTGGACGGCCATCGGCACGGCGGCCATCAGGAAGAGCGCCAGCACGAACTTGAGGTTCAGGTGGGAGCCCAGGGTCCCGGTGCGCCGCTCGAAGACCAGCTTCACGAAGGCGCGGCCGATCAGGTAGACCAGCAGCACGATCAACACGACGGTGAAGGCGTTCAGGAACAGGAAGAGGAGGCTGTCCCCGAACGGCAGGGCCTCGGGCAGCTTCGCCACGCGCTGCTCGACCAGCACCACCGCCGCGATGGCGACGAGCACGCCGGCCGTGATCAGGAGATCGCGGCGACGGCGGCGGCGTTCCGCATCGGGCAGCTCCTGGAGCGAATCCAGGTCGTCCCCCTCCGGATTTTCCGCGGGTAGATCCCGGGGCGCTTCCCGATCGGGGGGCCCAGGCGGCGTGGTCGGCATGGTGGCTCCGTAAACCCTCGAAAACCCTAATCAAAGCGATGGCCTCCGACAAGCGGATGCGGGTCAAGGGAATGGGTGGGTACGCCGAAGAGCCAGGCGTTGGGGGCCCACCGTTGGCCCCCCGGGGGGAAAGACGTGGATACGAATCTGGAGGGGCTCCGCACCCGGTTCGACGAGAACCCGGGTGACACGAGGTCGTTCGAAGCGCTCGAAGAGGCGCACTTCCTGGCGGGCGAGTGGTCCGAGCTGATCGCGGTCTACGAGCAGCGGCTGACGGCCCCCGAGCTGGCCGCGGACCGTGACGCCCCGGCCCGCGCCAAGCTCGTCCTGCGCCTCGGCCAGGTTCTCGAGGAGCGCTGCCAGGACCCGGACGGCGCGCGGCAGCGCTACGAGGAGGCCGCGGAGCTCGACCCCTCCCACCGCCCCACCCTCACCCAGCTCCGGCGCATCTACGCCCAGGCCAGCCGTTGGGATCGCTACCTCGCACTCGCCCAGCAGGAAGCGGGCCTCGCCATGCGCCCCTTCGAACGCGCGGCGTTCTTCACCGAGGTCGGGGAGGTCTGGCTTCGCCGGTTGGGAGACCCCCAGCAGGCCGTCGCCCACTTCGAGAATGCGCTCGAGGCGGATGCCGATCACGCCGCCGCCCTGCTCGGCCTGGCCGCAGCCCAGGAGAAGCTGCACGCACCGGACCTGGCGGCGGCGGCGCTGGAGCGCGCCATCGAGCGACTGCGAGGTCGCGAGCGCTCGCCGGCCCTGGTCTCGCTCGGCCACATCTACCAGAAGGCCCTCGGCCAGCCGGATCGCGCCCTCGAGGCCTACCAACGCGCGCTTCACGACGATCCCCAGGACGACCAGGCCCTGGAAGCCCTGGCGGAGCGGGCGGCCGACGAGAAGAGGTGGGCCGAGTACGACGCATTCCAGGAATCCCGATACGAGGTCGCGACAGACGACATCCGGCGCCTGGCCGTCGCCCACGAGGCCGGCCGCGTACAGCTCGAGGAACGCGGGGATGCCGAAGGCGCGCGGCGCTGGTTCGACCGTGCGATCGAGCTGTTCCCGGACGATCCGGTGGTGCATCTCTACCTGGCCGACGTGGAGCGCATCTCGGGCAACCAGCAGGCCCTCGGCGAGCACCTGCGCCGCGCCGCCACCCTGGCCGCCGACGCGGCGCCGACCGACCTGCTCCAGGAGAGCGCCCAGCATGCCACCCGCGACGGTGACGACGAGTTCGCCGTCGAGCAGCTCCGGCGCGCGTTGGCCCGCGACCCCGGGGACTCCCTGGTTCGCGCCGACCTGATGGCCGGCCTGGAGCGGCTGGGGCGGGACGACGAGCTGATCGAGATGCTCACCGACGAGGCCACGAGCGCACCGCCGGGCTCCGCGGAGCAGATCGCAGCCTGGCTGCGCGTCGGCACGCACCACGAGGAGAGGCTCGGCGACACCGAGGCCGCCCGAAGCGCCTACGAGCGCGCCTTCTCGATCGATCCCGGCTCGGATGCCGCCGCCCTTGCGCTCGGTCGATCCCTCACCGCGGCCGAGGACTGGCAGGCCCTGCGCCATCTCCACGGCCAGATCGTGGAGCTGCCCACGGTGACGCCGCCGCGCCGCGCCGCCTCCTGGTGCGAGCTGGGCGACCTGGCCCTCATCCGCTTCGAAGACCCGGAGGCCGCCCAGGAGGCCTTCCAGTCGGCGCTGGAACTCGACGCCGCATCGCCGCGGGGCCGCGAAGGACTCGAGCGCGTGGCACTGGCACTCGGCGACGACGAGGCGCTGCTGACCGCCTTCGAACGCGAGGCCGAGGTCACCACCGATCGGGATCGCCTGGAGTTCCTGGTCTGGGAGCTGGCCCGCATCCACGAGGAGCGGGAGGACCCGCAGCGCGCGCTCCACTGGCTCGAGGTTCTCGCACAGGCCTCGCCCGAGGACGCCCGGGCGCTGGAAGGCTGTGCCCGCTGGCAGGACCACCTGGGCCACAGCGATTCCCTGTGCGCCACCCTGAAGCGCCTCGACGCGCTGGCCCGGCTGCTCGACGCACGCGGCGCCGCCGCGGATGCCGCCGAGGCCTGGAGCGCGGCCCTCGAGAACGCCGCCCCCGCCGACCTCCCCGAGGACGCCGGGCGCCGACTCGAAGCCCTGTTGGCGACGCTCGGGCGTTGGGACGAGCTGCTCGCTCGCCTGACCGCGCGCCGGGAGGCCCTCGACCCCCTGGCTCCGGGCGCCTTCGAGCTGGACATGGCCCGGGCCGAGATCCTGCTCGAGAAGCAGGGCGATGGTGCGGGCGCGATCGAGCTCTTCGATCTCGCCCTCGAGGCGGACCCGGACTCGCGCCGGGCGCGCACCGGACTCGAACGGGCGCTGCGCATCGCCGGCCGGAGCGAGCGGCTCGTGGTCCTGCTCGAGCAACGCGCCCGGGAGGAAGCCGACGCCGAGCAGCGTGCCGTCCTCGCCCTCGAACGCGCGACGCTCCTGGAGGAGACCCTGGAGCAGCTGCCCGAGGCGAAGAGCGTGCTCGCCGAGATCGCCGACGGGGCCTCCGGACTGGCCGGCGATGCCGAGCGGCGGCTGACCGGCCTGCTCGAGCGCCCCCGGGATTGGGCGACGCTGCGGGAACGAAAGCAGGCCCAGCTCGGGCGCGACGACGCCGGCGACCTGGCCCTCCAGCTCGAGCTGGCGGAGCTCTCCCTCGACCGCCTGGAGGATCGCGGCGCCGCGATCCTGCACCTGGAGGCCGCCGCCGAGCTGGCACCCGGCCGGGCCGAGACCTGGCAGCAGCTTGCCTCTCTCTACGAGCAGGAGCACGACGCCCCTTCGCGGGTACGCGCCCTCGAGGCCGAGCTGGCCACCGACCCCGGCCAGGAGCGCACGGCCCTCCTGCACGGCTCCCTGGCGGAGCTGTACCTCGGGGAGCTGGCCGACGAGCCCCGGGCCGAGGAGCACTTCGTCGCGCTGCTCGCCATCGACGGCAGCCACGCCCGCGCCTCCGAGTTCCTGGCCGAGCGCTACGAGCGGGACGAGCGTCACGAGGAGCTGGTCGAGCTCCTTCTCCAGCGGCTCGAAGAGCTGGACGGCGATCGCTCCCGCGACGGCGCGCGGACCTCCCTGCGCCTGCGCATCGCCGCACTCCAGGCCGGTCCCCTGGCTCAGCCGACGCGCGCGATCCAGACCCTCGAGGCCGCCCTCGAGGAGTCCGAGGCCGAGAGCGCACTGGCCATCGTGGCCGAGCCACTCGCCGACCTCTACGAGCGCGAGGGCCGCGGCGAGCAGATGATCGCCTTGGCGCGCCGCGCCGTGAGCGCCTGCGAGGCGGCCGAAGAGCGCGCCCCCTGGAGCCTGCGAATCGCCGATGCCCTGGCGAGGACGGGTGATCGCGCCGCTGCGGCCGACGCCTACCGCCAGGCCCTGGCCGACCGGCCCGACGACCGCGGTGCCCAATCCGCGCTGCGCGAGCTGTACCGCAAGCTCGGTGAGGCCGAGCCCCTGGTACGCCTGCTCGAAGCCGAGCTCGCCCGGGTCGGGGGCTCGCCCGAGATCCCCTTGCGCATGGAGCTGGCCACCCTGCTCGCCGCGAAGCTCGAGCGTCCGGGAGACGCCCTGGTCCATCTCCGCCGGGTGCTCCAGCTCGCGCCGGACCACGCCGAGGCTTCGGATCGAGCCCTCGAGCTCGCCACGTCGATGGCCCGCCACGAGGACGCCCTCGAGCTGCTCGAGCTGACCCTCGCGCGCACCCGGAGCCCGCTGCCCCGCAGCCGCCTCCTGACCCGACGCGGCGATCTCCAGGTCGCCATGTCCCGCCCCGCCGACGCCCTGCACAGCTTCCAGGAGGCCGTCGCCCTCGCACCCGGAGCGGAGGGTATGCACGCGCGCATCCGGGAGCTCCTGCGCAGCGAGGGTGACTGGCCAGGCGTCCTGGGGTCGCTCGAGTCCGAAACCACGCGGCTGCCCGCAGGGGCCGTGCCCGAACGCGAAGCCCTCCTCGAAGAGGGTGCGACACTCGCCGAAGAGCACCTGGGTGCGGACCATGCCCTTCCCTGGCTCGCGAGGCTCCGCACCCTGCGCCCGGACGACGGCGAAGTGCTCCGGCGCATCGCGGCCATCCACCGGGCGCAAGGCCGCATCGAGCCCCTGCTGCGAGCGCTCGAGGACGAGCTGACCACCGACCCGGAGGACCCGCGGCGGGCCGAGCTGCAGAGCGAACGCGCGCGGCTCTTCGAGTCGGAACGCGGTGCACCGGGCCGCGCGATCGCGGCGTGGGAGGGTGCGCGGCATGCCGACCCGGGCGCTCACGAGCCCCTGGTCCAGCTGGAGCGCCTGTACCGCGAGACCGAGAGGGAGCGGGAGCGGGCCGGCGTCCTCGACGTGTTGCTCGAGCGCAGCGAGGGGAGCGAGCGGCTCTCCTGGCGACGCTCGGCCGCCGAGGCGGCGCGCCAGCTCGGCGACCCCTCGACTGCGGCCAGCCACCTGTGGCAGGCCTTGTGCGATGCGGGCGAGGGCATCGACCGCGTCGAGCTGTTGCGAGAGCTCGCCGAGCTGTGGCCCCGGCTCGGCCGGCGCGATCTCTGGGCGCGCACCGCCGAAGCGGAGCTGGCTTGCCTCGACCCGGAGGCTCCGGTCTTCTCCGAACGCCGACGAGAGCTGCACGGACAGCTCGCAGCGGCCTACCGGCTGGAGCTGGCGAGGCCCGACAAGGCCATGGGGCACCTGCGCGCATGGCTGGACGGCGACGCCAGCGCGGAACCCGACCGCGAGGCCGAGGACGCCCTGCTCGACCTGCTGCGGCGGGCCGGTGAGACCGTCGAGCTCGAGGCCCGCCTGACCCGACGGCTGGAGCGCGACGACGAGGGCCAGGCCCCGGCCTGGCTGGAGCTCGCTCGCCTCCGCCACGAGCGGCTGCATCGCCTGTCCGGTGCGGCGCGAGCCTATCAACGGGTCCTGGAGCTCGATCCCTCGCACCTCGAGGCCCTCCGCGGATTGCGCGATTGCGCCTCTCGGCTCGGCCGCACCGAGGAGGTGGCCGACACCCTCGAGCGCGAGCTGGCCCTGCGCACGGATGCCGATGCGCCGGAGCGCGCCGCGCTGTACCGCAGCCTCGGTGAGATCACCTGGCGCGAGCTCGACTCGACCACCCGCGCGAGCCGCGCTTTCGCAGCCGCTCTGGAAGCCGATCCCACCGACCGGATCTCGCTGCGTTCGCTGCAGGCCTTGTTCGAAACCATGGAAGATTGGCGGGGCGCCGCGGATCTCTACGAGAGCGAGGTCTCGGTGCTCGGCGAGAATGAGCCGGAGCGGCGCCAGGAGGCCTGGCTGCGCATCGGAGCGATCGCGCGCGACCGGCTGGGGGAGCAGGACCGGGCGATCACGGCCTACGAGGCGGCGGCCGAC
>NYZB01000016.1 GCA_002687015.1 Deltaproteobacteria bacterium
AAATAAAGCGCAGGCAGGCTACCTGGTCGTCGTCAGCAAGGTCGCCTGCGGCGAAAGCCGCGTAGGCAACACGCTGTCCACGCCGCTGCGCGGGCCACCCTGCCCCGGCCGAGCCATTCTGAGGAATGAACCCCGCCCCGCCGCGCGTCAGAGAAAGAAGCGAAGCGGCCCTCAAGAGAAAGGCCGCCGCCGTCAGCCTGGCGGACAGATGCCGGATGATCGACGCTCCGCTACCGGTACCGAGCGTGGAGGAAGGAACGACCCGTGGAGATGGCATCCGGATGAATCGCCTCGCCGCGGCTTCCTTCGTGCTTCCCCTCATGGCCCTGGCTGCCCTGGGAGGGGTGTTCACGCGCTACGTCGACCTCACACCCCAGGTGAGCTCCAGCTTCTTCTTCGCGCCCGGCGATCCGGCGATGCAAGAGAGCTTGTGGATCTGGGAGCATTTCGCGGGCTCGAACGAGATGCTGGTCCTCGCCATGCGCTCACCGGACATCGCCTCCAAGGGGTACCTCGAGAAGGTCGAGGCGTTGAGCGCCGGCGTGGCCGCCATTCCGGAGGTGCTCAGTGTCCAGAGCCTCAGCCGCGGCCCGGGAGACCTCGCGACTGCACGCAAGAGCCCGCTCTGGAGTCGGCTCCTGCTCGGGAAGGCCGACGCCGCGACCCTGATGATCGCCTTTCACACCGCCGGCTCCGGGCCGAGGGTAGTGCCCCGCGTGGAGGCGGTGGCCGATCGGCTTCGCAGCGCGGACTTCGGCGTGATGCTCTCCGGCGCACCCTATGTGGTGGAGCAGATTCGCCACCGCCTCGTGGAGGACCTGCGGACCTTCACGGTGGCCTCCTTCGGCGTCTTTGCGCTGTTGGTCCTGGCGATCTTCCGCTCGCTCTGGATCCTTGCGGGCGCGGCCGCAGCCGTCGGCGGCGCGGTGCTCTCCACATTGCTCGGCCAGGTCGCCTTCGGCGGAAGCATCGGCATCCTGACCGCGAACCTGGCGACGATCATCACCGTGATCACGCTCTCTCACGTCGTCTTCCTGACGGCCAACCTGCGCTCCACTCGGCAGGGCAGCGCGGCCCGGCGGGTGGTCGCGGCGCTGCGCACGACCCTCTCCGCATCGGTGTGGTGCGCCGCCACCACCTTGCTGGGCTTCGCGAGCCTGCTCTTCGTTCCGGCTCAGCCGCTGCAGGACCTGGGCCTCTCGGGCTCGGTCGGGACGGCCGGCGCCCTGCTGGCAGCCTACCTCCTCTTTCCGCCCTTCATGGTCGGTCACGCGCGCGGCCTTGCGCGGAGGAGAGCCAAAGGCAGGGAGGCACCCGCCGCCATGGAGCCCGTCCGCCGCCGGCTCGTCGCTGCGGCCACGTTGGGAAGCGTGGCCTGCCTGGGGCTGGGCGCGGGCCTCGCGCAGCTCCAGACGGATCCCTCTCTGCTCGCCTACTTCCAGCCCGGTCAACCCCTGCGGGACGGTCTCGAGTACGTGGACCAGACCCTCGGCAGCAGCCCGCTCTCCCTCGTGATCACCGATGCGGAAGGAGGGGTCTTCAAGGGGAGGGAAGTCCTCGAACGCCAGTGGGAGCTCCACCAGAAGCTGGAGGGTCACGAGGCCGTCGGTGGAGCCCTCTCTCTGCCGATCCTGATCCGCGAAGGTCAGCGCGTCCCGATCATCGGGCGTCTGCTCCCGCTCGACTGGATCGTCGACCTGCTGGGCCGTGCCTCCCTCGGGCGGATCGGCGACACCTTCGTGACGCCGGACCGGCGCCACGCGCAGTTCATGCTCACCATGCGCGAGGCGGGGCTGGAAGCACCGCGTCTCGCGGTGGTCCAGGAGCTGCGCTCGCTTGCGCGCTCGAGCGGCTTCGACGTGACGGCCATCGGGGGGCTCTACTACCTCCAGGGCCATCTGGGCGCCATGGTGCGAACGAGCCTGGTCTCGGGTCTGCTCGCCCTTCTCGCGCTCTTCCTGGTCGTCGGCCTCGCCGCATCGCGCTCGCTGACGACGAGCGGGGCCATGGTCGCCGCGATCGCCCTGGCTCCCCTCGCGACCCTGGGCGGCCTGGGTCTCACGGGCACCCCCGTCGACGTGATCTCCTCTCCCGCCTCGAACGTCTGCATCGGAATGGCCGCCGATGCGATGATCCACCTGGTGCTGGCCGTCCGTCGTCGCGCGGACGGTGCCGTGATCACATGGGCTCATTGGGTGGCGGCCCGTCGCGAGCAGGCCACACCCATCCTGATCAGCACCGGCCTCGTCATCAGCGGCTTCGCGATCTTCACCCTGTCGGTCTTTCCTCCGACCCGGCGCTTCGGCGGAGCCGTGATCTTCGGAACCCTCGTCGCGGCATTCGGAGCCCTGGTGCTGCTTCCGGCCCTGGCCGCTCCCCGTCCCCGGGAATCCGGGTGAGGTGGATCAGCCTCCTCGTCTCATGTCCAGCTGCGCTTCCAGCGAGCGGAAGGCGATGTAGTACTTGTTGACGTTCGCCACGTACTCGACCGTCTCGCGGCCGATCACGCGCCGGGCCACGTGCTCGACGTGCCCGAACCAGCGATTGGGGTCGAGCCCCTCTCGCCCGGCCGTCCGGCGAAGCTGGGCCACACGGGCCGGGCCCGCGTTGTAGGCCGCCACCGTGAAGTCGAAGCGGGCCGCCGGGCTGATCGACTCGTCGGAGAAGTAGCGGTTGCGCAGGAAGGCCAGGTACCGGGCGCCGGCATGGATGTTCGCCTCGTCGTCCGCTCCGGCGTCCAGGATTGCGACGTTGGCGTCACGAGCCGTCGCCGGCATCACCTGCATGATCCCCACCGCGCCGGCCGTGCTGCGGGCCTGCGAGTCGAAGCCCGATTCCTGATACGCAATCGCGGCGAGCGCCAGCCAGTCGAGGCGATACTTCGCCGCGTAGCGCTCGAGCAGGGGCCGCAGCCGGGCCAGGCGGCCGCGGGTGATCGAGTCCGCCGGGTTCCGGATCCACCGGGTCGAGTCGTAGTAGCGACGGAAGAGCAGGTTGTGCTCGAAGGTTCCCTGGCGCCGGCTGCGCGCGTAGGCGTCCAGGGCTTCTCGAAGCCGGTGGTTGTCCTTGCGGAGCGCCCAGGCCAGCTCGCCGCCCTCGTTGATGCTGGCCGCCTCGACGACGATGCCCTCCAGGACCTCCGCCCAGGCCAGGGCGATGTGATCGTCGGCAACCGTGTAGGAGAAGATGCCCGCATGGACCATCTGCAGCAGGTCCTCGGTCTGGAAACGCCGATCGGCCTGCTCGATCCGCACGGGCGCGAGGCCTTCCCGTTCGAGCTCCCGGTTGAGCCGGGCCAGATGGGAGGCGTAGCTGCTGGCCCGCACCACCTGGACGCTGCGCCCCGAGAGATCGCGGGCCGTCCCGATCGGTTCCGCTCCGCGATGGCGCACCAGGACCTCCCGGACCCCCCTGCGATAGGGCCGCGCAAAGTCGACCCGGCGCCGACGCTCTTCGGTGATCGTGAGACCGGCGGCGGCCAGGTCGCCGCGACCCTCCGCCACCGCCTGGATGAGCTGCTGGAAGGGCAGTGCGATGTACACCAGGCGGGGCGGAATCACGCGCTCGGAGCGCTCGGCGAGAAACTCCTCGAAGCCCGTCATCAGCTCGTACTCGAGGCCGCACTGCCGTCCCGAGTCGACGAAGTAGTTCGAGGCGTCGTAGCTGACCAGCACGCGGATGATCGGCGGCTCGCGATCCAGCGGATCGCCCAGGCCGCGCACCAGGAGCCGCGCCAGGCGGGGGTCGGGGTCCTTCCACAGCTCCGGCGAAGCGCCCTCCCCGCCAGTGGGCGCCTCGGCGGCGGGCTCGCCACAACCCACGGCGAGCCCGAGGAGAAGAACGGCAACCGCTGCCGAGCCGATCCGGTTCACGCACGAAGGGTAGGTCAGCTCCGCGGCGGACCGAAGCTCCGGTTCGCCCGCCGCGCTGGACGAATCGAGGGTATGCTGCCTCGTCGTGACGTGGGCGCCGCATCGGGGGATCGGATCGTGAGCCTCGTCGGGGCCACCCTTTGACCCTCGTCCTGGAGTCGGTGGGGCAGCGGGGTCTGGACGGCGAGACCCACCTCGAGGCCATCGACCTCGAGCTTCCGAAGGGCTCGCTGACGGTCCTGCTGGGGCCGGTCGGGGCCGGCAAGACCACGCTGCTGCGATGGATGGCGGGCCTGGAAGCTCCGAGCGCGGGCCAGGTCCTCCTCGACGGGCGGGAGCTGCAGCGGGTCCCTCCCCGCGAGCGCAACGTGGGGTTCGTGCACCAGAAGTTCGTGAACTACCCGGGCCGTAAGGTCTTCGAGAATGTCGCCGCTCCGCTCCGCCAGAGCGGGTGGAGCGCCGCCGAGACCGAGGCGCGGGTCCAGGAGGTGACGCGCCTCCTCCACATCGACTCCCTCCTGCAGCGCCGGCCGGACGAGCTCTCGGGCGGCCAGCAGCAGCGCACGGCGCTCGCGCGTGCCCTGGCCCGCCCCGGCGGCCTGCTCTTGCTCGACGAGCCACTCGCGAACCTCGACTACAAGCTGCGCGAAGAGCTCCGCGAGGAGCTCCGTAGCCTCTTCGCCCGGGGCGACGCGACGATCGCGTATGCCACGAGTGACCCGGCCGAGGCCCTGGCCCTGGGCGGCCGCACGGTGGTGCTCGATTGCGGTCGCGTGCAGCAGCAAGGCGACGCCCTCGAGGTCTACCGTCGTCCGGAGAGCGCTCGGGTCGGAGAGCTGACCAGCGTGCCGCCGATGAACCTGATTCCCGGTCGATGCGAAGAGGGAAGGCTAAGGGTCGGCGCGCACTCGGTGGCGGCAGCCCCGCACCTCGCCCCACTGGGCCGGGGCGCCTACCGCATCGGCGTGCGACCCCACCACCTCTCCCTCGAACGCCGCAGCCCCGTCGATCTTGCGCTCGAAGCCCAGGTCGAGCTCGCCGAGCTGAGCGGCTCCGAGACCTTCCTCCATCTGCGCCTCGAGATCGAAGGCGGGACGGCCTGCATCGCGCACCAGACGGGCACCTGGCCCCATGCGCTGGGCGAGCGACTCCAGATCTTCCTCGATGCGCGCAGGGTCTACGCCTTCGCGGAGGACGGCGCCCTGGTCGCCGCACCCGGCGACTGATGGCGGCGATCGAGCTCGAGGGCGTGGCCCATCACTACGGGGCCGAGGCGGGCGCCGATCCGGAGTGGGCCCTGGACGGTCTGTCCCATCGATTCGAAGACGGCACGGCCGTGGCCGTGCTCGGGCCTTCGGGCTGCGGCAAGACGACGCTGCTCAAGGTGGTCTCGGGGCTCCTCCAGCCGACCCGGGGGCGGGTCACCATCGACGGTCGGGACGTGACGCCGCTTCCGCCCCGGGAGCGGCACATCACCCAGGTCTTCCAGTTCCCGGTGGTCTACGACTCGATGACCGTCGAGGGCAACCTGGACTTCCCCCTCCGCAATCGGGGCGTGCCCGAGGCGGAGCGGCGAGCGCGGGTGCGGGAGGTGGCGGAGCTTCTCGATCTGACGGCTCTGCTTCCGCGCCGCGCGCGGGGTCTCTCGGCCTCTCTCCGGCAGACGGTGAGCCTGGCCCGCGGGCTCGTGCGCCCCGACGCCGCGGCTCTCCTCCTCGACGAGCCCCTGACCGTGATCGACCCGGGGCGCCGCTGGGAGATCCGCCAGAAGCTGAAGCGGGTGCATGCCGAATCGGCGCTGACCCTGGTCTACGTCACCCACGACCAGACCGAGGCTCTCACCTTCGCCGACCTGGTCGTGGTGATGGATGCCGGCCGCATCCTCCAGGTGGGGACGCCCCGGGAGCTCTTCGAGACCCCAGCCCATCGCTTCGTCGGTCACTTCATCGGCAGTCCGGGGATGAACCTCCTGCCCTGCCACCTGGAGGGTCGCGCGGCCGTCGTCGACGACCTGCGCATCCCGCTCGGCGCCGCAGCGGACCGGGCCGCTGGGAGCCGAGGCACCCTCGAGCTGGGTGTCCGGCCCGAGTACCTGGAGCTCCGCACCGACCCCGCAGCCGAAACGGTGCCGGTGCGCGTCCAGGCGGTTGCGGAGCTCGGAGACCACCGGATCGTGACCGCCCTGCTGGCCGGGAGATCCCTCAAGGTGCGGGTTCCGGATGGAGCCACACTGCCGAGCGAGAGAGCTCACCTCCACTTCCCGCCGGAGCGGATCTGCCTCTACCGGGAAGGGAAGCTCGTGTCGTGAAGCGCACGGAGAACCCGCGCGCCTGGTGGCTGGTCCTGCCCGTGCTGGCGGTGGTCGCCTTCTCGGCCCTGATCCCCCTGATGACCGTCGTCAACTACTCGGTGCAGGACATCTTCGGCCCGGGCCAGCGCGTCTTCGTCGGAGCCGAGTGGTTTCGCGAGATCCTCCACGACGAGAGGCTGCACTCGGCCTTCGCTCGCCAGCTCGGCTTCACCGCTTCGGTGCTCTCGATCGAGCTTCCCCTCGGCGTGGCCATCGCGCTGGCCATGCCCACGCGGGGCGCGGGAGTCTCGGCCTGCCTCGTGATCCTGGCCCTCCCCCTCCTGATCCCCTGGAACGTGGTGGGCACGATCTGGCAGATCTTCGGCCGGGCGGACATCGGCCTCGGCGGGGCCTTCGTGCACGCGCTGGGCATCGACTACAACTACGCCCAGAACCCGGCCGACGCCTGGCTCACCTTGCTGGTCATGGACGTCTGGCACTGGACCTCGCTGGTCGCCCTGCTCGCCTATGCGGGTCTGCGCGCCATCCCGGAGGCCTACTACCAGGCCGCGCAGATCGACGGCGCCGGTGCCTTCGGCGTCTTCCACCACATCCAGCTCCCGAGGCTGCGCGGGGTCCTCACCATCGCCCTGCTGCTGCGCCTGATGGACAGCTTCGTCATCTACACCGAGCCCTTCGTGTTGACCGGCGGCGGGCCGGGCAATGCCACCACCTTCCTCTCCCAGTACCTGGCCAGGATGGCCGTCGGCCAGTTCGACCTGGGCCCGGCCGCCGCCTTCTCCCTGATCTACTTCCTGGTGATCCTGGCGCTCTGCTTCGTCTTCTTCACGGTGCTGACGGCGGGGGAGGAGCGATGACCCTCCACAAGCGGCACGTGGGACTCGGGATCTACTTCGGATTCCTGCTCCTGCCCATCTACTGGATGCTGAACATGTCGCTGCGCCACAACGCCGACATCCTGGGCAGCTTCCAGCTGCTTCCCCTCGTCCCCACCCTGGACAACTACGCAACGATCGTCAGCGATCCCTCCTGGTACTCGGGCTACCTGAACTCCCTGGCCTACGTGGGCATCAACACCCTGCTCTCGCTGGCCGTGGCCCTTCCCGCAGCCTACGCCTTCTCCCGCTATCGCTTCCTCGGGGATCGGCATCTCTTCTTCTGGCTGCTGACCAATCGCATGGCACCGCCGGCGGTCTTCCTGCTGCCCTTCTTCCAGCTCTACTCGACCTTCGGCCTGATCGACACGCACCTGGCCGTGGCCCTGGCGCACTGCCTCTTCAACGTTCCCCTCGCCGTCTGGATCCTCGAGGGCTTCATGTCCGGCGTGCCCCGCGAGATCGACGAGATGGCGCACCTCGATGGCTACCGCTTCCCGCGCTTCTTCGTGACGATCTTCCTGCCCACGATCCGCGCCGGGGTCGGCGTCACCGCCTTCTTCTGCTTCATGTTCAGCTGGGTCGAGCTGCTGCTGGCGCGCACCCTCACGACGGTTCACGCCAAACCCATCGCCGCCGTGATGACGCGAACCGTGAGTGCCGCGGGTCTGGATTGGGGGCTCCTCTCGGCGGCCGGCGTGCTGACGATCCTGCCCGGAGCGCTCGTCATCTGGTTCGTGAGGCACCATCTGGCCAAGGGCCTGGCCCTGGGGCGGGTCTGATGGACCTGGAGTGGATGGCCTGGACCCTTCCCACCGCGGTCTTCTTCCTCGGTATCGCCGCGTTGCTGCTGGGAATGACCTTCTGGCAGCACCTGTCACCGACCCGGCTGCGCCGAGGCTTGCTGCCCATCCCCACGACCCGTGGCGACCGGCTCTTCGTGGGGCTCCTGGCCAGTGCCTTCCTCCACCTGGCCTGGCTCGCGCTCACGCCTTTCAGCCTCTGGATCGCCCTGGGCCTGTCGGTCCTGCTTCTGGTATCCGTCCTCCGACTCGGATAGGGGTTCCCATGCGACATCGCCTTCTCTCGATCCTGCTCGTCCTCCTCGCGGCCCCGATCTCCGCCCAGGGCTTCGCGGCCGCCGCGGAGAAGTGGGTGGACGAGGAGTTCAAGCCCTCCACCCTGAGCCGCGAGCAGCAGCTCGCCGAGCTCACCTGGTTCACCCGGGCGGCCGCTCCCTTCCGCGGCATGGAGATCAACGTCGTCTCCGAGACGATCACCACCCACGAGTACGAGGCCAGGACCCTCGCCCGCGCCTTCGCCGAGATCACCGGCATTCGGGTGAACCACGACCTGATCCAGGAAGGCGACGTGATCGAAAAGCTACAGACCCAGATGCAGTCCGGTCGCAACATCTACGACGCCTACGTGAACGACACCGACCTGATCGGCACCCATTTCCGCTATGGAAGGGTGATCGCCCTCTCGGACTTCATGGCCGGCGAGGGCAAGGCGGTCACGAACCCGGGCCTCGACGTCGACGACTTCATCGGCAAGAGCTTCGGAACCGGCCCCGACGGCAGGCTCTACCAGCTCCCGGACCAGCAGTTCGCGAACCTCTACTGGTTCCGGCACGACTGGTTCCAGCGCGAGGGCCTGCGCGCGCGCTTTCGCGAGCGCTACGGCTACGAGCTGGGCGTGCCCGTCAACTGGTCCGCCTACCAGGACATCGCCGAGTTCTTCACGGTCCACGTGAAGGAGATCGACGGCAACCGCGTGTACGGCCACATGGACTACGGCAAGAAGGACCCCTCCCTGGGCTGGCGCTTCACCGATGCCTGGCTCTCCATGGCCGGGGCCGGGGACCGGGGCATCCCGAATGGCAAGCCCGTCGACGAGTGGGGCATCCGCGTCGAGGGGTGCAGACCCGTCGGTTCGAGCGTCGCCCGCGGCGGTGCCACGAACGGCCCTGCCGCGGTCTTCGCACTCACGCGCTACATCGACTGGCTCAAGCAGTACGCGCCGGCCGAGGCCGCGGGCATGACCTTCTCCGAGGCCGGCCCGGTGCCCGCCCAGGGCCACGTCGCGCAGCAGATCTTCTGGTACACGACCTTCACGGCGGACATGACGGCTCCCGGCATCGCCGTGATGAACGCCGACGGCACGCCGAAATGGCGCATGGCGCCCTCCCCCCACGGCCCGTATTGGGAGGAGGGCATGAAGCTCGGCTACCAGGACGCCGGAGCCTGGACCCTCCTCCACAGCACACCGCTTCCGCGCCGCCAGGCTGCCTGGCTGTATGCCCAGTTCGTCGTCTCGAAGTCGGTCTCCCTGAAGAAGACCCTGGTCGGCCTCACTCCGATCCGCGAATCGGATCTCGCCTCGGAGGCCATGACCGAGGCGGCTCCCCGCCTGGGCGGCCTCGTCGAGTTCTACCGGAGCCCGGCCCGCCTCGCCTGGACTCCGACGGGGACGAACGTGCCGGACTACCCGAAGCTGGCCCAGCTCTGGTGGCAGAACGTCGCCGAGGCGGTCTCCGGCGAACGGACCGCCCAGGAGGCCCTGGATTCCCTGGCGGCCCAGCAGGATCGCGTGCTTCAGCGACTCGAGCGGGCTGGGGTGCAGGGCGAATGCGGCCCGGCCCTCGCCCCGAAAGTGGATCCCGCGACGTGGCTCGCAAAGCCCGGCGCGCCCAAGGCCGCACTCGCGAGCGAGAAGCCGCCCGGACAGACCGTGCGCTACGAGAAGCTGATCCAGGCCTGGCGAGAGGGCCGGGCGCGCTGAGCCGCCGCAGGCAGGGACCTTCTCTCCCTGCTTGTCTTTCGATCCGTTCTTCGGATGTGAGCCCGCTTCGCTTCTTTCTATGACGCGCGGCGGGGCGGGGTTCATTCCTCAGAATGGCTCGGCCGGGACAGGGTGGCCCGCGCAGCGCGTGGACAGCGTGTCGCCTACGCGGCTGGCGC